>CAIOZW010000001.1 GCA_903862855.1 uncultured Acidobacteriota bacterium
CTGCGGCTGAAGATGTTGCCACCATAGCCGGTGCCAATACTGTTGCCATAACCAACGGACATGTCCTTGATGACGATCTCAAGGCCGGATGACGGGATGGTAAAGATTCTGAACTGGGCGGCCGGAGCAGGACTCGCATCAGCCCACCCTGAATCAATCGAGTTCTGTTTGGAACGTCGGACCAACAGTTGTTGCCAGCCAGGCCCATCGATTGTCAGACTCTGGGTGATGTCTGGGAGCGGGGTGGAAAGGCTGATCGTCCCTGTCGCGGTGATCGTAATCGTATCGGCAGCAGCAGTGAAATTGGCCTCAGCAATCGCCGCCCGCAGAGTACAGACGCCACCCGCCGTGGCACAAGCCCCATCCCCAATCGAGGCATCTGCCGCATCACCAGTATCATTGACTGTAAAAGTCGCCGCAACAGCAGCCTGAACCTGCTTGCCACGCGGTTGTTGTGGTCGCCCTGTCCCGACCGCATCTCTCTTTTGTTGAACTGGCAACTGACTAGTGATGAGACTACCGATGTATCGGCTCAACTTGGCGAAATCGGTCTTTCCAGCGGCGGCCTGGACTCCAATGATCGTCAGAAAAAGGATACAAAACAGGATGATCACCGATGGGAGCCTGCCTGCATTCATTGCCATACCTAATATTTTATAAAGTCCGGTTGCTTTGGCTGGTCTGGAAGTCGGCTCAGGATTATTGGAAGTTGTGTTACGCATCTGTGTGTAGCTCCGCAAATATTGGTCGTTCACTGATATTTTGTCTTAATCTTTAACCGGGCGAGTCAGCGATCCTCACGGGGTGATGAGCAAATGGTCCCCTTGCCCAGTCTACTTGTCTTTGAACAACGCCGATACTCCACACATCGAAGCTATAAATCTGTTTATAGCTTCCTATTTTTTCTATTTTTCCTATAATTCCACGATGAATTAATATGAATCATGAAGCCTTGGCTCGATTTTTAATCCGTATCCCCTCAGTAAACTACGGATGAAAGTTCTCACAAAGGATCAGTCGGTTCTCCTTGATAAAGTCTAGTAACAATGAGAGATCAATCTGATTCCGCCTCAGCATCTCGCAAGGCGGCAATAGCACAAACCGCTTCAACCCAATGCCACCCACGGCGTCAACATCCACGTCATCTCAGATAATCAACGGGTTCGGTAAATTAAAGAATCGACGGCCCGAGAATGTACTGGAGACGGGTCACTGGTAATGGCTGGGTCGTTGACTTGTCGATCGCCTCACGAACCCATTCATTTTTCAGATCTTCAATCTATATTTACCTCGGTTTACTCTCCGATCAGGAATCAGATGGTATAAAATCCATTCGACAGAGGCTGGGTTGACTCTATATCCTGAGATCTAAATAGCCCCTGATGATCGCCATCCTGATGAATCGTGTCAGGTAAGAGAGCTCCATTGAAATCAACATTATTTTGTTTTAAGTAATGATATCTGATCGTTGTGATGCGTGAACTATGAGGGAAATGAGTCGTCGTCCGTTCCCGGAAGGGTGGCAGATTGCAATTCAGTGTCAAATCCTCGTGGGTGTTCAGTCAGATGATACTGGGGCGGACGGTGCAGATTCCCACGACGAGAGTAACTTTACAATTATTTGTCTGAGTCCCATAAGGAACATTTTATGCAGAGTGACAGGATCGACAGCGCCAATTATTACAGTTTTGGCCCGTATACTCTCAACAAAGCCGGACTGGAGCTTCTGAAAGATGGGAAGCAGGTCCCGCTGACGCGGAAGCGATTTGAGGTCCTGTTGCTCCTGGTCGAGAATGCCGGACAAGTCATGCTGAAGGAGGAGATCCTCGAACGGATCTGGCCCGATCAGTATATCGACGAAGCCAACCTCGCCAACAATATTCACGCCATCCGACGATTGATTGAAGAGGATCCGCGGACTCCAAGACTTATCCAGACCATTCCCGGACGTGGATACAAGTTTCAGGGAATCGTCGACGTCAAAGCCATTTTGCCAGTCGAGGTTTCGGCGGTGAAGGTGGAGACTGAGCAATTACCAAAAAGCAGGATGTCGACATGGCTGATTGTGGCTGTGGTCGGTCTGTTCCTTGCCGGGTTGACGGGCTGGTTCCTGCGCCGGTCGACCGTGCCAGAGAAAGTGGCCACACCATCATTTCCACAACCATTGACGGCCTATCCGGGAACGGAGAGATTTCCGGCTTTGACACCGGACGGCAAACTGATTGCCTTCACCTGGAACGGTGATCAACTTGAGAACGAGGACATCTACGTCAGGCAGACCATCGAGAGTGAACTGGTCCGGCTTACCAGTCACCCGGGCGCCGATCAGATGCCTACATGGTCACCTGACGGGCACTATATCGCCTTCCTGCGCTCGGCCGAAAAGAAGGGTAATCCCCGGCATCTGATGGTGATACCAGCGCTGGGCGGAACAGAGCGAGAAATTGCGCTGGTCGACGACGGACTTGACTGGTCACCTGACGGGCAGTACCTGGCGATCTCGGGCCTCAACGAATCGGGGGGGGGCATGGGAATCTTCCTGATCAGCATCGATGGCAATGTGCGAAGACGCCTTACTTCACCACCTCCCAAAGGCGGTTCCTTCGATTCGACTCCACGTTACTCCCCCGACGGTCGCTCCATCGCCTTTCTCCGCTATAAGAGTGACGCGGGATGTGATCTCTTTCTCATCGACCTGACGCGCGGAGAGGAGCGACAGCTGACAATTGAGAAGAAGCTGATCAAAGCACACTCGCTTCAATGGTCGGGTGATGGGCAACGACTCTACTTTCTCTCGAATCAGGGCGGAGTGATACAGTTGTGGCAGGTCAGGCTCGACAACGGCATTCCAGAGGTTGTGCCCAATCTTCCGGCACCGATGACCTCCTATTCGATTGCCCATAAATCGAATCTTTTTGCCTACGTCAATGAACAGAATGATACGCGAATCGAGATCCTGGAGAAGGGAGCAGAAGCCTCCCCCTGCCTGATCAATTCGACACGCTCGGACTATGGTGAACAGTTTTCACCAGATGGATCGCAGATCCTCTTCTGTTCGAGTCGAACCGGCTTTGATGAGTTGTGGATTGCGCAGGTCGATTGCCGACAGGTAAGACAATTGACCAACTTCCGCGAGTTCGGAGTGGGCAGTCCCCGCTGGTCTCCGGACGGTCAACAGATCGTCTTTGACCGCCGCAACCGTGAAGAGAGCGACATCTACACGATCAGGGTCGATGGTTCGGGTCTGCGGCGTGTCACCGATTCGATTGGTTCAAACACGTTGCCCTTCTGGTCACCGGATGGTGGGACAATCTATTTCACCTCGAACCGTGCCATCCCCCACACAAAGAATCAGATCTGGAAGATTCCGGCTGGCGGCGGGGAGGCAGTTCAGGTCACCTTTGAAGGCAAGTCGGGAGCGTGGGAACCAGTGGCTTCGAGTGATGGTCGAATGCTCTACTACAATCAGGATAATCGGCTCTGGTCACTTGATCTGGCAAATGGCAAAACCGCTCAGGTAAAGGAGCTGGCGAACCTCTACCTCAACCGGAACTGGAATATCGGAGGGGCATCCATCTATTACCATCAGCCGCATCCAGGCGCCGGCTCTTTGATAAATCGACTCGATCCGGCAACCGGCAAGATCAGTCTTTTTATGGAGAGCAGGTTTAGATTAACTGACGATTTTCCCTCCCTCTCAGTCTCAAAGGGTGAGCAGCGAACCGCCCTGACCACCATCGGCATCCAGTTGAGCGACATAATGTTGATCAATAACTGGAGATAGCGATCGAAAAGAAGTTAGACCACCATCATACTAATCTGATAGATTCAGGTGTTGATGAGAGGGTGATTATAGTTGCATTGTGCATCTACCGGGGCACGACCAATGATTGGTCTATGTTCTTTGGCGGGCGAAATGCCCGAAACTCCCGAAACTCTTTGCTGCACTGCCGAGACCAGATGCGACATGTCGATTGATGCAGATACTGAGGGTGACCAGTCTCCCCCACAGTTCTGTACGTGCGATGAAGCCCCACGACCGGCTCCCACCGGATTTCCACGCACATCGACAACCTCATCCTTCGATCATTGGTTCTGAGGCACGGTCTGAAAAGTGCCCTGCTCTTGCGACAACCGACAGAGTAAGCCCCCCCAAGCAGCCAGCGACGATCGGCAGCAAGGTTCTCAGGTGATTGGCGATCACCAGCAGAACAGAACAACTTAAAACCGTCTTTCCAGAGACAGGTCCCACGGTGCTTTTGAATCAGTAATTGGAGTAGACCTCCTTGCGAAGATGCGCAATGTCATATTCCTCGCCAGACAGACAGTCGGCGCAGCTGCACCAAATATACAAGACATTCTTCACCCACTCCATTTATCCGGACGGCTAAGTTCGACAAAGGCTGAGACAGAAATGGGCTCAGGGCACGGTGGCCCTGGCAATTACAAATCTGCTGGTTTGGGTAACAATTTCAAGTCGACCTGATGATAAAAGCCAGGATCGTTCGAGCGAGACCCGATCGATTACGGCGAGTGCTTCCCTCTCTGCCTGCAGCTTTGAGAAGACACTTTCAAGACTCAGATCGTGATCGACGAAACGCTCGGCATACCAGATGAGCGTGTTGCGATGTTCCCATTGCCACTCACCAGCCGTATAGAGAATGATCCGCCGTTCTGGAGGGGTTAGTCTGGCGATGACTGGCGCAAGTTGACGGGTATCCTCGGCACGCCAGCGGATAGTGGGGAAGAGAGTAGCTCCAATGATAATCGCGCCAAGAACGATCCAGGCAATGGTCGTCCGGCGTCGCTGGTGAATCGTGACAAACTTCTCGAGAGAGGTCGCGGCAAGGATCGAGAAGAGCGGGAAGACCGGCATAATGTAACGTAGAACCTTACTCTCGGCGAGGCTGAAGGGAATGATGACAATGACAAGCCAGATGCAGAGCAGATTTGATCGCCCCTCGAATCCATTTTCCCGGCTGAACGAGAGGCGGCGCAGCGCGTCGACCAGTCCGACAAGCATGAAAGGAAGCCAAGGCCAGTAATGTCGAAGGAGCAGCAGCGGATACTGGAGGTAGCCCCACGTCTTGGCTGCAAAGCTCCTCTCTTCGACCGCGAGAGCATGTGCAGCAATATTGGCAAAGTGGCCGCGCAGAAAGTCCATTCCGAAAAGATGCAGCTCCCAAAGATACCAGAGCAGTGGTATGGCAAGTGTGCCTGAGAGCAGAAAGAGAGTATCTCTTGATCGGAGTCGCTCAAACTGGCGCTTGAGAAGCATGTCGGAAATGATAATGACGACTGGAAAGAACCCGACTGGTGAGACGGTCAACGCGGCCAGTCCGCAGCTCACCCCGGCCAGGAGGAGCAGACGCCGGTTGCATCCACCTGCCAGGTAACGAAGATAGAGATAGATCGAGAGAGTAAAGAAGAAGGTCAATGGAACGGCGTGCATGACGTGGGTCGAGTATTTGACGAAATACTGGGTCGTCATCATAACGATCATCGAGAGAATCGCCAGCCAGCCATTTTTCGACCATTGGCGGGCCAGCTCTCCCGTCAGCAGGATCGTCAGAAAACCGAAAACGGCTACCGGAAGTTTGGCGACAGAGTCTGACGTTCCAAAGATCTTGAAGAAGGCGGCAACGATCCAGACAAATAGTGGTGGCTTGTCAAAATCGGGGGAGCCATTGAGTCGCAGAGTTCCCCATTCTCCGGTCTTCAAGACCTGCCTTGCCTGTGCGGCATAGACGGCGTCGTCATACCCTCCCAGATCACCCCGATGGAGATTGGCAAAGAGGAGCATCCCACTGAGAAGGATCACCAACCAGAGATTCCCTCCCGGTGTAGCGATATTTGTCAGTCTTTGCAGGCTGATGAGATATGACTTCAACACAATCGACATTTGAATAATATAGATCTGCCGATCACGAGGCGGGATCGAGCAGATCCCTCCAGGTCATTCGCTCAATTCCGAGAGAGGCAAGCAGAGACGGGAGTTGCGGATCAAGCAGTAATCGTCGTTCTCCGTCTCCACGCATTGCGGGATAGGGTCGGTGATCGACAAGGCTGGGGTGGAGTGCCAGTTCGGTCACCCCGCTGGTAAGGTTGCGCAGATCCGTCCGCAACGCTTGAAGGGTGTACTCTCCCGCCCGCCTGAATCCAAGGAAATGGTCATTGTGAAGTATTGGTGGCGATGACGACACCAGACGTCCAAGACATTGAGCGCTCCGCAGGGCAAGAGAACCAAATGGGCGTGCCCGGAGACCGAGTGGTTCCTTCGGCAGTCGTAACGCAGGAATCCTCCAGTCCCGGGAGAGTTCGAGCGCGATTCTCCACCCACCAGGCAGGGCATGAACGTGACGGTGACTGTCGAGGTGAGTTATGCACAGCCCAGCATCAACGAGGTGGCGAATCTGCCTCTCCCATTCTATCGCCAACGCCCGCGTCACCCTGGCAGGTGAGCGTCCCCAACGCAACAGCAACTCCGTCAGGCCAACAAAATAACCGTCACCATCGACCAGACAAGCCACCTCACGCACGTCGGAAAGTGGCTTGAACTCCACGGCGTTGAGATGTACTCCAACGCTCACCTCCGGATGGGAGCGCAGCCATTCCAGTGCCGGCTCAACCGTCGGCCCATTGGCAAGAACCGAAACATCCCGCAGGGCTCCTGCCGTAATGAGATCCCTGATTGCTTCATCAATTTCAGGAGCCGCTCCGAAGTCGTCGGCGTTGATGATCAGTCTCGTCGCCAAGATTCATTATTCTCCAACTGAAAACCGAGTGGCTGCCCAGCCGGACGACGTTTCAGATAGTCGATCATCTCACCCAGAATGAAGAAGATCACACCTGGCCTGGAGAGCGTCGACTCACCCCTTGTTCTTGGATAGTATCGAACAGGGTACTGCTCGATCCGGAGACCGAATCGACGCGCTTCAAGAAGAATCTCTGCATCGATGAAAGAACCCTCGCTCTCGAGTATCGCCTCGCGGATCAGAACTCGCGGGATGACTTTACAGGCAAAATTGACATCTTTCACCGACAACCCAAAAAGAAGGGAGATAAGCCTGTTATAGACTCTCGAGAGCAGCCAGCGACGCAAGCCCTCATCTCGGTTCATTCGATAACCTGTGACAATTGTGCGCGGCCCTGCCCCGGCCAGCAGTTCGGGAAGTATGGCGAGGTCGAATGGCTGATCCGCATCAGTATAGACTGCCAGGTCTGCTTCAGCATGATCCAGACCTGATCTGACCGCTCCACCCAACCCACGGTTCTCCGTATGTCTGACAAGCCTGATCCGCTCTTCCCGCTCGGCTTCCCGTTCAACCAACTCTACGGTTCTGTCGCGGCTCCCGTCATCGACCAGAACCAAATGGCGGAAGAGCGGATCGTGTCCAACCGTCTCAAAGACGCTCTTGATCAATGGATTGACGTTCTCTTCTTCATTGAACAAAGGAACGACAATGGAATAGGTATAACGGTGTAAATCAGTCTGTTTGGTCATCGATTTTCCCCAGAAGGTTTATTCACCGGGAAAAATGAAACCACGAGCCTGCAATCTCTGTCTTAAAAGTCAGCGGATTATGCACGGCGCGGTTAACTAATCTTCGCGGTGTATTGATCTGCCAAGTGGGCTCAGAATGTCTGGCTTTTCCAGGGCAATGACATTCCGGGCCCGATTATTTTCCTGCCTACTGAAGAACCGCTGGCTCAACCACTTGTGGATGCCTGCTAAGTATAGGGGCTCCCTGACAAGGATCAACGATTGAAATCCCTGCCGCGAACGGCCTCTATTCGACTGTTTTTGGTTGCTACAGAAGGCTTTTCGAAACGATAAAGCACAAGTTTGGAAGTGTCGCTTCCAAACCTTTTAATCGAGTTGTATAGATATCGCGTGCTTATCGAGCCCCATTAGACAGGAATAATATACTTCACGATATTCAGATTTACCTAACCGCATGCGACGAGCAAGACAATAATTTGGAATAAAAGCCGAATCGACTGAGACGACTTCCCGTTTGAACATTTCAAAACCCATAGTGTGACCGCTCAGGTGGGGGAGAACGAGATCTTGCATCCTGCCAAGGACAAGTCCCCCCGTTGAATAATCGATGATTGACTGCGCTATCTGACAACCAATCGCTCAAAAAATCTCGGCAGAACGATGCGGATCTCCCGTACCGTTCTGCCGAGCAGGTCATCAGGCTTGTCCTGAAACTGAATCGATCGCCCCGCCTAGAAGGTCAGCTTGAGAGCAAGCTGGACGACGCGGGCCGACTCGCCGGTAGCGATCACATTGGCCGAGCTGGGTGTTGATGCTGCAGAGCAGCAGGTCCGCCCAAAGCCGGTCGAGGTGATCAGCGTCGAACCATCCGTCGAATCGCGAGGAGACTCGAAGTTGGCATGGTTGAGAGCGTTGAAGAGTTCTGCCCTGAACTGGAGCTTGAAACGCTCAGTGAGGGAGAAATTCTTGAAGATTCCCAGATCCAGATTGGTATAACCAGGGCCACGGAAGGAGTTGCGTGACTGCAACCCGTTCGATCCGGCATCCGGAAAACCGAACTGGGCCAAATCACTCGCGTTGAAGAGCACGGGACCAAGGATCCCGGGGACGTTCTGGAGTTTGGCTACCGGAGCCGTTCCCGTAATATTGGCACGTGAGACCTTGCCATTATGGGCGGTCAGAGCTCCACTCTGGATCTGGAATGGCTGGCCGGTCATGTTGAAGAGGATACCATTGAGACTCCAGCCACCAATGATCTGGTTGACAAATCCTGGGGCAGTTCCCCAGATAGCTCTACCCTTACCGAACGGCAGCTCCCAGAGCCCATTGACAACCAGGACATGACGCCGATCAAAATCGGAGACGGCACGGTCAAGCCTCCAGTCATAGATGTCGGTCGCCGTTCGAGAGTTGGTGGTCGAGAGACCTCCACCTGATGAAGAGGCAACCGGATCGACCGACATGTTGTCGATCGACTTGCTGAAGGTGTAGGCGAGACCGATCGAGAAGCCGTTCTCAAAACGGCGCCGGACGGTCGCCTGCAGTCCATGGTAATAGGAGTCTCCCCCCGAATCGAGATAGAAGAGTGACGAGAACTGCGGATTTGGCCGAAAGTAGTTGGCCGGGACACCCTTCGTCCAGATATCGAAACCTGTATCGATCCGGTTGGCAAGGTTGGCGACAGCATTCTGCTGCAAATCGGTCGTCGTCGCGGCCGAGTTGAGAAAGGCCTCGCTTGAGAGTTGAAGGAGAATACCGACCGGTGAAGCGGTATAGCCAGCCGCACAGCCTGTGCCAAGCGCACGATTGGTGCATCCTGCGGTCTGGTTGGCCTTGAGACGATTGAATGAGGCAATGACGTCAGAGTTGAGCCTCGTCTGATTGAGGTTATAACCTCGCAGCAGATGGGTTCCACGCTTACCGACGTAGCCGACCTGCGCAACGATCCCCCAGGGAAGCTCACGTTGAATGTTGATATTCCAGTCATGGGAGGTCGGCAGTCCGATCTTTTGGTCAAAGGCACCAAGACTTGGGGCCGTACCCTGACGGGCGATGGCCGGCGCATAGAATGTCGACGGCTTGGTGGTTGGTGGAGCAAGCTGTAACGGGAACCCTTCCGCAATCCGCTTGTTGGCATCGAGTGCCGTCGCCAGAGGCTGGGAACGAGTCACCAGACCGGGGACGAATCCGGCGATCGAGGTCACCTGGAAGGTCGAGATTGGATCATAGGCGATGCCATACCCCGTGCGGATAACTGTCTTGTCGTTGAGCGCATAGGCAATACCGAGGCGCGGTCCAACAGCTTTCCAGGTCGTATTCTCGAACCAGGCGTCGGCCTTCTCCCATTTGACAAGATTATTTGCATCAAAAATGTCAGGTCTCCGGTTCGGGACGAAGACACGATTGTTGCTCTCGGTTGCCGGCAGGTTGACCTCCCAGCGCAGCCCGAGATTGACCGTCAGCTTCTGGGTTACTTTCCATTCATCCTGGAAGTAGTAGTTGAGCTGCTTGTAGCGGATCCCGTTGTTGAAGATGTTGCCAGTTGGCAGGTAGGCGTCCGAGTTTGGATCGCTGACATATGCCTGGGTCAGACGTGCCGGAATTCCGAGCAGGTCATTGACCGCGTTGAGCAATCGCGTATTGTCGACGGAATTGATGCCCGGCACATTGGCGCTGGTGATCCAGCCCGGGGCGCGGTCAGTCTGGCTGAAGGTGATGCTTGGGGCAATGTTGAACGATGCAAATCCGCGCAGATCGTTGTGTTGAATGAACCGGAAGTTGATTCCTGTCCGGAAGACGTGTGCACCTTTGACCCAGCTCAGATTGTCGACGATCTGATAGGTGTTGAGAGTACGCTCCGTCCTTGGAACATTGATGTACGGTTCAGAAATGTTGGCAAAGTCGAATGGTGGAATATTCGGGAAGTCCGGGTTCGACTCTCCCCAGGTGAAGAAGAAGCGAAAGCGGGCAAGACCTACCGTAAACTCGTTGACGACACTGTCGCTGACTGTCCAGCGATGGCCGACTGCCGTGTTCTTGGAGGCACGGTAGACTTCACCAAGCGGCGGAAAGCCTGGAAAGACTGTCGGACGACCGTTGAGAAGATCTCCCTGAAGCGTATCGAAATCTGAGTGAATATAGCGGCCAAAGAGGCTCTGCCGATCACTGATGGTGTGATCGATCCGCGCCATGATATTTGGCCCCTGGGTGCTCGATGGAGTGTTCCATGAGTAACCGGCAGTATTGAGTCCGTCGCCAACGGTGAAGTTGTTGGGTCGCGGATATCGGTCAAGATAGGCCTTGACCGTCGGATCGGCGCCAATGTTTCGCGGATCCGCGGCATACATATTGTAGGAGCGGATGCAGTTGGTTGTCACCGTCGCACTGCAGTCGGGGAAGAGCGGTTTGCCATTGGCATCGACAACTGCGCCTGTCGAGCCCGCCGGACGATTCTGCCCGCCGACAAAGTAGCGGAAGATGCCGGCCCGTGCTTCAGGTGTATAGAGGGTTGGAGTACCAAAGCTGCGGTTGATCGGCTGGGTCACCTTGATCCGCTGATCCTGCCAGCTGCCAAAGAAGAAGGTTCTGTTCTTGATGATCGGCCCGCCTACCTCGGCGCCATACTGGTTCAGCTTCAGATCGGGACGGTTGAAGCGTTCGGCGATCGCGGTATTTCCCTGCGCAAGCGCCTGATACTTCTGGGCATTGTTGAAGAACTCATTGGCGTTGAGAATCGAGTTGCGGAAGAAGTGAAAGACGGTGCCGTGGATCTCGTTCGTCCCGCTGCGTGTAGCGATCGCCACGTTGGCACCGGAGTTACGGCCATTCTCAGCCGTCGCGTTGTGGGTGGTAACCCGATACTCCTGGACATTGTCCGGATTGAGACGGTAGACATTGGACTGCGGATTTGGGACTGATGGCTCATTGGCATCTATACCGTCGATGGTCACGTTGAAGGCCCGGTCGCGTGATCCATTGACGTGTGTTCCGCTACCGGCCCCCCCGCCTGTTCGCTGCACCAGTCCGGGCTGAAGAGTAATGAGTGAGAGCGGGTTCCGACCGTTGAGCGGGAGTTCGGTGATTGTCTTGCGTTCGACAACATCACCCAGCGCCGCATTGGTCGTCGTCAGCTTCTCATAGCTTCCTTCGACGGAGATGATCTCGGTCGCTGCTCCCACCTGCATCGAGACATCGACGACGAGCGGTGATCCGACCGTCAGAATATTGGCAGTACTTGAGAAGGTGCGGAAGCCGCCAGCCTCAACCTTGATCTCGTAAGTGCCGATGAGAACCGACTCAAAACTGAAATTGCCAGCGGCATTGGTTGTCGCCGTAAAGGTCACGCCGGTCGCTTCATTCCTCGCGGTCACCTTCGCTCCGGGAAGCACTGCCCCGCTTTGATCTGTGACGGTGCCGGTAATGCGCGACGTTCCCGTCTGCGCGACCATCGTCCAGCTGCACAGACTCAGTGTCACAAAAAGCAATAGACTCTTCAGCAGATTCTTCTGCATCTTCTTCTCCTTGATCTTGCCTGAATTTCGATACTCTTAATCGAGCTGCTATTTGATGATGCTTAATATCAACAAAATGACTAACATTCTCATCTCCCAGAAAAGCGATTACGACTGACCTGGCAGATGTGGGTTCAAAGACTCAAAATATGATGGACTAGCAGTGCTTTTTCCGACTTTACGGCCGGTATATTGTAAGATACTTTTTACTAATGCAATTCACATTCCATATGGACGAACACTCTCATATCTGTGAACTGGTGAGCTCCAAGTCTCTGTATTTGCAAAGAATTACTATTGGTAAAGGATAGCGTGAGCGTACCACCATTAGACACGACTAATACGAAATTACATAATCCATTCAAAATAATGGACAGTGTGAGCAGGCACTGAACAGACTGTCCGACGGAGTGGGTGATCTGTACTTGGCGGAATCGTTGGCGGATAATCGATCGTCAGTAAATATCAAAGATCGTCCACAGAGGAGAGGAATGAGATGAGTCGACGTTTGCTGCTGCTACTACCGGTTCTGCTGATTCTAGTGCCTGGAGCGCGGACCAGGGTCAGTCCGCTTGGTGGGTTGAGCGCACCCGCCGGAACTGCCAAAGCGTCCAACAGCCCGGAAGGAGCAGTGCTGCCTAATGGACGTGTGCTCACGCCGCGTGGGCGGCATGTGCGCGTAGCAGCGCATCCTTACGGGCTGGCGTTGAGTCCGAATGGCGCGACACTGGTGGCTTCTTGCAATGGGACGGAGCCATTCGCTGTCTCGATCATCACCGGAGTAAATGAGCTGAGTCAGGATGGGCCAAAGCTGCAGCAGATCAAGGCTGATCGCGCCCGGTACCGTGGAAAGAGAGTAGCGGATGACGATGATGACGAATTTCGTTCAGTCTTCATGGGGGTGGCGATCGCGCCTGACAACCGGACGATCTATGCCTCGAGTGGCAATCAGGGAGTAGTCTTTGTCTTCGATCTGGTAGAGGGCCGACGAACGGCGACGATTGAAGCGAATGGATCAGGGTATGCGAACAGCTTTCTTGGAGCGCTGGCTTTGAGTCGCGATGGTGGTCGGCTCTATGTGCTGGATCAGGCGAATTACCGGCTGGTAGTCATCGATCCATCAAGGCGGACAGTGGTCCAGAGCCTGCCGACAGGAAGAGCACCCTTTGCAATTGCCCTCGCCCCGGATGAGAAACGACTCCACGTGACCAATGCCGGAGTCTTCCGTTACTCACTCATCGAGGGGTATGACGCAAAGAATCCCAAGGCGACCGGGCTCAGCTTTCCACCCTATGGTTTTCCCTCGCGTGAGGCTGAAGCCGGAATCATTGCCGAGGGGAAGGTGGTCCCCGGACTTGGTGATCCGAACCATCCTGATGCGGCCTCGGTCTGGAGCTATGGAATCGGTGCCGACGGTCGGCTGACAATTGAGGGAAGGACGAAGACGGGCCGCTTGATTGGGGATACGTCTGGTGGACAGAAGGTGGTGGGAGCATCGAGCCCAAGTGGCGTCGTGGCTGGAAGGCAAAAGATATATGTCAGCAACGCCAATAACGACAGCGTGACGGTGATCGAGTCGCAGAGTAATCGGGTCGTTGCCAATATCGATCTGAACATTTTTAACGAGGTGATCGAGCGGCATCGTCGCGAGCGAGGCGGACTCTCGGCGGCCCAGATTCAGACCCTCTCTCGTTTGCGAGGTCAGATCCCATTTGGGTTGGCACTGAGTCCAGATGAGCGGCGACTCTATGTTGCTGAAGCGGGCATCAATGCCATCGCCGTGATCGAGACGGCAAGCCTGAAGGTCCTTGGCCATATTCCTACCGCCTGGTATCCATCACAACTCGCCGTAAGCGGCGATGGACGAAGACTCTATGTGGCGAGTGCAAAGGGCTTTGGTTCCGGCCCCAATGGTGGCCCAAACTTCAAGATTGGGCCGGAGGGGACATCGGTGGCGGCACTGCAGAAAGGAGTAGTCTCGATCATCGATATTCCTCCCGATCGGCAGCTGGGAGGGGAGACCTGGCAGGTCATTCGGAACAATGGGTTTGAACTTCCGCCAGCACGTTCAATCGACGCGAGTGTAGTGCCTGCCGAATATGGAACACCGAGCGGGCAGATCAAGTACGTCGTCTTCATCACCAAGGAGAATCGGACATACGACCAGTTCTTTGGGACGATCGAGAAGGACAGTACGGGGCGTCGACTCGCCGCTGAGCCAAGTCTGGCAAACTATGGCGAACGGGCAACGATCTTTGATGCCGACAATCGACCGGTTCTGCGTGAGGTCAATGTGATCCCAAACCACCTCGCCCTGGTTCGCCGGTTCAGTTTCAGCGACAACTTCTATCTCGACTCAGATGTCTCAGCTGATGGTCACCGATGGCTGGTTGGTGTCTATCCTAATGCCTGGGTCGAGACGAGTCTCGCTGCCGCTTACGGGGGACACAGAGACTTTCGACCGACCAACCAGTCGCCAGGGAGGCTTACCTTCACCGGCTCAGCATCGTCGATTCATCCAGAGGACTATCTCGAAGCTGGTTCGATCTGGGAGCACCTGCACCGGGCCGGCCTCAGCTTTCGCAATTATGGCGAGGGCTTTGAGCTTGGCGGAATCGAGGAGGAGGGGGACTTCATTCCGACTGGAGCCCGACTACCGGTCAACTACCCGATTCCGCAGATCCTGCTCGAGAATACGGCCCGTGATTTTCCAACATACAATACCAATATTTCCGATCAGTTTCGCTGGCAGCAGTTCCGACGTGACTTTGAGACGCGATTTATCAAAGGACGCGAACCGCTGCCACGTTTCTTGAATATATACCTTC
>CAIOZW010000002.1 GCA_903862855.1 uncultured Acidobacteriota bacterium
AAGGATGATCATCGTTCGAAGGTCAACCGTTTCAAGATTGCCGAAACCTGTGCCGGATGCCATACCGACGAGAAGGTGATCCGGGAGTATGGTCTCTCCCCGGCCCACTTCATCCAGAGTTTTCGGAGCAGTGCGCACGGACGCGGCATGTTCGACGGCGGATTGGTTGTCTCCGCGACCTGTACCGATTGTCATGGAGTTCACGGCGTCAAGGCGAACGATGATCCGACCGCGCTGACGTCGCACGCCAATCTGCCGCTGACCTGCAGCAAGTGTCACGAGGGCATTCTGAACGACTTCACGAAGAGTGCCCATGGCCGGCTCTGGCTGAACGGCGATGCCCGTGGTCCGAACTGTGCGACCTGTCATAGTTCGCACGATATCAAGTCGACCTCCCTCGCGGGTTCGCAGAAGGAGATGCTCAATCAGTGTTCGGCCTGCCACACCGAGCAGACCAGGACATATCATCTGACCTTCCATGGCAAGGCGACCAATCTTGGCTTGATGGCGGCGGCGAAATGTTCGGACTGCCATACCGCCCACTTGAATCTTCCTGCGAGTGATCCACGGTCGACCGTCGCGCCGACCAATGTTGTCGCAACCTGTGCACGGTGCCACACCGAGGCCTCGGCGAAGCTGATCAGCTTCAATCCCCATCCCCAACCGGAGAGGCGCGAAGCAGGTGAGGCGACATTCTTTGTCAGCCGCTTCATGAAGTGGCTCCTGCTTGGGGTCTTTGGATTCTTTGGTCTGCACACCCTGCTCTGGTTTCAGCGTTCACTCGTCGCCTGGTTACGGCGCGAGGTTGTTCGCCATGCGCCAGACGATGCGCAGTGGGTGACCAGATTTGCCAGTTCGCACCGGCTGACGCACGTCGTGATCGTCATGAGCTTCCTCGGCCTGGCGTTTACCGGCATCCCACTCCACTTCAGTGACAGCAACTGGGGCGGCTATTTCACCGGACTGCTCGGTGGCGTCGAGGTTTCGCGGTTCTTCCATCGTTTCTGGGCTGTCGTGACCTTTGGTTATGCGGTCTACCATCTCTACTATCTGATCCGCCGTTCCGATTTCAAATGGTCCTGGCGAAACCTCTTTGGTCCCGACTCGGTGGCCATTCGCAAGCAGGATCTGATCGATCTCTATCGTAACCTCCGCTACTTCTTCTACCTCGGGCCCCGTCCGCAGTTTGATCATTGGACCTACTGGGAGAAGTTCGACTACTATGCCGTCTTCTGGGGTATTCCGGTGATCGGTCTGTCGGGATTGATCCTCTGGTTTCCCTGGTTCTTCACTTCGTTTCTGCCAGGGTGGGTGCTCAATGTGGCGATGATTGTCCATGGTGAAGAGGCGCTCCTGGCGGTAGGGTTTATCTTCACCTTCCATTTCTTCCACAACCACCTGCGTCCGGAGAACTTTCCGATGGACACGGTGATCTTTACCGGAAAGATGACCCTCACGCGATTCAAAGACGAGCGTCCGGCGGAGTATGAACGTCTGGTGCGCGAGGGAAGATTGGGAGAGATCCTTACTGAACCGCCGACATCCCTCGCTACGCGCCTATCCTTCTGGTTTGGAGTTGCGGCGCTTCTGACCGGACTGATCATCGTCATGGCGATCTTTGTCAGTCTGGTCTAAGGATGCCTGACTTCGCGCCATCCGTCGGGTTTGGAGTATCGATGATGAGAAGTTTTACATCCCTCAGGACTCTCCACGAGCGGCTCGATCAGCTCTTTCTGCTCCATCAGGAGTCACTGCTCGACCAGGATCCTGAGGAGGCGCTGGAGAGGCTTGATCGATATGAACTCGCTCTGCGTGACCATCTCCAGCTCGAGGAGGAGTACCTTCTGCCAATCTACCGGCGGGCCGGACGTATCCCCGGCGGCCCTGAGGAGTTCTATCTGGGCGAGCACGCAAAACTGCTCGCACTGCTTCTTCGCTGTCGTGAGCTGCTGCTCGAATTGCTGAATGCGCCTGGTGACCGCCGTCGTGGTCTGATAGGGCTCTTTGATCAGGAGGCAGTCCTAAAGAGCCTGACCCTCCACCATCACCAGCGCGAGGAGAATATCCTCTTTCCAACTCTCGACGAGGTGACGGAAGTTGCGGAGCGGTGCAGGCTGATCAGTCTCTTTCTGGGTGAGGAGTCTGAGACATGACGTGGCGCGCGAGGCTCAATCTGCCACGTGAGCACGGTGCATGGGCGATGTTCCTGGTCCCACTCTTGGCTGGAACCCTGGTTGGGGGTGGATGGTCAGCACCGGTTGGTTGGCTCTATGTCGCATCAGGTGCTCTCTTTATCTCCCGTGAATCCCTGCTGTTGGTCTGGCGTGCGCGGGCTCGCGGCCGTCCGGACCACACCGCAGTCATCTCGCTGGCCATCTATGCACTGCTGGCCTTCTTTAGCGGAGCAGTTCTTCTACTCCACTTCCACTACCATCTTCTTCTCTGGCTTGGCCTGCCAGGAGTGTTGCTGCTGCTGATCAATGCCAGGCTCGCCGTACACCGCATCGACCGGACGATCACCAGTGAGATTATCGCGATCGGGGCGATGACCCTTTCCGGACCGGCTGCCCACTATGTCGCTGGCGGCCTCTGGAATGACACTACCTGGTGGCTTTGGGTCCTCTCTTTTCACTATTTTGTAAGCAGTGTTTTCTATGTCCGCTATCGAGTCACGGCACTCCACGGTCGTGATGCGTTGGCAAGACAACGTGTATCCCACCTCTCCCTCCACTACCATCTGCTGCTCGCGGTTCTCCTCGTTCTCGTGTACCTGATCGGGAGCCTCTCCAGTCTCATCCTGGTGGCATTCCTGCCGATCATCACCCGTGCTCTCTACCATCATCGCAACCCGCCATCCACACTCAACCTGAGGCGGATCGGAATGGCCGAGGTGGTCTACGCCTTGATCTTTTTGATCCTGATCGTCAGTGCCCACAATCGATAAAAAGTGCAGATTGGCAGACGGGCTGACTTGACAGGTGATACCAATATTTCTGAATTATCAGGGCCAGCAGGGGGCATCTGGAATCTTCGAACGAGAAGATACCAGGCTCACTCTGACCAACTCTCATCAGCGACAGTCAGTCAATGTTCACCTCTTCTTTGTCGATGGTGTAACGAGAAGAGTTGCCGACAATTATGTCAGGCTCACACCGCAGCAGACGATCAGTTTTCTCGCCAGCGACCTCGATCCTGGAGTGACGGGATTTGTTCTGGCAATCGCCGTCGACGATCACGGGTGTCCGATCAGCTTCAATCATCTGATCGGATCAGAGTATGTCAAGTTCCAGAGTGGTCATCGGACAAGTCTCAGCGCAGTGGCAATCTCTGCCGAAGGTGGGCCAATCATCTGTGACCCAAATGCGACCACGGCCAAGATACTTTTTGACGGTATCAGCTACAGCGCCCTGCCAAGGACCCTGGCTATCGACAGTTTGAGGTCGCGCAGTGAAGGGAATCAGTCAATGCTGGTTGTAAATCGGATCAGCGGGGATCTCACGGGACTGCTCGATTCGGTTGATTCACTGGCCGGTCTGCTCTACGACGATGTCGAAAAATCTGCGAGCTTTACCATGTCAAGTGCAAACAGTCAGCTGAAAGCCTTGCTCGGTAATAGCGTTCCCCGATCGGTCCCAAGGTATGATGTGATAATCCCTGCAGGCAGGAGTGGATGGATGAAATTTGCCTCTCCGACTGAGGTGGGGTTGACCGGAGCGCTCATCAACTACAACCCAAATGGATTCAATGGCGGTCACAATCTGCATAATTTGACTTTGACTGATTCAGCATTCATCACCATTCCGGTCTACCCACCACAGTAGTCGTTTGGTGGAGTCTCAGTGGCGGGAGGTTGGCGGCAATGATCTACTCACACTCCAAGTGGGGCGAGTGGGCGGGCAAGCTGATCAGCGCCAGTCGGTGACCAGTGATATGTCGCCGGGATTATAGTTGATGAGGCTGATGACGATCTGTTTCTCGTCTGATGAGATTGAGAGACCCGGTACGTACTTGACCGGTGCTCCCGCAAGTTCGAGGAGCAGGCTCGTCGAGCGGGTTTTGATATCGAAGCGGTAAATGCGGCAGCGGTTGGCAACCTCACGGGTCAGGTAATAGATTCCATCACCCATGACCGTCCAGTATCGCCCAAAGAAGATCTCCTTCAACTCGTCTACCCGCTCTTCACGCAGATTGTTGAGGTCGAGTCTGAAGAGGGAATTGTAGCTGGTGTAGTAGAGCCCCGTCCCATCCTTGGTTGCCCAGGACTCGAACCCGCCATTTCTGGTGATCTTGGTAGGTTCACCACCATGGATTCCGGTCTTCCAGATCTCACGTGCCGAGAGCCTTTCAGAGCAGAAGAAGAATCCGTCTCCATCAGCAGTCCAGGTCGGAAGAAAGTCGGGTGACTTGTCCGCGGTCACATTTTGATACTGCCCGGACTCGATGTTGAAAAGAAGGACATCAGTCTGTCCATCGATCAGACGGTCAAATAGAAATGACCTGCCATCAGGTGACCAACGGGGACTTCCGATACCAGTCTCTCTGAAGCTGGTCACCTGAGTCGGGTTTTGACAGTCGGCATCAGCAATCCAGATCTCATTGAATCCCGAGCGAGCCGACACAAAGAGAATTTTCTTATTGTCGGGTGAGAACTGTGGTGAGTGATCAGCCCGCGTCGAGCTGATCGAACAGGGAGTGCGAGTTGCTGGTGTCTCGCCCTTGCCGGCGATGTTCTCAACTTGGATATTGGTATCGGTGAAGAGCTGGGTGTAGGCGAGGAGGTTTTTGTTCTGCGGCGATTTCTGAACATCGAAGTGTCGCACTTCTCCCAGCGGTCCCTCAATCGACAGCGGTTCGCCACCAGTCGCTGGAATCTTCCAGATCCTGAAATTGCCATTTCTGTTCGAGGCAAAGAGAATCTCATTCCCGTTTGGTGACCATTGGTGGGAGACGATCTGGGTTCGATCAGTGGTCAGTTGATGCAGCTCTCCTGATATCAGGTCGATGGTGTAGAGGTCACTATTCGATGTCGATGTCCATCGAGTAAAGGCAATCAGCCGCCCATTGGGTGAATATCGAGGATTGCTGTCAAAGATATTTTCAGACGGATTCGGCCTTGATACAGGATCGATTCTCCTGGTCCGCAGGGAGAGCAGGTAAATGCCTGTTGGTCTGCCTGGCCCCTCGCTGTCGCAGATGGCAAGACTCTCACCATCCGGTGACCAGTCGAGTCCGTGCCATGCCTCTCCGATCAATCGTTCCCCCCCACCGTTTGCAGGAATAATATAGATCTTGTTCTTGCGGTTTGAGAGCGCCCCTTCGCGGAGAAAGGCGATCTTACTGTTGTCAGGAGACCAGGTCAGACTGTGATCGGTCAAAGAGTTTGTGGTGAGACGTTTCAACTCGCCTCCATCCATCGATTGAACAAAGAGATTCAGACTGTCGACAGTATTACCCTCACTCGTGAATCCGATGTACCGTCCATCTCTCGAGAAACGGAGATCACCTTTGGTTCCCGGTCTCGTCACCATCGGTTGAACGATGGGTGGAGATGGTTGTGATGCTTTTTCTGATGATCTCCAGAACCGGAGTGCGGCTGCGGCAAGGATCAACATCAGTGAGGTCACCACGATGGCCATCATCTTGCGTGAACTTCGAAAGTGACCGGTTGGCCTCTCTGCCCCGGCCTGAGCCGGCAATGTCTCTTCTACCGCGGTGAGCTTATTCGGATGCAACCCTCCGATGGTCACCTCGCTCCCATCTTCATTGATAAGTTGAACTGGCTGGTAGAAGAGGTATCCCGCACCGGGGATGGTTATGATGAAGCTCGGTGTCCGTGGGTCGTCGCCAAGAGTCCGCCGAAGAAAGAAGATATGCTGGGTCAGATTGCTCTCTTCGACCTCCTGACCGGGCCAGACTTGCTGCATTATCTCCTCTTTACGCACGACCTGTCCTGCCCGCTCGATGAGTAGCAGCAGTATCTCAAACCTTTTTCGGGTCATAGGGACCGTCTGGTTGTCCCTGAGGAGCCTCTTCGCCTCGATTTCAAGCAGGTAAGGGCTGAACCTGTATGCTTTTGCTTTCATTACTACCACACATTCTGATGACCACTTTTGCTTACTGATGACGAATTGAAACTGTCTAAGCCATTGTCGGTGGGTATCTCAAGGTATCATGCAGGCCATGGATGAATCTTTAATTAAGTTGACGAACCGGATTATTGCGTGACGATATTGAAAGAGTAAAATGTCAGCCTCTGCTGAGGGCATACCGGATGACGACTCTGATTGGGTTAGGCAAAGATTGAACCAATTATTTTCAATGACAGACTATCGAAAGAGGTTACTGACAGTCACAAGTTCCAGAAAAGAGTGCAGGAATCTGATCTGCTGCTCAGTGACTGAAAGTAAAACGGCATTGTAACGAAAATTGTCCATTGCTGAGGCAGATTTATGACTATTAAAATTCAGCTGGACAGAAGAAATGGTAGTCATTCTTCAACTCCAAGTCAACTGCCGATTCAAATAGGCATGACAGATAAAAGGTTGTTGAGTCAGGATGTGAATAGTTGAATAATGGACGGTATGCACGAAATCTCGATTGTTCGACGGATCATCGATATGGCTGAGGGCGAGGCGAGGCAGGTCGGCTCGTCCAGCATTCGCCTGATCAGACTGAAAGTTGGAGAGTTTCGTGGTGTTGCGGTTGAAGCGCTTGAGTTTGGCTTTGCTGTTCTGAAAAAGGGAACGCTGGCTGATGGGGCCCGACTCGAAGTGGAGTTGGTTCAATTGAGGCTCGATTGTCACGAGTGTGGGCAGGCTCGGACAGGGATCGGTGATCTGAGTTTCATCTGTCCTGGATGCGGAGGTCGAATGAATCTCAGCACCGGGCGGGAACTTGAGCTGGATTATCTGGAGATCGACTGAGGAGGAGCCTGATGCACCGTATTGTCACCGAGACAGGAATTCTTGACGCCAATGAGAAGCTGGCGGTAGAAAATCGTGACTGCTTTCGCGAGAAAGGGGTCTTTGTCGTCAATCTGATGTCGGCACCAGGAGCAGGCAAGACCAGCCTGCTCGAGCAGACGATCCTGCGGTTACGAGGAGATTACCGGATCGGGGTTATCGAGGGAGACCTGATGACGACGTGTGATGCCGACCGGATCAGGGCGCTGGGAGTACCAGCAATGCAGATCACCACCGGGACCGTCTGTCATCTCGACGCACAGATGATCAGCCGTGCCCTGCGCAGCTTCAGTCTTGACGGTCTCGATCTGCTGGTGATCGAGAATGTCGGGAATCTGGTCTGTCCGGCAGAGTTCAATCTGGGCGAGGATCTGAAGGTGATGGTCTTCAGTACGGTCGAGGGGGCCGAGAAGCCGAAGAAGTATCCGCTGATGTTTCATGAGGCAGCAGCGGTGCTGCTCAACAAGATCGATCTGATTCCATATGCCGGGGTCAGTCTTGAAGAGTTGTGTAACAACGTCAGAGAGGTCAATCCGGAGGCTGGAATTTTCCCGGTCTCGTGCCGGAGCGGCGAGGGGATTACGGACTGGATGGAATGGCTGATAAGGTCGATCGAGGCAGCCCGGAGGTCACGATGAGCAGAGAGGGGATGATCCTTGAACGGGGTGATTTTCAGAATCTCCTGGCCGCACTGGGGGCAGGAGGGCGGAGGGTGATTGGACCGACGATCCGGGATGGAGCGATCATCTATGACGAGATCTCCCGTGTTGAGGATCTCCCGGTTGGCTGGAGGGATGAGCAGTCACCCGGTCGTTACCGACTGGAGCGGAGTGGGCGAGAGGCTTACTTTGACTACGTGGTTGGGCCGCAGTCCTGGAAGAAGATTCTCCATCCGCCAGAGGTGCGGCTCTGGTCTGCGAAACGGGAGGGAACGGGCTTTACGATCGAAGGCCGGGAGGATTCGCCACGACGTTATGCCTTTCTCGGAGTGCGTGGTTGCGAGATGGAGGCGATTGCCCGGCTCGACCGGATCCTCCTCCAAGGGGCCTATGTCGATACGACCTATGCGGGTAATCGTGATGGTCTGTTTCTCGTGGCCGTCAACTGCGGACGATCTGGAGGAAACTGTTTCTGTACCTCGATGGGAACGGGCCCGCGAGTCGGACGAGGCTACGATCTGGTGCTCACCGAGTTGATCGACGATTTGGGCCACCGTTTTCT
>CAIOZW010000003.1 GCA_903862855.1 uncultured Acidobacteriota bacterium
GAAAGTTCAACCAGGGACAAAACTCACGCTTCGTGTCTGGATTTGATTCGTATTTTACGAGACGAAGTGGTCGTTTACCCTGAATTACTCCCGAGTCAGGCAAAAATTACTGAAAAATTCATGCTTGCGACCGCAACAATTTAAACTTTTGTCCAAAGTCCCGAGCGCCCCAACGGGGCGCCGTATACCAACCCAGGGTAGACTCACGATAACTTTCCAGATCGAAGAGACTCGGAGGGTCAGGCGCGTCTGAAGACGCGCGGTCCCAGAGCTCTCCTCAGTGTCGAGAAATCTACTGACAAGGCTCATCGATTCGAATAAAGAACCAGAGCAGCCCGGCGATGAAGAGCATTGCCGCGCTGGCGATGAAGAGCCCGGTCCAGCCGATCTCGCGCACCAGCAGCGGCGTAAGCGCCGTGGAGACGACACCGGCCAGGTTTCCGGCCGTATTCATGATTCCTCCGGCAGCGCCGGAGTGGGGCCAGGCGAGTTCAGAGATGGTCGACCAGAATGGTCCCTCCGAACTCATGAGCAGCCCGACGGCCAGCGAGAGGCAGAGGATCGCCGGAAGTGGATCGCTGGCGCGAGCGCCCAGAAAGAGGGCGCCGGCGGCAAGGGTGAGCAGGCCAAAGGCAAAGGTGCGGCGAGCCCGGCGGCGACCGGTGCGCCTTCCAAGTCGATCGCAGAGCCAGCCGGTCAACGGCATCATGACCATGGCGAAAAGGAAGGGGAGACTGTTGTAGTAACCACCCTTGAGAACTCCGAACCCACGCTCATCGGTCAGGTAGATGTAGAACCAGAAGACGAAGATGAAGAGGACATAGCTGTCGAGAAAGTAGCTGACCGAGACGAGGCCGATATTCCGATTGGCAATGAGTGAGCGCCAGGCGAGAGGAGTGGATCCGGTCGGTCGGTCGGCGCCGATCAGGGCCAGCTCCCCTGGTGATATGGCTGGATGGTTTGCCGGATGGTCGGTCGCGAACCTCCACCAGAGCAGGCCTACGACCAGCCCGGTCAGGCTGGTCAGCAGAAAAGCCGTTCGCCAGCCCTGGGCGACCATGAGGGCCGAGGTGAGGGGGCCATTGAAGATCATTCCAAAGGTCGAACCGGCCACGACGACCACATTGGCGAAGGTTCGTTCGCCGGCAGGAAACCAGTCGGCAACCGACCGCGCTGCAACAGGGTAGGTCGCCGCCTCGGCCGCGCCAAGCAGGAACCGGAAGAGGAGCAGAAGTGTGAGGGCGGCGAGCGCCGGAACCAGCCCGGTCAGCAGCGTGGCCGCTCCCCAGAGCACGGCGGCCAGAGCCAGTACCCGCCGCGGTCCGAAGCGGTCTCCAAGCGCCCCGGCCGGAATCTGGAAGATTGCATAGCCGAGCATGAATGCGCTGAAGACCTGTCCCATCTGCATTTCGTCAAGCCCGAGATCGGGCATCATGAACTTTGCGGCGATCGAGATGTTGGAACGGAGCAGATAGCTGACGAGGCTCAACCCCGTCAGCAGCGCCAGAATCCGGTAGCGGGTATAGCTCGCTCTCTCTGTTTGCAGGTTGCCCATCGATTCCTCGTCGGTAAGACAAATATTGATTCGGGTTGGATCCGGCGAAAGTGCAGCCGGCAAGTCAGATTATCACCAGTATCACAGTTTGGTAAACCTGTGCCTGACCGGGCCGGTCTGACCCAATAGGACCAATAGGGCCCAATAAGAACCAATATGAATTGACTCGAGGGCCATATTATGGACTCATGGCGACTGACCAATTTTACCGAGAGGCGACAAGCAAGAGCATGGCAGACCTGAAACCTGAACTGATTCTCGATGCCCGGGTGCTGCTGGGTGAAGGGCCAAGCTGGCATGAACCGACGCAGCAGCTCTACTGGGTCGATATCGAGGGCAAGGCCGTCCACGTCTATGATCCGGCGACGGCGACGGATCGCCGAATCGCGGTCGACCAGATGGTCGGTTGCGTCGTCCCGCGCCAGTCGGGTGGAGTAGTGGTGGCGATGGAGCGTGGTTTCTACGGTCTGGATCTGACGACCGGAGCGACCACCCTCATTCACGATCCGGAACCGCATCTGCCGGCCAACCGCTTCAATGACGGCAAGTGCGATTCGCAGGGGCGCCTCTGGGCGGGAACGACCAGGATCAGCCACGACGAGCCTTCCGGTTCACTCTACTGTCTCGACACGGATCTGACCTGCCACCGGCGCATCACCGATGTCTGGATCTCCAATGGGCTTGCCTGGTCGGCTGATGACCGGACGATCTATTTCATCGACTCGCCAACCGGCCGTGTCGTCGCCTACGATTTTGATGTCGCGTCAGGAGCGATTGCCAACCCGCGCACAGTCATCGAGATCCATTCCGGTAATGCCGGTCCGGACGGGATGACGATCGACGAGGAGGGGATGCTCTGGATTGCGCTCTGGGATGGTTGGCGGGTCACCCGTTGGGATCCGGTGACTGGAAGACAGATCGGCGAGATCCCGATGCCGGTCGCTCGCCCGACCTCGTGCGTCTTTGGTGGACCGGATCTCGATCAGCTCTATATCACCAGCGCGAGCACCCGCATGCCGGCCGAAGAGCTGGCGAAACAGCCGCTGGCCGGCGGTCTCTTCCGCTGCCAGCCGGGAGTGCGCGGCGCCCGCACCTATGCGTTCAAAGGTTGAAGTGGTGATGAGTCGGCGGCGGTTACCGGAGTGGTAGCAGGCCCTTGCTGACCACATCTGTGTAACCCCGGAAGCCCCCGGCGGTAAACTCGGTCACGAAGGTCTCGAGCCTTGTCAGAAGCTGTGTACTGTAATAACCACTCACCGACATCGGATGGCTGCGCCCCCACGAATTGCTGAAGTAGCTTCTGATGAGGACGCTCTTCGCTCCGCGGGGCAGGGAGCTGACATTCCAGCCGAACCGCTCGAACTCATCGCCGCGCATGAGGTAGTATTCGACATTTGACGTGTAGAGTGCCGAGACGACGAGGTCACGACTCCGCAGGTATCCGCCAATCGCCTTCAGAGCCTTCTCTCCAGCCAGATTACCGACTACCGGGACGACCAGATTCTTTCCCTCGAGAGACTTGAGGACCTGGAACGACTCCTCGCGGGCGAGGAAGCTTCCCTCACGTCCGGTCAGATCCTTCTCGACGATCAGATCGCGATAGGTTGGATAGTATGAGCGCGGCGCCCGGTTATGGCTGGTAAAGCGCAGGTCGATGCCCTCCGTGAAGAACTCGCCGTGGATGCGCTCGATCGTCGCGAGGTCCTCGGAAGAGAGGTTCATCCCCATCTCGCCGAGACGCTTGCGAATCGCCGCCCGGCTCTCATCGAAGAGGCGGTTCTGACCGGGCGTCTTTTGAATGTATGCGGCAAGTTCGGTAACCGGGCGGCTCTCCCATTCGACCAGATTGCCGGGAAGGGGCCGTCCGAAGAGGAGGCAGAGAAACTCGATCCGCTGCCGGGAAAGGTCGAAGAGGGCCTTGTAGAAGAGGTGCTGCAGCAGGTTGTCACGCCGGATGTCGACCATGAAGGCGATGCGCGGGCGGATCTGGGCAATGTAGGAGAAGCTCTGGTCCGGACCAACCCCAATGAAGGCCCCACCACTCACTCCCATCTCGCGCATCCGTCCGAGGACGTGCAGGTAGGAGGCTTCATTCGAGATGAGGTTGTCCGTATCGAAATAGCCGCCGGACTCGGAGAGATCACGGCTCAGTTGCGCAAACTGTGCCGGTGTCAGTGACTCAGCGGCAGGCTGCGCGAGGATCACAGTCTGGCTGAGGATGAGAAGTGTCAATATTGCGGCAAGCAGCTTTCCGGTCATGTTCACCTCCATCATCGCAGGAGGTCGATTTCGCCCCACTCCTGCCTGATCGAAAATCCGGGTATTACATTTCACCGGATGATCGGGTATATTCTCTACATCCGTTGATCAGTCGACGAGCGATTAAACCACAATATGAGCGGAGAGTGCACCCATGACTGAGAAAGATCAGAATATCCCGGAGATCAGCAATGGCGAGAACCCCGAATCGCGGAGTGGATCGGGGGGAGCGATGGTCACCCTGGCGGTCGATATTGGCGGAACGAAGCTCAAGGCCGCACTGCTCGACGAGCAGGGGCGACTGATCACCGAGCGGGTGAGGGTGAAGACGCCAAAGCCCTGCCCACCCGATCTTCTCGTCACCAAGTTGCAGGAACTGGTCGCCGAGTTGCCGCCATTTGATCGGGTCTCGGTCGGCTTTCCCGGCGTTGTCCGGAGGGGCAACATTCTGACGGCGGTCAACCTTGGCAACTCGCTCTGGGTAGGATTCAATCTTGAGGAGGCGCTCCAGACTGTTCTCGACCGACCCGTTCGGGTGATCAATGACGCCGACATGCAGGGATTGGCGGCGATCTCCGGCCACGGAGTGGAGATGGTCGTCACCCTTGGAACGGGTGTCGGGTGCGGACTCTTTCTCGATGGCCGGCTGGCGCCCCACCTCGAGCTGGGCCACCTTCCATTTCGCAAAGGGCAGACCTTCGAGGAGCAGCTTGGCAACCAGGCATTTCTCGACATTGGACGCCGCCGCTGGAACACCCGCCTGCTCAAGGCGATCGGCTGGTGGAGGGTTCTGACCAGCTTCGACAGGCTCTACCTCGGCGGCGGTAATGCGCGCGAGATCACCTTCGAGCTGCCCGAGAATGTTGTCATTGTCCCGAACGAGCTGGGTCTTCGGGGGGGCATCGGTCTCTGGAAGTAGACACAGACTAGCCATGCCACTCTACCTCGTCGCGACACCGATCGGGAATCTCGAAGATATCACCCTGCGGGCGCTACGTGTTCTTCGGGAGTCATCCCTTATCGCCTGTGAGGATACCCGTCATACCAGGTTGTTGCTCAACCATTTTGGCATTGCCACCCCGACGATCAGCTATCACGAACATAACGAACGGACACGGGCGACAGAACTTGTCGAGCGAATGCTGGGTGGGGCGAGCGTCGCGCTGGTCAGCGATGCCGGAACTCCGGGTATCTCCGATCCGGCCTATCGGATTGTCCAGGCGGCGCTCGGAGCGGGGATCCGGGTCATTCCCATTCCCGGTCCGACGGCCCTGGTCGCAGCGCTGGTTGCTGCAGGGCTGCCGACCGACTCCTTTCTCTTCGTCGGATTTCTCCCGCCGCGTAAAATGGCTCGGCGTGCCAGGCTTGAAGAGCTGCGAGAAGTGCGACCGACGATCGTTCTTTACGAGGCGCCACACCGGATTCGCGAGACGATCGACGATGCCCTGGAGATTCTCGGTGACCGGCCAGCGGTACTCGCCCGCGAGCTGACCAAGCTTCACGAACAGTTCCGTCGTGGTACCCTTGCCAGGCTTCGCCAGATGCACGAAGCCGAGCCGCCACGCGGCGAGATGGTTCTCGTGATTGGTGGTCATGATGGCTCCCTGATGGACGATATCCCAGCCATTCCTCTGGCCGATGAGGTCGATCGACTCACGGCTGATGGCTCGGTCGGCCGCAATGAGGCGCTCAAACAGGTGGCCCGCCGCCGCGGACTTGCCCGGCGTGAGGCCTACCGGATCTATCTCGAAGAGAGGATGATTGCTGATGATACCAACGAAGATGACTGCACACCCTGAATCGGAACAGGCAACCCTGGGAGACTGCACGCTGGAATCGCCGCGAACCAGGAACTTGTTCCAATCCTGCCAGTTCCAATACCGGCGGGTTACTTTCAGCCTCCTCATCGCGCTCTTGCTGCTTGCCGTCCTGCCGGGCGACACCCGCGCCCAGCTGCTCAAACAGAGTGAGCTTGGAGTCGGGGTGACGATCGCCATCTACCAGTTCGATGATCAGCAGTCGAAACAGTTTTCGCGCGTCTCGAGCCTCAAGGCGACGGCCTCGACCCCGGAGGAGGAGATCGAGCTGCTGCGACGAAACCTCGGCGCCGAGGAGGTGCGAGTCCGATACGTCAAATCGGTCGGCTTACGCGAGGGGGAGACATTTACCGACACCCAGCCGATGAATGACCGTCCATTTGTCTATTCGATCGTCACCCGTGTCGTGACCAGGGATGAGATTACCTTCGATATCACGGCCACCTATGCCGACAAGGTTCTGCTTGAACTGAAGAGCGTCACGGCCAGCAGTTACGATACGGTCGTCCTGCGCGGCCAGCCGGGTGGATTCGCCGTCAAGGAGTTCAAGGGACCCCAGGGAGTCGAGAAGACGCCCGACACGCGGGGCCTGCTGATTACCCTCACCCCGGTCATCCAGAATACGCGGGCCCTTCAGAACAGACCATCTGATCTTTCAAGGCCGACCGATCAGTTCGGCTCAAGGATCTCCCTCAATCAGGGTGATATCTTTGTCATGCCGACTCTCTCCAGCCGGGCCCCACTCAACTTTGTCCCAGGTTCGCGAGTTCGTGGATCGATCACTCTCGAGGGAATCATCACCCCTGATGGGCGGGTCACCAATGTCCGGATTCTCGATACGCCCGACCCGGCCCTCAATCCAAAGGCGATCGAGGCCTTTCGCCGTTACCGGTTTACTCCTGCCAGGTTGAATGGGCGGGAGACCTACGCGACCTACCGGGAGACGATTCTCCTCGAGAAGCCGCGGGATCCCTGATCTTGACCGATTCAGAAAGGTATATCGCATGCGTCCTGTCAGCAGTTCGGAGAGACTCTTTGATGGACCAATCTTTGCCATCGATCGTGACCGGCTCACTGAATCGAACGGTATGGAGGTGGTGCGTGATGTGATTCGCCACCCGGGTGGCGCCGGGGCATTGCCACTATTTGCCGATGGCCGCGTCGCCCTGGTTCGTCAATATCGACACCCGGCCCGTGCCGAGCTGCTCGAGATTCCGGCCGGCCGCATCGAGCCGGGCGAGGATCCCGAGGATTGCGCCGCCCGGGAGGTCGAACAGGAGACCGGTTTCCGTCCCGGACGCATCAAGAGACTTGCCGGGTTCTACTCAACCCCTGGTTTCTGTGAAGAGATTCTGCATGTCTTTCTGGCGACCGATTTGACACCGACCTCTCAACAGCTCGATCATGACGAACTGGTTGAGGTCCATCTTCTGGCGCTCGAGGAGGCATTGAAGATGATCGATCGGGGAGAGATTGTCGATTCGAAGACGATCATCGCCCTTCTCCTCGCCACCAGGATGTGACCACTGTTCGCGCCGCAGATCAGGGCAATGAGACTTTTCACCAGTTCCGCAAAAGATTCAACGACGGGAGAGCATAGATGGACGAGACGAACAAGACTACCACAGCCATTAAATCCGACCTGCCAGCGATGGGTTTTCAGGATGATCCGGAGACATCATCGCTCACCGCTGCCGTCACACCGACGGGCTGGGGGCCTTTGGCTGGAATGCTCACCTGGCTGGGCAGTGTGGCTATTCTCATTCTGCTTCAGTTGGTCGCAATCGCGATCTACGTTGCCCTCAAGGTGAAAGAGACCGGGGCTTTTCCAACCGAGTTTCAGATCGACTGGCTGATGGCGATCCTGACCATTGCTTTCACCTTTCCCGCCCATCTTCTCACGCTCCTCCTCTGCTGGCTGGTCATTACCGGTCGTGGACGACGACCATTCAAGGAGTCGATCGGTTGGGCCTGGCACGAGCAGTTCAAATGGATCCACGCGGTCGCCCTTGCCTTTCTCATGCTCGGTGTCGCGTTGCTCTGTGAGAAGTTCCTGCCGCATCGGGAGACCGATATGGAGAAGCTGCTTCGCATGGGTGGCTCCATTCGCTATCTGATCGCGGCTCTGGCCGTCCTGACCGCACCGCTGGTCGAAGAGCTGGTCTATCGCGGAGTCCTCTACGCGGGTATCGAACGACGCTATGGACTGTCGGCAGGAATCATCGTCGTCACGCTCCTCTTCGCCCTTGTCCACGTTCCGCAATACTGGGGCAGCATCGCGGCCATCTGCGCCATCCTCGCCCTCAGTCTCGTCCTGACCCTGGTTCGTGCCTTCACCGGACGCATTCTTCCTTGCATCGCCACACACCTTGTCTATAATGGCATCCAGGCAGTCGGTCTTCTCTTCGGTGATAAATCGATGTTCGAGGCTCCCCCCGCCAAGACTGCTCTTGTTCTTCTTGAATCAATCCTTTTATGAACCCGCTTGACCGGTTTGCAGGCCCGGACGCTGCTCTGGTCACCGGACACAGGCAGAGACTATGAATGACTTCTTTACAATGATGGAGAAACTACAGGGGTTGTATGACAGTCCTGAGATTGAAGTGATCAAGGTTGATGGAACACGCATCCGGGGCCGGATCGACAATCTGCGCAGCACCCAGCCATTCAGCAAGCCGGCCGTGAAGATCATTGGTTCAGATGGAAAGATTACCAAGATCCTCTTCAATGACATTGCTGAACTGATCGATCTGCGGAAAAGTGCCTGAACCTACTCGCGAGGCCGCTTGAAGGTATACTTGACGTAGCGGCTGCTGGCGAGCAGTTCCTCGCCCTTGTTGCCGCGATGTGAGCTGAATCCATCGACATAGACGTCGACCAGTTCCCAGCCCTCCTCGCCGATGGCATTCAGGCCTGCATCAACATTTGCATCGATGAAGTCCTCGCCCGTAACACGTGATCCGATCTTGCGGATCTCTCCCCAGTCGACTGTCCGATACTCCCACTTCATCATTCACACCCCCTGATCAAGGCATATGAGACGTTGGTGATATGGCTGTCGATGCGCCGGGGGCAGCCCGGGGCCATCACCGGACGATCGAAACAAGCGGATTATACAATATAATGGCTGCCAGAGGTGTCAGAAAAAACCGGTTCGCCAAAATGGCCGAGAGTGGTGATCGATGCCCGGAGCAGGCTACTGCGTGCCGCCAACGGGAGCATCGGCCCTGGGGGATACCGAGAATGTGATCCCCGAAGCGACGATTATCTGATCAAAGATTCGATGCGAGGCAGGCTGCGCAGGAGGACGTCACCAACAATCTGCAGGCTCCGCTGGTCGATCTTGTCGAGGGTATCCTTGCTGGTGTGCCAGTAGCTCTCCGTCTCGTCACCATAGTCGAAGTCGATCAGGTCGACGGCCGGAATGCCAGCCTTGAGGAAGGGAAGGTGATCGTCGGTCATCCAGTGGGTCGTATTCGGGAAATGACGCCCGTGGCCAAGCTCACGCGCCGTCTGCCAGATCGCATTGACGAGCCATTGTGATGAGTTCTCTTCACGTGGAATGGCCAGCGTGGCATCACCAATCATATCGAGCAGTATCATCGCCTTGAACTGATCGACCTTCCCGGTCTTCTGAATCCGCTCGGCCATCTGGCGACTGCCATAGGTGTTGTCATTGCCTTTGAGACACTCACTCCACTCACGGCAGAAGGCCTCCTCACCATCAAAGAAGACGAGTTGCAGAGTATACTTCCGTGGAGTCTTCGATTGCGCGAGCACACGGGCCAGTTCGAGCAGCAGTCCGGTGCTCGAACCGCCATCATTGGCTCCGACGAAGCGAAAATCGCGAAACTCCTTCGTGTCGTAGTGGCTGGCGAGAATAATGGTCTCGGGCTGCTGTCCAGGGATCTCGACGATGATATTCTTCATCTTCACCCTTCCCCGAGGTGTAAGCGGCGTGAACTCCTCGAAGCGCGGCTTGAGACCATAACTACGGAGTTGGCCAGTCAGATAGCTGCGGGTCTTCTCGAGTGCAGCGGAGCCGGCTGGGCGAGGGCCAAGTTCTACCTGGGCCTTGACGTGGGCATAGGCCCGCGCTCCATCAAAGTCGCTGACCGGTTCTGATGGAGTTGATGGCACTGGTGCCGTCGCTGTGGGCGATGTGGTGACCGCCGATTCCGGCTGCTGGCAGCCAAGCGGCAGGAGTGTCGTGAGCAGGATCAGGGCAAGTCGCAGGTTCATGTTGGGTTCAGCCTGTGAGGTGGCCACCGCCGAGGTCGAAGTCGCTTGCGACTCAACGATCCGGGCCGGTGAAGTTGAAGGCATTGATCAGGAATGTCCGCAGCTCCCGGCGGTCGACAACCGCATCAAGCATTCCGTGCTCCAGCAGAAATTCCGAGCGCTGAAAACCCTTTGGCAGCTTCTGGCGGATCGTCTGTTCGATCACTCGTGCCCCGGCAAATCCGATGATCGCCCCGGGTTCGGCGATGTTCAGATCACCGAGCATCGCAAAGCTGGCCGTCACTCCGCCGGTCGTCGGATCGGTCATCAGTGAAACATAGGGCAGCCCGGCATCATCCAGCCGCGCGAGCGCCGCCGAGATCTTGGCCATCTGCATCAGTGAGAGCGCTCCCTCCTGCATTCGGGCCCCGCCTGAACAGGAGACGACGATCAGCGGCAGCCTCTTCGCCAGACAATGCTCGATGGCGAGGGTGATCTTCTCTCCAACCACCGAGCCCATGCTCCCGCCGATGAAACTGAACTCCATCGCCGCAATGACAACCCGCCGTCCACCAATCTCGCCCTCACCGGTCAGCAGCGCATCGAGCATCCCGGTATTCTTCTGGGCCTTCTTCAAGCGGTCAACGTAGGGTGAGTTATCGACAAACTGGAGTGGATCGGTTGGCGCGACCTTCGCGTCCAGCTCAACGTACTGGCCATCATCAAAGATCATCTGCAACCGTTCCCGTGAACCGATGCGAAAGTGATAGCCACAACGTGGACATACCTGCAGGCTGTCGATCAGATCCTTGCGGTAGAGCGTCGCCCCACAATCGTCATTGTCACATTTGACGAATATACCCTCCGTCCGGACTGTACGCTCCTCCGGTGGGGCCAACTCACCAATCTTCTCTGTCTGCCTTTTGAACCAGGACATATGTTTATATCTATTCCGTTAATCTCTCACCAAAAGGCCATTCTAAGTCTTAATCACACCGAGTCGCAAGCGAGCTCAAAGGCTTTCCGCCAAATGGCCACACATACCGGCAAGGCTGGTCAGGTCGATATTGCCCCCCGAGAAGATCACGCCGATCCGGCGCCCGGACGTCTCGAACTTGTGGTGAAGCACCGCGGCCGCCGCGGCAGCCCCTGACGGTTCGACCAGTACCTTCATCCGCTCGAGTGCGAAGAGGATCGTCTCGACCAACTCTCCATCACTGACGAGTAGAATGTCGTCGACCAGTTCACGGATGATCGGGAAGGTCAGACGTCCCGGGGTGTTGACGGCCAGTCCATCGGCAATCGTCTTCGGAACCGGAATCTCGACCCGCTCGCCTTTGGCGAGAGAGAGTCTTGTGTCGTTACCAGCCTCGGGTTCAACACCGTAGATCCTTATCGATGGCCGCAGCTGGCGTGCGACAACCGCCGAACCGGCAAGAAGTCCGCATCCACTGCAGCAGATGAGCAGATCGTCGAGATCGGGAACATCTTCGAGAAGTTCGAGAATGGCCGTTCCGGCGCCGGCCATGACCTCATAGTCGTCGTATGGGGGAACCATGGTCAGTCCGCGTTCGCGACAGAGCTGTTCGCCAATCTCGATGCGGTTCTCGGTGTAGCGATCATAGAAGATGACCTCGGCGCCGTAGTTGCGCGTCGCCTCGACCTTGATCCGTGGCGCATCGGCCGGCATGACGATCACCGCCGGAATGGCGAAGATCCTTGCCGAGAGCGCGACAGCCTGGGCGTGGTTACCAGACGAGTAGGCAAGTATTCCAGCCTCGCGAACCTCGGCAGTCAGCGAAGCAATTTTGTTATAGGCCCCCCGAAACTTGAAGGCCCCGGCGCGCTGCAGGTTCTCGGCCTTGAAGAAGACCTTGCCCCCCGTTCGTTCATTGAATTGCCGTGAAGTGAGGACCGGAGTCCGGTGGGCCACACCCGCCAGTCGCTGCTGCGCGGTACGGATCATCTCAAATGTCAGTTCCATCTTCCCTCGATTTTTCATTGAAGACTTCACGCAGCGAGGCGGTATCGAGGTTTCCCCCGCAGAGGATCGAGACGATATTCTCTCCCCATTCCTTATCCCCTCGTTGCAGCGCCGCGGCTGTGGCAATCGCCCCCGCCCCCTCGGCCATGTTATGGGTTGTTCGCCAGAGCAGCCGGATCGCCTCCCGGATGGAATCGTCGTCGACAAGAACGATCTCGTCGACTCCACGCCGGATGATGTCGAAGGTCAGGCTCGCCGGAACCCGTGTCGCAACCCCGTCGGCAAATGTCTCGGCGGCTGCCGTCTCGACGATCCGCCCCTCGCGCCACGAAAGGTAGATGCTTGGCGCTCCCTTCGCCTGGACACCGATGATTCGTGTCGACGGTGAGAGCGCCCGGAAGGCGGTGATCACTCCGCAGATCCCGCTTCCCAGACCGATCGGCACAAAGATCGTGTCGATCCGCTCACCACGCCGCTCCATCTCTTCGATGATCTCCAATGCATAGGTTCCGACGCCGTTGATCAGATCCGGCTCGTTCGCCGAATGGATGTAGTGCAGATTCTCACTCACCGCACGTCGCCCGACCTCTTCGCGCGCAGCATCGAAATCATGACCTGACTCGATCACCTGACCACCGTAGCCTCTCATCGCCGCATTCTTCTCCGGGTTGTTTCCCTCGGGGACAATGATCGTTGCGGCCACTCCATACAGCCGCGCCGCGAGGGCGATCGACTGCCCGTGATTACCTCGCGTCGCCGTGATCACCCCTCGTCCCGGATAAGCAGCGGCAAACCGTGCCATAAAGTTGAGGCCACCTCTTACCTTGAAGGCTCCAGTCGGGAGGTGATTCTCGTGCTTGAGAAATATCCGCCGCCCGGCCGCTGCGTCGAGAAGCGGCCAGTTTAGCAATGGCGTCGGCACGAGATGACGATAGACAACTTCGGCGGCTCCCCTGAGACCGTCGATGCTTATCTGTCCCAACTGTGCTTCAAGTTCGGTGTTCGTCATATTTGCGATGGTAAGACTACTTTAGCTCAGACGCAATCTGTGCCATTCGCTGGTGATATTATCGTCGGTGCGGCAGAGGGCCATGGCAATCTTTTGAGGCCGGTCATGGGTCACTTCGCAACTGATTGTGATCGATGAAGCAGGCAGCAAATTGACTGGTAATCTGCCGGTTTTCAGCGATCTCTTTCAGCAATACTACTTTACCGGCTGAGGTGATGGTGCTGCCATTGAATTATCCAGTCACTTGCCGGGCTCCACAGGGTTGAAATCCGAGGTTACCTCTCCTACACTCGATTTTTATAAAGGGCAACTCTTTCAAAAGATGATTGGTTGTGGATAACCACGTTGTCTCAAGAACAGGAGCCTTTTTCC
>CAIOZW010000004.1 GCA_903862855.1 uncultured Acidobacteriota bacterium
CCCCTCACGCATCGCTGTCTTCCAGATTTCGGTCGTCGCCGGAACGACGATCGCCCGCGTTCCGTTCGCCACCTTGTGGCCCTTCAGAATCTGGGCGGCAATCCGCAGATCCTCGATCCGTCCATTCGTGCAGGATCCAATATAGACCTGATCCATCTTCACCCGCTCGATCTCGCCGATGAAGCGCCCATTTGACGGGAGGCTTGGCAGCGCGACGATCGGTTCGAGCTGATCCAGATCGATCGTCATCCGCTCGGAGTATTGAGCGTCCGCATCAGAATAGTACTTGGTGTAGGGCTGCGAGGTCCGTGCCTTGACATAGTCCTCCGCGACGCTGTCGACCGGCATGATCCCGCTCTTGCCACCCGCCTCGATCGCCATATTGGTGATCGTGAATCGCGCCTCCATACTGAGACTTGCCAGTCCGGGTCCGGTGTACTCCATTGCCCTGTAACGCGCACCATCGACCCCGATCTTTGAGATGATGTAGAGGATGATGTCCTTTGAATAGACTCCGAACGGCAGACTGCCCTTCAGTTCGAAGAGCATCGTCTCCGGCACCTTGAACCAGAGCTCACCGGTCGCAAGGGCCGCCGCCAGATCGGTCGAGCCGACTCCGCTGGAGAATGTTCCCAGCGCACCCATCGTCGTCGTATGCGAATCGCCGCAGACGATCGTCATTCCCGGCAGAACGTGGCCCTGCTCCGGAGCGATCGCGTGGCAGATCCCATGGTTGCCAATCTCATAGTAGCGCTCGATACCCTGCTCGATCCGCCACTCCCGCAACTGCTTGGCCAGCTCGGCGCTCTTGATATCCTTGTTCGGCACAAAGTGATCGGGCGTCACCAGAATCTTCGATGGATCGAAGACGCGGTCAATCCCCAGCTTTCTGAGCATCGCCACGGCCGGTGGGGTCGTCACGTCATGCGCCACGATCAGATCGATCGCCGCATTGACGATCTCTCCCGGCACTACACTCTCACGACCACTGTGCGCCGCAAGCAACTTCTCTGTTATCGTCATTCCCATTGTTTCTATTCTCCAGATCTGCTCTGCACCGATCAGGCTGCGCTCCGTGAGCGCTCCCGGGCATAGCAGGCTTTGTTGACCGCATTGAGATAGGCGCGCGCGCTCGCATCGATGATATCCGTGCTTGCCGCCTTGCCTGTGTATGAGGTCCCGCCGAACTCGACGTGGACAAATACTTCACCGACGGCGTCGGTGCCGCGCGTAATCGAACGCACGTTGAAATCGAGAAGAGTTCCCGTCAGATCTGTCATCCGGTCGATCGCCTCGATGACGGCGTTGACCGGCCCGTCACCGGTTCCCGTCCCGGTCGACTCCTGATCGTTGGTCGTGTCGAGAATCGTCACCGTGGCACTTGCATTGATTGCCGTTCCGGCCTTCGCTTCAAGTGCGCGTAGCTTGTATCGCTCCGGAATCTGCGCGAAGCCGTCCTGCAGAATTGCTACCAGATCCTCCTCGAAGATCTCTTTCTTCTGGTCGGCCAGCTTGGTGAAGAGCTTGTAGGCCTTGTCCAGCTCCGGCCGCCCCAGCGTGTAGCCCATCTCTTCATACTTCTTGCCGAGCGCGTGCCGACCCGAATGCTTTCCGAGGACGATACTGTTGGTCTTCACGCCGACCGATTCCGGCGTCATGATCTCATAGGTCAGCCGGTTGCGCAGCACTCCGTGCTGGTGAATACCTGCTTCGTGGGCAAATGCATTCTTCCCGACCACCGCCTTGTTCGGCTGAACCAGCACTCCGGTGATGTTTGAGAGGGTCTGGCTCGAACGGTAGAGCTCTTCCGTGACGATCCCCGACTCAAAGGGCATCAGGTCGCGCCGCACTCGCAGCGCCATCACCAGCTCCTCCAGCGAGGCGTTGCCGGCCCGTTCACCGATCCCGTTGATCGTACACTCGATCTGTCTGGCGCCTGCTGCAATCGCCGCCAGAGAGTTGGCGACGGCCAGTCCAAGATCGTTGTGGCAGTGGACGCTGATCACCGCCTGGTCGATATTCCGGACGCGTTGCCGTAATGTCTCGATGATGTGCGTATACTCGGACGGAATCGTGTAACCGACCGTGTCCGGAATGTTGACGACGGTCGCCCCCTCCTCGATCACCGCCTCGATCACCTGACAGAGATAGTCGAGGTCGCTGCGCGTCGCGTCCTCTGCCGAGAACTCGACATCATTCGTGAAGCTCTTCGCCAGGCGCACCCCGCTTCGCGCCATCTCCAGCACCTCTTCGCGTGTCTTCTGCAGCTTATACTGCAGGTGGATATCAGAGGTCGCGATGAATGTATGTATCCGCGGGTGTGCCGCATCCGCCAGGGCCTCCCAGGATCGCTCGATGTCCTGTGGCGTCGTCCGGCAGAGTGCTGCAATCACCGGGCGGCGGCAGATTTTTGCTACCTCACGTACCGCCGCGAAATCGTCATCCGAGGCGACTGGAAATCCGGCCTCAAGCACGTCTACCCCAAGGGCATCGAGCTGCCTGGCCATCCGCAGCTTCTCCTCCAGGTTCATACTGCAACCAGGTGACTGCTCACCATCCCGCAGGGTCGTGTCGAATATGGCTACCCGTTCACTCATGCTTTCTACTCCTTCCTGACTAGCTCTCTCTGATCCAGCATCTGCTCTGAAATATGCTACGACTCTTAACCTGTAAGTCCTGACCGGACCAGTGCATAAAATTCATATTAACAAAAGTGGTCTACCTTGCATAATTTATTGTTTTTAATATTATATAAATTCTTTTTATGATCATTTAAGGATGGTGTGAAATGGAGTTTGGACAACTGGAGATCTTTCTCTGTATCGCCGATGAGAAGAGTTTCTCCCGTGCGGCTGAGAAGATGTTGCGGACGCAGCCGGCGCTGAGTATTGCGATCAAGCGGCTCGAAGAGGAGCTGGGAGAGCCAGTCTTTGATCGGAGCAGCAAGAATGGGAAGCTGACCGAGGCCGGTAAGATCCTCTATTCCTATGCCCAGCGGCTGATCAATCTTCGCCAGGAGGCGAGGGATGCAGTTGGCGAGTTACGGGAGATGTATCGCGGTCGGTTGATCATCGGGGCGAACGAGAGTACCTCCTATTATCTCTTGCCGCAGCTTCTCTTTGAGTACCGCAGGCAGTATCCGTTGATCAAGATCGAGGTTCACCGGAGTGTCTCGGAGCGGATACCGCTCGATGTACTGGAACGGAAGCTCGACTTTGGTTTTCTGACCTACGATCCGATGCAGGCTGGCCTCGAGTCACTGGAGGTCAACCGGGACGACCTGGTCCTGGTCGTCCCGCCGGGGCATGCCCTGGCTGGACGGAGTCAGGTTCCGGTAAGGGATCTGGGCGGGTATCAGTTTGTGGCGCACAATGCGAAGAGTCCGGCTCGTGACCGGATCTTTGAGCTCTTCCGGCAGAATCAGACGCCCCTCAATATCTGTGTCGAGCTCTCGACGCTCGAGACGATCAAGGATTTTGTGCTGCTTGGGGTGGGGATTGCAATCATGCCACGACTCTCGGTGAGTGCCGAGATCGATGATGGAAGATTGATTGCGGTGCCGGTCAAAGGGATGAAGATCGAAAAGACACTGCGGCTCGTCTTCAGGCGGGAGAGCAACCTGTCGCATGCGGCGCGGTCTTTTTTGGAGTTGATCAGGGAACGGATGATGGTCGGTTGAGGTTGGTGGGACAGGTGGGTACAAATCTGTGATGGTGTACAAGTGGTTGATACAAGATTTTTTTAATTAACACTTTTTGATCAACAAATCCCACGTGTCCCACGTGTCCCACCTGTCCCACCAGTTCTACCTGTCCCACTATCCTCAACCGACCATCATCAGTCGATGATCAACCATCCCGACATCTATCCTCTCGTAGATCTGATCGATCAGGGTGTACCCGTATCTTGCCAGAAAATAGCAGATATTGAGCTCTCTCTCCTGCAGATTCCGGTGCGGATAGAGCGCCGTCGACATCCGTTCGAGCTGCTGCTGCGTCACTTCGTCGCGACGACCGCGATTGTGAATAAATCTCGTCCGCAGATTATGGATCTGGTAAAGAATCTTCTCCCGCCCACCCTTGAGCGCCTCGGCAAGAGTCGGATCGACTCCCACCAGTGACTCCCGCAGCCGTTCGAGCTGCTGGTTGATCACGCTCTCTGTCTCATCAAAAGCCACTGCCGTATTATGGTCCAGACTTCCCTCGACAACTTTGCG
>CAIOZW010000005.1 GCA_903862855.1 uncultured Acidobacteriota bacterium
CCCGGGCGAGCCGGTCAGGCTGAAGTTTGCCGCCGACACTCCACTCAGTGCTCCTGTAAATACCACGTTCCAGACCAGCGGATTGCTGCTTGACGGATTACTGCCGACCCGCGTGATCGATGTTACCTTCATCGTCACTTCCACTGCTTGTGACTCGGCCGCCGTCAACGTACCCGAGGTGAAGCGCAGCTTATAGATCTGTCCGCCCAGCCCGCTCATCACCAGGTTGGTGAACGTCGCCACTCCCGCCACCGCACCGACCGTCATCGGTCCCGCCAGCGCCCCTCCGCTTCCTGCCGATATCGCTATCGTCACCGACGCGGTCGAGTTGACCTTGTTATCCTTCTGGTCACGGATCTCTACCACCGGCTGAATCGCCAGCGGCACCCCGGACGCACCCGCCACCGGCTGCGTCGTAATCGCCAGTTTCGTCGCCGCCCCGGGTGCATTCGGCGCGAACCCTCCTGAACCGGCCGACGTCAGCGAGCCTGAGGTGAACTGCAACTGGTAGGATCCACCCACCGACCCAGCCAGTGTCAGCCCACTGAACGTCGCCACACCACCAACCGCCGGGATCGTCGTGGTACCTCCAAGCGTTCCGTTCGTGCCCGGTGCCAGTGCCACCGTCACCGTCGCGGTCGACGTCGTCAGGTTGCCCTTCTGGTCCCGGATCTCCACCACTGGCTGCGTCGTCAGTGGCCCTTCCGATGCTCCTGCTACCGGTTGTGTCGTCACCACCAGCTGCGACGGCGCTCCCGGCCCGGTCGGCTTCGTATTATTGGAGTTGGCTGCCGTCAGGGTGCCCGATGTGAACCGCAGCACGTAGTTTGCGTTAACCGTACCCGCCAGCGTCAACCCGGTGAACGTCGCCACTCCGCCCGTCGCCGTCACCGACTTTGTTCCTCCCAGCGTCCCATTCGTTCCCGGTAACAGCTCAACCTCGACTGTTGCCGTCGACGTCGTCAGATTCCCCTTCTGATCCCGAATCTCTACTACTGGCCCTGTTGCCAACGCCGCCTCTGACGCCGCGCCTACCGGCTGCGTTGTGATCACCAGCTGTGTCGGAGCACCCGGGCCAGTCGGTTTCGTGTTGCCGGAATTTACCGGTGTCAGCGACCCGGAGGTGAATCGCAACACATAGTTTGCGTTGACCGTTCCGGTCAAAGTCAGGTTATCGAAGGTCGCGACCCCGGCGACCGCCGACTTTGTCTTCGCTCCTCCCAACACACCATCCGTCCCTGCTACCAGCTCGACCGCGATCGATGCCGTCGAAGTGGTCGTATTTCCCCCGGAGTCTCTGATCTCGACCACCGGCTGGGTCGCCAACGCCGCCTCTGATGCCGCCCCCACCGGCTGCGTCGTTATCGCCAGCAGCGCCGCCGTGCCGGGTCCGCTCGGACTGATATTCCCCGAGTCCACATCCGTAAGCCCGGCGGCGGTAAATCTCAGGCTGTAACTCGTCCCGACCTTGCCGACCAGCGTCAGATTACTGAAGGTCACCTGTCCGTTGGTCGCGTTGACGGTCTTCGTTCCTCCCAGTACACCGGTTGTCCCGGGTACCAGATCGACTGATACCGGTGCCGACGATGTCGACTTGTTTCCAAATGCGTCCCTCAACTCGAGGACTGGCGGTGTCGCGAGTACTGCTCCGGATATTCCAGCTGCCGGCTGTGTCAGAATCGCAAACTGCGTCGCCGTCCCCGGTACCCACGTCACCGTCGTCGTCGCCGTCTTCACCTTTGACGAGATGGTCGTGGTCGCGGTGTAGGTGTTTGCTCCGATCTTGTTCGAGGTGTGCGTGAATGTCGCGACCCCGGAGCTGTTTGTCGTCACTGCCGTGAAGGTCTGCCCGATATCCGGCCCTGCCGTCACCTCAAGCGATACACTCAGCCCTGACATTGGCACGTTATCTCCGTCCAGAACCGTTGCGGTCACTGTCAGCGCAGACCCGGCGGCGGGGCTGCTCGGACTGCCGGCCAGCGTAAAGTTGGTCGGAAGTGTTACCGATGCTCCACCAATCGAGACTGCTCGCCGTGGACTACTTGGGCTAGGATATGGCCAGTCGACCAACGCCTTCAAAGTCGTGCCATATTCTCCAAACCATCCATGCCAGCACGCCACAACATCAGTATTGGTCAATCCGAAATCTGCCGCTCCTACAGCAGTGACTGCCGGCCCTCCATTGCAACCCTCCATATAATGATTCGCCGTTGGTATCAGCTTCTTGAGCCATCCATACATCCCCATATTTGAAAACAGCCCGCCGCCATTATTCACAAACTCAGCAAGCTTAGAGGCGTTTGCGGTGAAGACCGTCTCTCTATTGTTAGTGTTCTGTGCGGCCATATCTGGCAACCAGATCATTCGCGGCGGGCTGGCCGAATCGATGACGCTCGAGAAGAAGGTGTTCATCTCAGCTTCTGAATTGTAAAATACGACTTCTGGCTGAGCGCCCGAACCTGCAGCCCCAAACTGTATCAGAAACTCATTTGGAAGGAGGGTGGACCAGTCCCCCCCGCATAGACCAGCACTAGTCGGATTTATTCCAAGTATGGCTATTTTGTTGTTGTTGGGCCTGCCGTTGGAGAGATTGTATAATGCTTTGAGAGATTTTCCGATGTAGATATGTGTCATCTCAGATCCCGAGGCATGACAGACCGGGTCCATACCATCGAGAATGACCGGGCCGCCATCGGCAGCGGTTTTGAATACGCCTGAGGTCTTGACGAGGCTGCTCGTAATCTCATCCGCCAGCCTCGCGTCTGGTATGACAGGGTGTGGAATTGGCTCCCCAGAGGGCCTTTTTGGAGCATAGGGTCCAATACCAAGTCGCTCGTGATCGATATCGGCCTGGGATCGTGGCGACGAACTCTGTGCGGACTGCTTGGACTGTCCGTTCGACTGCCGCAGTGTCAGGTTGCTTATAATCTTCTCCCAGGCCCCAGCCCCCAGACGCCCCCCGGCGCTGACACCCTCACCGCCGGCCCAGACTCCCGCCCAGATCAGAACCGCCACGATGGTAAGAACTTTCAGTGGCCTGGAGCCGACCCCGGACGGCAGCCACATCGAAAGTGACCGCTTTACCGATTTCATTGCCGTCATCAACTGACCAGGCGAAGTGATATTACCTTTATCTCCGTTCTTTCCCGATTTAGTGATTGCGAAGAAAAATCTGACCAATCGTGTGCGCATAATTCCCCTTATTCCAACTTAACAGTGTGAGTAGTCGATTAGAAGTCAGCCGAAAATCGGTTAGTAAGTCGATCTGGGTCGATCTGGAAAGATAATCTACCAAGGCAGGGAGGAGGTCCCTGGATTGGCGATTGCTGACAAACGAACAATGGGATTTCATAAAGTTGCATTCACCAAAGAGACCCTCTCTCAGAGCGGTCAGTCGGCCACCACCAGACGACTACCGTTAACGTTTCGAGGATATTCCCCAACTTCTTTGGAAAGGCGCTCAATGGAGAGTGCTGCCAAAAGGCACGACCAAGGAACTAAAATAGATTCACTATTTTGATGTCGCTTGAATATGTGTGCATCCGTTTTCTTCCTTTTCAGAACCTTTTTAAACCCTTTCAGTTTAGCCTTCGGTGGATAAACCTCGACCAGGTATAGGACTTAACCAGCTTTTAAGATTTAGACGTATAGGACCCAGAGGAAACCCCACCCTCTTCAGTCTATAAAGTATCCACCGTTAATAGTCTTTAATTTGTAAACTTAAGTAAAAATTGAGATTTTTATATACGTCAAATCAGTATCACTAAAACCCGAATAGCAAGATAAATAACATTTAAAACGCCACACCAGCGCTTCAATTTTAGTTCTGTCTCTCATTCTTCGACATGGGCAAGCCTTAGATCTTTACTAATAAGTATTAAGAGCATCAAGCCAGGACAAAATTGAAGAGTGATAGTGAGATTCATATTCAAGAGCTGGCCTTGACCTTATCAGGTAAGATCGTCAACTTAGAATACTTTCATAGAAAGTTCGGTTATGCCAACTTACGATCTTGCGGGAGATGAAATTAAAGCAGCTGATGCAGGTGGAGTGAACAAACAACAAAAAAGGGATGGGAGATCAGTAACGTTCTCCCATCCCTTTCATCATTCTTAGTGGCTTTAATTCAGCGCTGGCGCCATCAGCGGAACCTTGATCACCGCCGAACGCGTCGTTGACAGCACGTGGAGCAGGTGTCCCTGGTTGAAGCCATTACTGGGATTGTAGTTGATCATTGCTCCCACTATCCCTTCATCGCTCGCCGACGAGATCTTCATCCACCCCGTCCTTCCGGCCGGTATCAGCGCGTCAAACCTTGGCACGGTTCGCACGCTGGTCCCGTTCAACATCACCCTCAGCTGACAGCTTCCACCCGGCATGGTATAGCTCTTGGCGTTCTCTCGATCGTCATAGAGCAGCCCGTACAACGACGTCAGTGCGAGGCCCCCGCCTCCCGCCAGGTCCCCGCCGATCCGGTTCAGCACCATCATCGTCTGGTTCCCGTCCGCTCTCGATGGCACGTTGCTCAGCGCCAGCGTTCGCGGTACCTCGCTGTAGCTGATTCCATCCAGGTAGAGATCCATCGTCGTATCCGACTCTGACGGCATCACCGGCCTTATTCCTCCCGCCAGCGCCGCAACCCCCACTGCCGGCAGATTCGCCGAGTGCCCACTCTCAAACTTCACGTAGACACTCCCCAGCAGATGGTTGAAGTGCTGCGGGAACCCGAAATCATCCACTGCCAGCGCGATCAGATATCCGGTCGTTGTCGGATCCAGATCGCTTGCCAGGAAACTCACCGTCTGACTCGGCGTCAGCGTTACAAACATGTCCGCCACCGAGCAGTCCGCTCCGTCCACAAAGAACAGGTGCACGTAGCTTGTCAGATCCG
>CAIOZW010000006.1 GCA_903862855.1 uncultured Acidobacteriota bacterium
CCTATCTCCCTTGACCTGGGCTACTTTTTCTCGACGTGACCACCAAACTTGTGGCGCATGGCCGAGAGGATCTTCTCCGCAAAGGTATGCTCCTGGCGTGACCGGAACCTTGTAAAGAGCGAAGCGGCGAGAACATCGGCCGGCACGGCCTCTTCGATGGCCGCCTCGATGGTCCAGCGCCCCTCGCCTGAATCCTGGACGAATCCACTATAGTTGGAGAGAGTCGGATTCTCGAGCAGTGCCATGGCCGTCAGGTCGAGCAGCCAGGAACTGACGACACTCCCGCGGCGCCAGAGCTCGGCGATGTCAGCGAGGTTGAGGTCGTAACGATGCGCCGGGGCAAGCTGTGTCGAGTTGGCATTGCGCATGATGTCAAAGCCCTCGGCAAACGCCTGCATCAGTCCATACTCGATTCCGTTATGGATCATCTTCACAAAGTGTCCGGCACCATTGGGTCCGCAATGGAGATAACCATCTTCGACACTCTGGCTGAACCCGTCAGCTCCACTTTCACGCCCGGGAGTTCGCTCGATCTCGCCTCGTCCGGGGGCCAGTGTTCGAAAGATTGGTTCGAGGTGGCTGAAGATCGACTCCTCGCCGCCAATCATCAGACAATAGCCGCGCTCAGCTCCCCAGACTCCACCGCTCGTCCCGACGTCAACGTAATGAAGCCCCTTTTCCCGCAGCATCTCGGCTCGGCGCACGTCGTCCTTGAAGTTTGAGTTGCCGCCATCGATGATGATGTCGCCAGGTGACATCATCCCCCCCAGACTCTCGACCGTCTGCTGGGTTGCCTCACCAGCCGGTACCATGATCCAGATGGCGCGCGGAGCCGCCAGTTTTTCGACCATCTCGGCCATCGATCTCGTCGCAACTGCCCCTTCGGCCGCGATCTGGGCGACATTATCCGCATTCAGATCGAAGACCAGACACTCGTGACCATCACGCATCAGTCGACGAACCATGTTTCCACCCATCCGGCCAAGTCCTACCATCCCAATCTGCATTCTCATCTCCTTATAGGTCTCTCAATTAAGTCAAAAACGGTCAGCGTCCACCAGTCCTTCAGAATGAGTGGATTTCTGATCAGTGAAGGGGAATCGACCAACCCGACCTGTCCAGGCTCCCCATTCTGGCAGATCCAGTGGGTCGGTTCGAGCTCCCCGGGTCCTGTTTTAACAACCGGATGATCAAAGACAACGGGATAGTCAGAAACCGCGTGTCTTCAATCTGGCCCGCAGAAGTGCCGTATTGGCAGTGATGAAGAGAGTTGAACCATCCTCACCCCAGGCACAATTGGCCGTTGGCACACCAGTCTCGATGGTGCCGAGATGGGTTCCGTCCGGAGCAAAGACCAGCACCCCACCGGGTCCGGTCGCAAAGAGGTTACCAGCCTGGTCGACCTTCAAACCGTCCGGGAGTCCCTTCCGACCCTCTTTTACAAAAGGGGTCGCATCGAAGAAGACTCTCTCGTTGGCCAAAGATCCATTGGGGGCGAGATCGTAGACCATCCAGATTGCCTTCTCCGGATCGGAGGAGGCAACGTAGAGGCGCTTCTCGTCAGGGGAGAGGGCGATCCCGTTCGGGCGGGTGATCTCTCGGGTCAGAAGTGTCAACTTGTTCTTGCGGTCAAGGCGGTAGACCCCGCAAAAGTCGAGCTCGCGTGCCGGATCCTCGGCGCCCTTGGGCAGCCCATAGATCGGATCCGTGAAATAGAGGTCGCCATTCGTATGGAAGATCAGATCATTCGGACTATTGAAGCGCTTCCCCTCGAAGCGATCGACCACCCCGGTTATCTTTCCGGTAGTAGCGTCATAGCGTGCCACTCGACGGTCTCCGTGCTGGCACATGACAAGCTGTCCGGTGGCATCATAGGTCAGTCCATTCGATCCAGGCTCGCGACCGGTAAATGGTGCCTCGCCACTGTAACCGCTCGGCTGGAGATAGCGCGACGCTCCCTCACCCTCTTTCCACTTGACGATCTCATTACCAGGAATATTGGTGAAGAGCAGGAAGCCTCCGGAACGATTCCAGACCGGCCCCTCAGTCCACTGATAGCCATCGGCAAGTTTCTCGATCTGCGTTGTCGGTGGGACAAGCTGATCAAACCGCGGGTCGAGGCTGACTACTCTGACGACCGGTTCCGGCGCTGCCGCCGGGCTCGCTGGCGTACCATCTGAGCTGCTCTTCTTCTGGCAACCGCCAAGTGGGAAGAGGATCAGGAGGACGATGAAGTAGAAGACGCTTGCCTGACCAGCTCGATTCATCGACTGGCATGTTTTCTGGCACTGACGGACGGAACCGTTTGATTTGACCATCGGAATTCTCCTCTCAAAACTGCTGATGTGCGAACGATTGATTGATTCCGCATCATACCAAGACTGGGCAGATAGATGGAATAGTCAGACCGGTTCCGGTCGATCCGAGTAATGAAGAAATGGCTGGCAGAGCCTGGCGGGAGA
>CAIOZW010000007.1 GCA_903862855.1 uncultured Acidobacteriota bacterium
GATCGGTCTCGCCCAGCCAGTTGACTCGTCTGGTAAACCGGGTCAGGTCGATATCCGGGTTCATCCCATGCTGCTCCCGTTCAACCACCCGCTGGCTGGCGTTGATGGGGTCAACAACGCGATCTTCATCAATGGTAGTGCTGTAGGCGAGATCATGCTTTTCGGCCCGGGAGCTGGTCGCATGCCAACCGCAAGTGCCGTCGTCGGAGATCTGCTCAACCTTGCCTCCGCTCTTGAGATCCCCGACGTCTCCCGCTATTTCCGAACTCCGATGGAGGGTGAGGTGTGCACAATCCTGCCGATCGAGGAGACGGAGAATGCCTACTATATCCGCCTTCAGACGCGAGACATTCCCGGAGTGATCGGGCGGCTGGGAACTGCCTTTGGAGATCACGAGGTGAGTCTCCACAGCATCACCCAGAAGGGAGTAGCGAGCGATGGAAGCGCAACGATCATACTGGTTACTCACCGGGTACGTGAGAGACAGGTTCAGGCGGCACTTGAGAAAATTCGAAACCAGCAGACGACCCAGCAGATCGGTGTCGTCCTGCGGGTACTTGTCTAACCCTTCACCTCATGGAAGCCTGACGGTGAACTCGGTTCCCTGGCCGGGGGAGCTCTGAACCTCGATCCTTCCGCCGTGGGAGTCGACAATCCATTTGGAGATCGAGAGTCCAAGACCAGAACCCGCGACCACCAGATCACTGCTCATCTTCGATCGACGAAAGAATCGATCAAAGATCCGTGGAAGATCTTCGGCCGGAATACCGGGCCCGTGATCACGGATCTTCAGAACCACTTCACCATTCTCCCTGCCAAGACAGAGTTCGATCTTTCCTCCCGGCTCGCTATACTTGATGGCATTATCGACCAGATTGAGCAGCAATTGTCGAAGCCGGTTCTCATCGGCACTGATGATTGGGTCATCATCCACCGGCGGTCTGAAAATAAGTTCGTGATCCTGCAGGCGAGCCATTGGAGCAATGTAATCGATCAGATCGTGACAGAGCCTGGTCAGATTGACCGGCCGACACTGAAGCTCGATCTTGCCGATGTCGGCACGGGTCAGGAGCAGCAGATCCTCAACCAGCCGGGAGAGGCGGACAATCTCCTCGAGGGTCGAACCAAGCACGCGCTGATACTCTTCGACCGAACGGTTACGCCGAAGAGTAATCTCGATATCCCCGCGCATGACCGCAAGCGGTGTCCGCATCTCGTGTGAAGCATCAGAGGTAAACTGTTTCTGGCGGTCGAAGGCGGCCTGGAGTCTGGCAATCATCTGGTTGAATGTCTTGGCCAGTCGGCCAATCTCATCCATATGCGGCGGAAGAGGGACGCGTTCAGTGAGGTCACCGGCATTGATCTGTTCAGCCGTCTGCCTGATTCGGTCGACCTGCCGAAGCGCCTGGCTGGCGATCGCCAGACCACCCAGCCCACCAAGCAGCAAACCGATCGGAATGGCAACTACCATCAGGACAAAGAGGCGATCGTGGGCCAGATCGAGCGTCTCGAGCGACTGACCTGAGCGAATGAAGAAGTGATCCTCGCGGTTGGCAGTCTGCACCCTCCGGGTGGCCAGCCTCATCAGGTGCGCCTGGCCAGTGCCGACCGTCGTAAAGACAGTCTGTCCGACGCCGATATTCTGCAACGAACGCGGATCGATCGGTACGTCATAGCGCGGATCACCGAGCACCTCATCCGCTACCTGACCACCGGAATCGATGATCTGTGTCAACTGCGGAGTCAGATCGACCAGATATTCATGTCGATCGACCTGTTCAGCCGACTTCAGCCCGGCGGCCACGGCAAGGTGATGGTCGATTCGTTCAACCTGCTCAAAGAGAGAGGTATCGATTGTCGAAAGAAGTGTCCGGGAGAGATAGATATTGCTGGCGATACCGACCCCGATGAGGATCAGGGCCAGTATCGCCAGATAGTAGAAGGTCAGTTTGAATCTTAGTGAGAACATCTTCCGGGTGAGAACAACGTCGGGATCAACGAAGCCTCGATCCCGGCAGATCAGGAGGCTTTACTCTCAACGAGCAGACGCGATTCCTCCTGCGGGGTAACAAATTTATATCCACGCAGACGATTCGTCTCGCCATCTCCACGCCGACCACGAACGGTCTCAATCAGCTTCGGCTCAAAGTTACGATCGATCTTGTTACGAAGATAGTTGATATACACGTCTATGACGTTGGTCAACTGGTCAAAGTTACCATCCCAGACCTTTTCTGACAAAATATCACGGGTCAGGGTCTCATCGGGATGAGACATAAGGCACTTGAGCAGCTCAAACTCCTTGCCGGTCAACTGAACCTCGACACCAGCCCGGCTCGCACGACGATTGATGAGATTGAGGGTCAGGTCGCCAATCTGAAGCTGTTTGGCATCCTCGGAGCTGTTGCGACGGTGAAGAGCCCGGAGACGAGCTAGCAGCTCGGCAAAGGCAAATGGCTTGGTCAGATAATCATCAGCCCCGGTGTCGAGTCCTTTAACCTTCATCTCTGTACTGTCTTGCGCCGTCAGAATGAGGATTGGTGTCTTGTTGCCCGTCGAACGAAGCTCTCTGGCAATCTCGAGTCCATTGCGCCCTGGAAGACCCAGGTCGAGAAGGATCAGGTCAAAGTCTCCACTCCTGGCGGATGACAGTCCACTCTCTCCGTCACCAGCGATCTGAATCTTCATTCCCTCTTCTTCCAGACCGCGCTTGATGAGATCAGCCATCTTCTGCTCATCTTCGATCACCAAAACACGCATAACCATGATTCTCTCCTGTTTTCCCATAATCATAATTCGGCGGGGGGCTAAACCGCTGGACTGGTAGCATCTTACAAAGCGATGGCAAATCGTTGGACAGCAGGTTCAGGACAGAACCCTGCTTCCAGTGGATCCGGGGCTCGATGTCGGAAAACCAGACGTGTTGCCGATCGATCTGTCGTGGCGTTCCAGTCTGAGTGTTCTCTCGGGGACTATAAGAAACCAAACAAGCCGATAGGCTTCGGGGCATGCAAAACTACAACAGGGGGGTCACTAAGATGTTTTATCAGTTTAATGACTGGATGTCTAGAAAAGACCGGGTTACGGTCAATCTTTTTTAACCTCAGCAGGAGATCGAGAGGAAGAGTCAGGGGAGCAGACTTGTCGAGGTGTGTATCCAGTGAAGGTAGTCAGGGGAGCCATCAACGATGGGGAGCGCAATGATCTCCGGCACCTCATATGGGTGGAGGTCGCGTATCTCACGTTCAAGTTCCGCGAAGCGCTGCTGGACGCTCTTGATCATGACGAGGCATTCGGTCGACTCCTCGACCTTCCCCTCCCAATGGTAGATGGAGATCTGGGGTGGGAGTATCTGTACACAGGCAGCGAGTCGCATTTCGACAAGACGGCTCGCCAGTCGGCGAGCTGCCTCGGCGGTGGAGTCGTGACGATCGACTGGAAAGGTTGTCAGAACCACTATCTCGGCGGTGAGAGATGAAGATGGCATAGTTGTGACCTCCGATCCTCTGTCACTGCAATTACCGGTCGGAAGAGTGATCCTCTTCCGGTGGTTCGGCGACGAAGAAGGCCTGGTAGAGCTCACGGGCTGCCTCGAACTGGCTCATCGGTACGAGGAGACGGACTTCAGAGAATGCGCCAGGAAGACGGACTGGTTCGAGTCCGCCAAAATTGGCTCCCTGAAGAATGGCATCGATACCATTTCTGTCAAGCAGTTCACGGGCCATCCCGGCCTCGGCCGGTGAAGGAAAGGCTGCCAGTTGAATGAAGCGATCACTCTCTGGAGACGACATGCAAGATACCTCGCGTTGAGGATGAGTGGGATCCAGTTGACACTCCTGATCGCCTCCACCAGTGTGGCGAAAGATGCCCTCCGGCGGAAGAGGCGTTCCTTCACCCAACCGACCATTCACCACGATAGACCACCCGCGCCTCGCCCGTCTGCCAGACTGTCCCGTCAGGAAGCCATTCGACCTTCAACTCACCGGCGACCGTACGGACGATGACCGTGCGGTCGGTTCTTTGATTGAGCATTGCGGCAATGGCTGCACCACAGGAGCCGGTGCCCGAAGCCAGCGTCTCTCCACAACCGCGCTCCCAGAATCTGACCTCGATCATCCCGCGATCGAGGACACGGACAAACTCGACATTGGTTCGTGCCGGAAACCGCGAATCGACCTCGATCCGCGCGCCGAGACGACGCCAGTCCAACGATTCAAAATCATCGACAAAGATGCTGCAATGGGGGTTGCCCATCGAAGTCGCCGTGAACCGAACGGTTTCACCATCTATCGAGAGAGGCTGGTCGATTACCTGTTCGAGTTGTTGCGGAAGGATGACCGGTATCTCAGCGGCTGCGAGTCGGGGTGTCCCCATTGCGGCTCGAAAGACCATCCGCTCCGTCTGACGATGATCACCAGAGACCGGAAAGAGCTCTTTGATCCCGGCCCCGGTAGCGATCCGCACCGAGGGGCGATCCCAGCCGGCGACCAGGTAGAGCCAGGCAGCTACGCATCGGGTTCCATTACCGGAGATGGGTGTCTCCCCGCCGTCGGCGTTATGGAGCCGAATGGCAAAATCGGCTCCTTCCGGCGGCGGTCCGGCCAGCAGAACCTCGACCCCATCTGCTCCCGCCCCGAAATGGCGATCACACAGTCTGGCCATTGAACTCTCGAGAGGAGCTTGCAACTCTGTCAGCTCCTCTTCCCGGACAATGAGGAAATCGTTCCCCAGCGCTTCGAACTTGTGAAATGTGATCATCAGACCTCGAAGTGGGTGAACTCCTTGAACTGGCGGAAGCGGTCCTGGATCTCCTCGGCCTGGAGGCGACGCAAACGGTCACAACTGAACTCCTCGACGTTGAAGGAGGCCATGACTGAACCATAGATGACCGCCCGGCGCAGCGTGTGGTCATCTATCTTCCCGGTGCTGCCGGAACGGGCAATGTAGCCCATGAAGCCGCCGGCAAAGCTGTCCCCAGCCCCGGTTGGATCGAAGACACTCTCGAGCGGAAAGGCTGGTGTGGCAAAGAATCCGTCACGGGTAAAGAATGAGGCTCCGTACTCACCACGCTTGACGACGATCATCTGCGGTCCCATCGTCAGAATCTTTCGCGCCGCTCGAATAAGATTCGACTCCTGGGCCAGTTCACGGGCCTCGGCATCATTGATCAGCAGTGCATCGACGACGGCGATCGTCTGGAGCAGCTCTTCCCGTGCCCCCTCGATCCAGAAGTTCATCGTATCCATGGCCACAAAGCGGGCCTTGACCTGTTCCCGGACCAGACGCTGGAGACCGGGCTGAATATTGGCGAGGAAGAGATATGGAGACTGCTGCGCCGCTGCCGACAGCTGTGGATTGAACTCGGCGAAGACATTGAGCTGTGTGTCTAGTGTATGGGCCGTGTTGAGATCGTATCCATACTCGCCGGCCCAGCGAAACGTCTTTCCACCCGGAATCCGCTGGAGATTCTCCGTGTTGATCTTCCGCTCGCGAAAGACCTGGTGATCATCCTCGGTGAAGTCATCTCCAATTACGGCGACGACACTGACATCCGTGAAAAATGATGCGGAGACTGAAAAGTGCAGTGCGGCGCCACCAAGACTCCGCTCACGGACACCAAAAGGGGTCCTGATCGAGTCGAAGGCGACTGAACCGACAACAAGGAGTGAGTTTTCTGCTGACATTTCTATCTTGTGTTCCCTTCTCTGAGACCAGACTGTCCGAATGACCAGTCGCGATCAGATGATTCTTCCCTTGACGGTCAGGATTTTGAGGGCCTGACCTCATCGAGCCGCTTCTGGGCTCTGGCCTTGAGGTCACTATCCGGAAAGTCCTTGACGACCTTTGACCATTGATCACGGGCGCCATCGATATCACCGGCACGATGGTAGACCTCACCGAGGAGAAAGATCACTTCGTCCATCCGGGCAAAGGTCGGATTGGTATCGATGATCTCCATGAGCCGACTCTCGACCGCCTTGTTGATCCGCTCCCATCCACCCTTGTCATTCTTCTCGGGTTTGCGTTTGTGATAATAGAACTTGGCGACGTCGAGATTCCGATATGACTGCTTCTCCAGTTCAGGATCGCGCGGAGCAGAGATGGGGCCACGCCCCGGCCCCTGTGGTGAAAATGCGGCAATGCCAACCGCCAGGATGATCATAAGCAGGCCGGTCATCCCGGCCCTCCGGCCGATGACACGAAAGATTTGGCGAGCGAATTGATTGATCATGACTACTCTCCGACGTACTTGCCGATGATTGCTGCGAGTTTACGTCTCGTTTCAGCGGGAATCAGATCGCGCTGGGTGAGGATGGCACTGCGGAGCGCGCTTCCACAGCGACATTCGCGTGGCAGATCGCGCAACCGCTTCACCGTATGGCGGACAATCTGCTGGGCGTTGATGGCATTCTGGTGGAGAACCTCGAGGATCATGTCGACCGTAACCGAGCTGTGATCAGGATGCCAGCAATCGTAGTCGGTGACGAGGGCCATGGTCGCATAGCAGATCTCAGCCTCCCGGGCGAGCTTGGCCTCCTGAAGATTGGTCATACCGATGACATCCATCCCCCACTGGCGATAGAGCTTCGACTCGGCCAGGGTCGAGAAGGCCGGACCTTCCATACAGAGGTAGGTGCCTCCACGATGAATCTTCACACCGACCTCTTCTCCAGACAGTGCCATCTGCTCACCGACCTGACCACAGACGGGATGATCGAAGGTGATGTGGCCGACGATCCCCTCACCAAAGAAGGTCGAGGCGCGCCCGAGAGTTCGATCAAAGAACTGGTCAGGGATGACGATATCGGTTGGAGCATACTGCTGCTGGAGCGAACCGACAGCGGAGGCCGAGATGATCCGCTCGACCCCGAGCATCTTCATCGCGTAGATATTTGCCCGAAAGGGCAACTCCGACGGGGTGATCCGGTGGCCGCGTCCGTGTCGGGCCAGAAATGCGACGCGGACGCCTTCGAGTCTTCCGAGAATCAGATTGTCCGACGGCTTGCCAAAAGGTGTCTCGACCGAGATCTCCCTGACATCGCTCAACCCCTCGACCTGATAGAGACCGCTTCCGCCAATGATTCCAATATCAGCTTTTTCCAGATTTGACATTTCTCTTTCCAAGCTGACCTCTCCGGCCCGGAGTGCGGGAACGGAGAGGTCCTGTTAAGGTTTTGATCGGGCCCGGCTGGTCATTTCAATGCCAGGCTATCGCGCTTCAGCGTCCGTCAGTCGGATTACCACCCCGCATCGGCCCCATTGTTCCTCCGCCCTGACGCAGACGGTTGGTGTGGGGATTGAATCCGGGAACCTCGACGGTGAAGTCGGAAGGAACTTCGACCTTGTACTTGAGGGACGCATCCTCGATCGCCCGCTTGACTCGCTCATCGATCAGTCGGCGCTCGAAGGATTCGGCCTCCTGCGTACTGATGAAGATGTGGCGAACCCGGATCTCCTCCTCAACACCAGATGATGGTGGCGATGATGGTCCTGGAGGAGCAGTCGGTTGCCCAGCAGGTGCTGGTGGTATGCTGGCGTCCTTCTTCACGGCACGTCGATCGTCAACCTTGATCAGGTGAAAGCCGAAACTCGACTTGACCGGTTCGGTCGTGTACTGCCCCTTACCAAGTGCAAAGGCCGCCTTCTCAAACTCCGGATCCATCTTTCCCTTCATTGTCCAGTTGAGATCGCCACCAATACCGCGTGTCCCGTCTTCATTCATCTCATCGGCAATCTTCTCGAACGGTTCACCATTCTTGAGCCGCTGGAGGAGGGCCTCGATCTGCCTCTTCCGGTCATTGATGTCGGCGGTCGGATTCTTTGCGATATAGTCGGCTTTTTCCTGATCGGAGAGCTTGTTGCGATCCTCCACCAGACCAGCGTAGAGATTGGCAAGCAGATTGGCCAGCTCGAAGCGAAGCTTGGACTTGACAATCGGATCTTTCATCAAGCCGGCCTCGCGCCCCTTGGCTGCGCGAATCTTCATATCGGCCCACTGGAGACTCATCGCGTTCTTCTCCTCATCGGTCGCCTTGACTCCACTCTCACCGGTAAGAAGATCGATGTCGGCATCGAAGGTCGCTCGGTTATCAGCAGCGAATTTGGTCAGCTCGTCGTTGGACGGACTGAACTCGAGATTGCGATTGCTAAACTCACGACCAAGTAGCTGATCTTCGATGATGACCTTGCGCTTCTTGTACTCGTCCGAGTCATCAAGATCTTCGTCCTCTGCCGCCTGGGCGAGTGCGTAAGCCTTCTTGAACTGTTCGATGAGCTGCTTCCGAGCCTGCTCACTCTGGGCGAGGGTTCGCTTCTGCATGTCAGGAAGGTCGTTGACCTTGGCGGTCAGATCGTTGACCTGAAGAGCAGCGTAGTCACTTTTGAAGAGGGAGCACCCCTGAACCACTACCAGTTGGAGGGCGAGGAGGATGGCAAAATACCTGGATCTGTTTGATTTCAAGACAATCTCCTTCAAGTTTGATTACGCCGGGCAGGCGTGATCTGTGAGATGGAATCGCTAAAGCCGGTCAATGGCTTCCTTTCTGAGTCAGTTCGAGAAGCACGCCTCCGGTCGATGACGGATGAACAAACGCGACCAGTGCGCCTCCGGCTCCAGGACGCGGCTCTTGATCGATAAGTCGGATCCCGGCGCCCCGCAGTCGTCCGAGGATGCCCGGCAGATCTGCCACTTCGAGACATAAGTGATGGATGCCCGGTCCGCGACGTTCAATGAATCTTCCCACCGGCGAGTCGGGAGTGAGAGGTTCAAGCAGCTCGAGGCGACTCTCGCCAACCGGGAGCATGGCGACCCGGACTCCCTGATCCGGGACGGTCTCAAGCTCTTTTACCTCCAGTTCAAGCCCATCTCGCCAGAACCTGAGCGCCTCATCGAATCCGGAAACGGCAACCCCAAGATGGCTGATCGACCGGATACTGGCGGCGGGGACGAGCTGCTCAATGGCCATCCACGGTGAGACCTGCCGACGGGCGAGCGAGTCAGCCAGACGGTCGAGACGATCCGGTTCATGCAGACCATCGAGAAACTGCTGCAGAAGCCTCTCTCCGAGCATTTCGAGCAGGCGTTGCCTGGACATCCCGACCCGGCGCCGTGGGGGAAGACCGGCAGCGAGCTGTGCCTGGAGATGGCTGGTATATCGATCAATCGAGCCGGCCAGTCGCTCGACTCCGATATTGCGGGTAGCCACGGTACGGACGATAGGGGGCTCCCAGCCATCATCGCGATGATCCATCTCAAGCAGGGCAATCAGTTCACGCTCGGTTCGTTCAACACCTTCGCGTTCAGACTTGTTGATGACAAAGATGTCACCTATCTCCATGATTCCGGCCTTGATCGCCTGAATGTCGTCCCCCATCCCGGGGACGAGGACGACGATCGAGAGATCGGCTGCCTTGACGATATCGACCTCGTCCTGGCCAACGCCAACCGTCTCGATGAGGATCCGGTCAAATCCGGCGGCATCGAGGATGGAGACGGCATCAGCCGTACCCCGCGCGAGACCGCCCATCCGCCCGCGTGTGGCCATCGAACGAATGAAGACGTTCTCATCGGTCGCCAGCGCCTGCATTCTGATTCGATCACCGAGCAGTGCGCCACCGGTGAAGGGGCTCGATGGATCGATCGCGAGGATACCGACCCGGTGGCCAAGCTCCCGGTAATGCAGCGCGAGACGGTCGACAAGTGAGGACTTCCCCGCCCCGGGAGCACCGGTGATACCGATCGTCAGGGCCTTGCCGGTGTGCGGAAAGAGCTCGGTGAGCAGCAACGAGTTCTCGGGATCGCCGTTCTCGATGCGCGTGATCGCCCGGGCCACGGCTCGCAGGTCGCGCTTCAATATTCCATTGACCAAAGAGTCTGTCATTATCCTCTCGGAAGCTGCCGGATGCCGGTGGGTATCTTCCACCGCTGCAAGTCATTCAATATACCAATATACCGATATCTGGCCTGAAATTCTACCAGACAGGCGTCGAGGGTGCGGGAAGATGGCGGCCCCACGGTGGATCAGGCTCGATGAATCCCGCAAGTCCTGCCTTATCGGTACGATGTGTCGTCAGGAACCTATTTCCGGGCCTCGACCTGCCTCTTCTTCACCAGTGAACCAGGATCTCACTTTTCAGCGCTATGATCAGGATGATATGTTCAACGATAGTCATTGATGATTATTGTGGGGAGAAGAGTTTGACCATGGCCTTGAAGCTGACCGTGGTAATGAAACAGATGAGGATTGTATGCGCATAACCAAAGTCTACACTAAAACGGGTGATGGGGGTGAGACGTCGCTGGTCGACGGCCGCCGGGTCAGCAAGGATGATCCGCGAGTCTGCGCCTATGGCGATGTCGACGAGCTCAACTCGTTTCTTGGGCTTGCCCGCACAGAGCTGAGTGATCCCGGACTGGACGGGATACTGCGGACGATTCAGAACGAGCTCTTCATCCTTGGTGCGGATCTGGCGACGCCACTGCCGATGGAGGTTCCGCGAATCGACGCCCAGCACGTACAGGGGCTTGAGGAGGCAATCGACAGCCTCATGGCCGAGCTGGAGCCATTGCGAGAGTTTATTCTGCCGGGAGGAACCCGGGCGGCAGCATTGCTCCACATTGCCCGGACCATCGCCCGCCGCGCTGAGCGTCTGGTGGTGACCCTGGCCGGGCAGACCGAGATTGGCGAGCCTGGTCTGATCTATCTCAATCGCCTCTCGGATCTGCTCTTCGTCATGGCGCGAATCGCGAACAAGAGGGCCGGGACACGCGAGGATTCGGCCAATTTCAGCGCCCGGACAAGCCGGAGCAGCCAGCCGAACGGGTGAGATGGCAAAATGGTCAAGACTCTGCTGATTATCGTGTTTGCCTTGGGGCTCCTTCCGGTCACTGTGACCAGTGAAAGAGAGGTGGCCGGGCGCCGGATCAGCAGCATCTTCAAGCGTTTGAACCGTGAGGCACACTGGCGCCAGGTGGGAGCGATTCCGCTCCGGTTCAATGCACACCATCCGCAAGGGATGGTCCGTATTGGAGAGGACTTCTACCTCTCTGCAGTCGAGGTGACACGTCAGACGCGTCCACTCCCCCCTTCTGATTCAGGCCGACGGTATGATCGCGACGAGGGGGCGGGACGGGGGCACCTGATCAGGTTCAACCTTCAGGGAGAGCAGCTCTTCGATCTCGAGCTCGGGAAGGGGTCAATCTATCATCCGGGCGGCATCGACTTTGATGGTCGCCATCTCTGGGTGCCGGTCGCCGAATATCGTCCCGAGAGCCGCTCCATCATCTACCGGATAGATCCATTCACACCGGATCGGCCAACCGTGAAGGAGGTCGTCCGCCTCGATGATCATATTGGCGGGATCGTTCACTGGATCGAAGAGCGGACTCTCTTCGGAATCAGCTGGGGATCGCGCCGTTTTCATCTTTTGCGGCCTGGGACAACTCTTCGCAGGACGTTGCTCAATCCGTCCTTCTACATCGACTACCAGGACTGCCACTATCTCGGTCAGGGCGAGGTGATCTGTGGAGGAGTGCGCCCCTATCGGCGGGCGAGCGATGGGACGAAGCTGAGCCTTGGCGGTCTCGACCTGCTCGATCTGCGAAGAGGAGCGCCGATCCACCAGCTTCCAGTTGAGCACTGGACTGATGCCGGGCGTCCGCTGACCCAGAACCCTTTCTGGCTGGAGCCACTGCCCGCCCCGGCAGACGGACTGCGGGCCTTCTTTCTGCCAGAGGACGGACAGTCCACACTGCTCATCTATGAGATTGACGCCGAACGGCTGAATCCGCGATCTCTTGATTGACCAGAGGTGAATGAAAAATCACCGCTGGACGATCAGCGAGAAGATCGAGCGGGTGATCGCGTCCAGATCCAATCCATTACTCAATATTGAGGCGGAGGCGGAGGAAGATCTCTCCTCTTTTCGAAGAGCTGAATCGCCAGCAGTCCCCCCAGCACAGTGAAGCCCCCCTGAATGATGGCCTGACCGAGGAGGATCGGGATCGAGGCACCGAGCCGCTGGGCGGCGCTCATCTCATTGGTCTCGGCCAGGGCCGCCGCCATCGCATCCTGCAACTCTGGATTGTTGAGCCGGTTGGCGACCCCCTCCATGACTCGCATTGAGAAATCCGTGGCAAAACCACTGAGAATGATCGGTGTGGCGATGACAATGAAGACCACCGCGGCAATGACTCCTGCATAGAGGCCGATCCTGGCGCCATCACCTGCCTGGAGGGGACGAGCAGACTCGTTGATCGTCATCTTCACGGCAATAGCGCCTCCAATCAGCGCCCATCCGCAGAAACAGCAGTTGAGTGCGCTGATACCCGGCAACGCCGAGGCGATCCCGACAATCAGCCCGCCAACCAGTGCCGGCTGCTTCCATTCGAGGTCATTGTTCATTTCCGTCTTCTCCTGTTTCATTGATCATCCTCACCTGCCGCCATTCGGCGCCGATGGCGAGAATGGAGGGAAGCAGGTAGAGGGAAATGGCGACTCCGGC
>CAIOZW010000008.1 GCA_903862855.1 uncultured Acidobacteriota bacterium
CATCAAGTCGCGCCAGGTATTGACGCAACTCACCCAGTCGTGACGCTGAAGCTGTCGTGAACCGCTCATGGGTCTGCATCCAGCCGATCGCCAGTTCTATCTCGCGTTTGAGCGCCGCCATCCAGCCGGTGACAAAGATGGCAGCACCGGCATTCTCCAGCTGACGCATCGCCTTACCACGCCCGGTGCGACTGGCCGAGTCGATCCCGTCACTCAGCACGACGATGATCCGTCGTCCGGCAGCCATCTCCTCAAGCTTTTCTGCGGCCATAGCCAGCGCGTCGATCCAGGTTGATCGTATCCCGACGCGATACCTGGACTGGAGCGCCCGTACCGCCTCATCCCGATCGGACGTCCAGTTCTGGAGCAGTTGGACACGATCACTGTACTGAACGATCGCCACCCGATCCTGCGGAGAGAGAGCCTGCAGAAGCCGGAAGGCAAACTCTCGCGCGGTCGGATTGGCCACCATCTGACCAGGAATCCCTGAAGCGGGCTTCTCCCAGACCGGACGCTCGACCTCACCCCCCTGACGGCGCGACGGCCCATTCTTGAATGTCCCGATCTCATTACTCCCGTCGAGAATGATGACAATGTTGGCCGGCTCACGTTTCAGGCTGGCGACCGGCCTCGACTCTCCATCTTCAAGAACGAGAACCTGCTCAGGCTTGAGATCATCGACAAAGCGGCCCTCGGCATCATACGCGAGCAGTGGAATATCGACCTCGAGTGTCTCGATCCGGATCACCGGCTCTTCAACCTTGCCAGATTGCCCTTTCGGTCGTCTTCCTGACTGGGCCACTACGTCACTGCCCGTCAAGACAAGCATAAGTCCGACCAGCAGGACCCCGACGCATCGCCATATGCTGAAGTAAGGGTTTATCAACACTGTATTCAGAGTTCGATCCAGTCTCCCGGATGATTGAAGGGCGCAACACTGACCCGTTTCTCAGCCTCGGCCGCAAAGAGCGGGGAACGCTCCTCGAGGGCTTGGACGGCCGCCTGCCTGGCCAGCAGCGGCAGATTGGTATTCTGTGAGAGATGGGCAAGCACGATGTGCCTGGCCTTTCCATCAAAATCTTCGCGGAGAAAGCGCGCCATCTCCGTGTTCGAGGTATGCCCGTGGCGTCCCATGATGCGCTGCTTGAGTGCCCAGGGGTAGTAGGTACAGACCTTGAGCATCTCGATCTCGTGGTTGGCCTCCAGAATCAGGGCATCACATCCGCGGAACCCGGCGGCAGCCTCGGCACTGAAATAACCAAGATCGACCGCGACCCCCATCCGGCACCCGGCAGCTTCGACGGTAAATGCAAGGGGATCGGCGGCATCGTGCGGAATCGAGAATGGATGAAAGGTGAGGGCCCCGATGCTGAAAGACTGCCCGGCCACCAGCGCCTCCCCCCGCCGGATGAGCTGCATCTTGTCACCAAGATTGCAGGCGGCGAGAGTCTTGGATGCGGCGTAGACTTCGATCTCGAGCATCTTCGCGAGCATGGCCAGCCCCCGGGCATGATCGCCATGCTCATGGGTCAGGACAACCGCATCGAGACGCGCCGGGTCTTCACCAATCGCCTGCAGCCGCTTGACAGTCTCTCGTCCGCTCAGCCCACAGTCGATCAGAACCCGGGTCTCACCTGCGACAACCAGCGTCGCATTGCCGGCGCTCCCACTGCCCAGTGTACAGATCCTCATCTCTCCCCTCTCTCGTCTCTCTCGCTTCTCTCGATCGGGACGAGATGGCGTGTCGTCCCTTCGGTGATACTTGCGGGAAGAACTGGAGTTGATGCCTCGAACAATGGTTCGCCGACCCTGGCGGGATCGAGTGAGGGCTCGACGACGGGGGCAAGCGGGAAGTGCTGGTGCTGTTGCGCTCGATAGTTCAAGTATTGACCGACCGCCCGTCCGATCGAGGTGAATGCCGGAATGAGAATCCAGAACCACCAGATTCTGCCGGCCGGTGCATATTTCAAGGCCGCCAATGCGACAAAAATCAGCCCGATGCCCGAGAAGAGGCTCGCGGTGGCCTTTTCAATTCCCGGCATCTGCCCGCGCCCTCCCGAGCCGGGCCTCACTCCAACCGCAAGATCTCCGGTCAGGGCCTGCGGAACGAGGCTGACATTGGCACCGCAGGATCGACAGAACTTACCTCCCTCGATCGGCGCAGCACATCTTGGACAAAACATTGAATCCTCCCAACACCGCCGTCAAAGCCAGTCGAGATGGTTGTAACGCTCACCGACCAGATGGAGAAAGAGCGCCTCGAGCGTACTGAACTGCTCTCCGTCACACTCGAGCGTGCCACCCTTTCCCAGACAATCGAGCTCACCACGCCAGGCCAGCTGGCCACCCTTGATGATGGCGACATCATCGCAGAGCCGCTCCACCGTTTCGAGAACGTGTGTCGTCATAAAGACCGTCCGACCGTCAGAAACGAATCGGCGCAACCAGTCCTTGAGCATTGCCACTCCGGCCGGATCGATACTCTCAAATGGCTCATCCAGAAATAGTATCTCCGGGCGATGGATGATCGCGGCAGCAAAGGCCACCTTCTTTCTCATACCGGTACTGTAGTCGGCAAGCCTCTTCCGGCTGGCAGCCGTCAGGTCAAGCGCACCGATCAACTCGGCGACGCGCTGCCTGATGACCGACTCCTCCAGACCATACATCCGCCCATTGAAGGCGAGAAACTCGTGGGCATAGAGCTGATCGAAGAGGGCCAACCCCTCCGGCATGACCCCGATCCGCCGCTTCAGATCGATCGAGTCGCTGCTGAAACGCTCACCGAGCAGCTCAACAAATCCTGAGGTAGGGTCGAGCAGACCGGTCAGACACCCGATTGTCGTGCTCTTGCCGGCACCATTCGGGCCGAGAAATCCGAAGAGACGCCCCTTCGGAACCTCGAGCGTCATTCCATCGACCGCCGTGAACTCCCCATACCGCTTCGTCAGGTGGTCGATCCTGATCGCCACTCCATCCGGACTCTGCATCATCGATTCATTCATGTTCGATCCCGCTTCCAACTGCTCCAGTCATTGATGTGTCGCCCCTCCTCCTCAATGTGCACCGGCGATCCGCCTGATGACCGACTCGGCCTTCAAACGCAGGGCATTATCGAGGTTATGGAATGAGAGAAGATAGAGTACTGCCGCAAGTAGTGCCGTAACCCAGGGGGTCCACCAGAACTGATCATAGAACTCCATAAATGCAGCCCGGCCGAGGCGATCGACCAGCACCGCACCGAGCGCGTAAGGAACTACCACTCCGACCAGCATCGCCACATTGGCCCCGAGCGAGAGGCGGTTGTTCCACATCGAATCGAAATCGACCGCTTTGGCTGAAAAGATCGAGATCCAGAGACCGATCGCGTTGTAGATGATCGTTCCGGTAAGGGCGATGCCGACCAGCATGAGCACCATTCGCCAGGACTTTGGTTCCTTCCAGTAAAGGATTATCCAGAAGACAAAGGCCATCAGGACAACCATCAGCCGCAGAATCATCGAGGCCAGGCTGCCAGCTCGCAACGCATCACCCAGGGAAGCTGGAATGACTGCGTAACGGCGGACTCCAGCCCCGTCAAACCCCAGCAGATTGAGCATCATCCCAGCTGCAGTCGCGCAGCTCAAGATGTAGAAGATCAGCACCGAGGCAAAGAGAAATCCACCCGGCGCAGATTTCGAATTGAGGAACTGGATGACGACGACCAGTAACGGCGAAGTGATCAGACTGTAACGGATCAGATTGCAGCGCAGATGGTAACGAAGCGACTTGTCGACGAGGGGACCATACCGTCGCCCGAAGAGTGCTCCAACCTGGCCGATCACATCAGCCTCAAGAGCCATGATCGGTTCGATGCCATCGGCATCTGTGCCGGACTTGATCGGACGGTGTTCGATCCAGCGCAGAAAGAGTGCGAGGAGAATGATCCAGAGGACGAGGATCACCAATCGCCCGGCCATCGACCAGCGGATCGGTCCGACCATCATTCCGGCAGCGACCCCGGGTGGCATCCATCGGAGTGCCATATCGACCAATCGCCAGACCAATCGCAGCCGGACCGGATCGAGAGACTGCAGCAGCAATGGGCCGACCGAGAAGATGGTCAGCGCCCCTCCCCAGAGGATCGCCGTCCCTCCGCGGGTCTGCATAAGCCGATTGACGATCGCAAGAAGCGAGGCCGTCGTCAGATAGCTGGCGAAGATGAAGAGAAAAGCCGCCACCAGGCCGGGAACCAGTGACCCCGCCTTCAACCAAAACATCCCGACCGCCAGTCCCAACGCACCGCAGATCAGCAGAGTCCAGACCGGGTCGAAGATCCCGATCCCATGTCTGATCAGAAATCGCTGCCGGGCCGCAAATGGAAAGCGTCGCAGCGCTCCATCAGTGAAGGCAGCGCGCGCCCCAAAACCGAAGAGGAGGCTCAGTCCAAAACCATTGGCGTAGAGGCTTGTCAGCATCCAGCGGCTGATCGATTCAGCCTTACCGAGCGCAATCGCCGCGATCGCCGCCCCTGCTCCACCAAATGAGATAAGCACGGCCGCCAGCACCCCAAGCAGGTAGAGGGCAAGCAGCACGGAGATCATCCCCTGACTCGATCGAGCCTGGGCCCAGATCAAGCGGTAGCGCAATCCGATCAGGGCACTTCCCTTCCGCAGAAAATCGCTGGTCAATATGTTACCTGTCAGCATCTTCATCTCTCTGTAACCAAGATCCTTCAGCACTCGAGATCGGCCCGCTCAAGACTGAACCCGTCCAGCTCACCAAGCACGGTAACCGAGATCTGCCCGGAGTCGAAGATCTCATTCGCCATCTGGTGAATATCTTCAACGGTCACTACCTCTACCGCCTCAATAATCTCCTCCGTGGTCATATTCCGACCAAAGGTCATCTCCAGATGGGCAAGCGAGCTCATGCGGGAAGAGGTCGACTCGAGGTTGAGAACCAGTGAGGCCTTCAGCTGCTCCTTGTTGCGATGAAGCTCGGCCGCCTCGACCGGCGCGGCCTTGAGGCGACGCACCTCTTCGAGGGTCGCCTCGATCGTCTCGGTGAGACGCTCAGCCGATGTTGCCGCATAGATGTTGAGATTTCCGCAGTCCTTGAATGGATTGACTGCCGCATAGATCGTATAGACCAGTCCGCGATCCTCGCGAACCGATTGAAAAAGTCGAGAGCTCATCCCTCCACCGAGAATCACGCTCAGAAGATGGCAGATATAACGATCCGGGCTGACTGCCGACACGCAGGGGACTCCAATCACGAGGTGGGACTGCTCGAGCTCATCCTTGTGGCGCAGGTTGATCGAACTGACTGCCGGTGGAGTCGGCAGTTCCGCCAATCCAGATCCTCTGGAGAGTCCGCCATAATGCTGCGCGGCAAGATCGACCAGTTGTGCATGGGTCAGATTACCGGCGGCCGCAAGAACCAGGTTGTTCGGAGCAAAGATCTCTCGATAATATGGCCAGGCCATCTCGGCCGAGAAGCCTCCGATCGATTCACGAGTTCCGAGAATCGATCTTCCGAGTGCATCACCCGGATAGAGATGCTCCGAGAAGATATCGAAGATGATGTCGTCTGGAGTATCCTCGACCATCTTCAGCTCTTCGAGGATCACATTGCGTTCCTTCTCCAGCTCGACCGGGTCGAACTCGGGAGCCGTCACCAGGTCTGCAATCAGTTCAAAGGCCGGGGTAAGATGCTCATCCAGCACCTTGTTGTGAAACCCGACGATCTCACGGCCGGTAAAGGCATCGAGATTTCCCCCGAGCAGATCGGCCTCGGCGGCAATATCGGCCGCCGTCCGCCGCCGGTCGCCCCTGTGGGTCCCCTTGAAGACGGCATGCTCGATGAAATGGGTCAACCCATGGCGGGCCAGACTCTCCTGTCGTGACCCCGTCTTCAGAAAGACTCCAAAACTTACCGAACGGACCTGGTCCATTCGCTCGGTGATGACCACCAGACCGTTATCGAGGACTGTCTTCTCTACACGCGTCCCACTCATTCCGTTTCATGATTCCTTCCTCTTTCAGACTTGCACGATATCATAAGCCAGCCGATCGACCTGCTTCAATACCAGTGGCGGTCGATGCCGGTTGCGGAAATCCGACCTCACTAATGCCCGGTTCCGACCAGACAGGTTCTCTCTTCACGGTCGCCACACCGCTCATCAACTCTTCGTCCCTGCCTCTGTCGCCTTTCGATGACACTTGTCACCGTGCAATGTCATCAATCCCTGACAGTCGACTGGTGGCATTCCGCGGCGTGATTACACATTCCACGAGCCAATGCCCCTGATGCGATAAAATAAACTGATTGTTTGCAACACTTATGCTTTTTTCTTAGCTATGGCACGGCTGTGGCACAACCGTTGCAATGTATCTGTGCGTGAAGCGGCGGGACGCAAAAGTAAACAAGCGTCCAGTTCGAGTGACGAAACGGCCGCAAAGATATTTGAGATGCAATTCAGACTCCACCGGAACTGTTCAGATCCCGTGCGAGTTTGAAAGAGTTTTGGAGTGCAGCTCCCAATAGATTCTTAAGGGAATGTAATCGACATCCGGAGATAAGACACGGGGGTCAAATTCGGAGATTGATTACAGCTTCGATTCGCTGGCTACCTCACACTGAATACGGGGCACATAGTGTGAGGCAGCCTGCGAATCGGTTCTTGCCAACGAATCGATTTGTGAAAGACTGGTGGTGAGCGCATCCAGACGGGCTTGTAGCAGAGGTCGAAACCAACGGGGGTCGGATTCGGCTGGTAGCTACACCCCACGATCCGCGCAATTGATACCGGTAACATACGGGGCACATCGGGATCTGTTGCGCGGATCGATTAAAGGGTTTTTCGTGACGTTTAGTCACGGCTTGAAATTGTAATCGTCGACTGGAGAAGACACGGGGGTCGGATTTTGGTTGACGGTTACATAATCGATTCGCAGGTTACGCCATTCGGACATACGGGGCACATCGGGTGACGTAACTTGCGGGTCGTACTTTCAAAGGTTTTTGTAGATGTCGATCCGGGTTTTAGACACGGGGGTCGAATTCGGTACGGCTTCTACATTTTCAATTCGCGGGTTACTCTACGCAAGTTACGGGGCACATTGCGTGAAGTAACTCGCGAATTGTGTATTAATCGCCCGAATATCTTAGTTGGCAGGGGCTACGAGGCAGGCCATTATCGCCTCAGAGACCTGACCGCAATTGCTTCAATCCCCCACGCAATCAAGGCCATCGATCGGTTTTCGATCGGTGGCCTCTTGCTGTTATAATCTTCTCTTTAAATCTTGAATTGGAGTGATTGGACCACCTTTCGACACTTTCTATGGCCAGGTTTCTTCATCTTGCCGATATCCATCTGGGAATCCGCCGTTACCGGTCGGAAGAACGGACGCGTGACTTCTTCTATGCCTGGCAGGATGTTCTTGAGCGTTATGCAATCCGAGAAAAGGTCGACTTTGTTCTGATTGCGGGCGACTTCTTTGACGCGCGAAAGGTCGAGCCGCAGGCAATGAACCACGCGATTGCCGGGTTGGAGAGGTTGCGGAGTGCTGGCATACCGGTAGTGGCGATCGAGGGAAACCATGACTGTCGGGAGGCGGGGAGCAGTTTCAGTTGGCTGAGAAGCCTCTCCCAGTGGGGCTTCATGCATCTGCTTGAACCAGTCTATGGTGAGGGCGGGGTAAGCCTCCACCCCTGGAACGAGCGGGAACGGCGTGGGTCCTACATCGACCTTGCCGGTGCGCGGATCTTTGGTTCACTCTGGTATGGATCGACGGTCGGGCAGGCGCTGGGTTCGCTGGTCGAAGCACTTCGCGAGCACCACCAGGAGGGGCTCTATCCGATCATGATGCTGCACACCGATGTCGAAGGGCAGTTGAACCGCCCGATTCCGGCGCTGCCGGTGGCGCGACTCGATGAGCTGCGATCGCACATTCGCTACCTCGCCCTCGGCCATACTCATAAGAAGTTCGAGATCGATGGGTGGGTCTACAATCCGGGTTCACTCGAGGCCTGCAATGTCGATGAATATTTCAACGAGCGCGGGGCCTATCTGGTAGATTTTGACGGAGAGAGCCATCGGGCGGAGTTGAAACGCGACTACCAGCAGCGACCGATCATCCGGCAGAGCTTCGATGTCGGCGGTTACGAATCCGCGCCCAAGATATACGAGGAACTGCTCGCCCAGCTCGACCGCGAGATGGTGTCGGTGAAGGAAGGGGAGATGGCTCCGGTGCTTGAGATTACGCTTCGCGGCCAACTTGGAGTATCCGCTTCGAGCCTCGAACTCAACCGTTACCGCGAGGAGATCCGTGATAAATTCACGCCACTTCTGGTGATCCTGCGCAACCAGACTTTGCCGGTCGAGCTTGCCGTCGGGCTGGGATTGACCGAACAGACCTCGCGGGCCGAGCGAGAGCGCCGGGTCATCGAAGATCTTCTGACACGAGAGATTCGCTATCGTGATCATGCCTCATCACTCGCCACACTGATCCTCGAGGCCAAGCGGCTCGCACTCTCGAGTGAAGCACCCGAGCGAATTCTCGATCTGATCGGCCAGCAGGAGGCCTGGAACGAATAGCCCCGGCAGCGGCAACAGTCATCGCCAAGTATGATCATCATCACCTCGATCATCTTCATCCTTTGTCTGATTCTCCTGGCACAGAGTCTGCTGGCGCTGGTCTCGGGGATCGGTCTGGCGCGTTATGCGAGGCGTCATTCAACAAGGCGGCAGCTTGAGTACCAGCCAAAGGCAGCGGTGCTGGTTCCCTGTCGGGGGATTGACCTTGAATTTGAGGAGAACCTGCGTCCACTCTTTCTGCAGAATTACGGTGAGTATGAGATCGTCTTTATCACGGAGAACGATCAGGATCCGGCCTATCGGGTCATTGCGCAGATGATCGAGAAGAGTTCACGGCCTGCCTGGTTGATCGTGGCGGGAGAGTCGAAGGATCGCGGCCAGAAGATTCACAATCTCTGTGCGGGAATCGAGATGCTCAACACGATCGACCGCCGGACCGAGGTGCTGGTCTTTGTCGATGCCGATGCGCGACCGGGGAAGGACTGGCTGGCCGAGTTGGTCGCACCGCTTGGTGACAAACGGATCGGGGCAACGACCGGCTTTCGCTGGTTTGTTCCGGCGGGTCGCCGAGGAATTGGCGGATGGCTCGGCAAGCTGCTGCCGTCGATCCTGCTCGCGGTATGGAATGCGGGAGCGCTCGCCCTGCTGGGTGAGCGGTCAAGATTTGCGTGGGGTGGGTCGATGGCCATTCGCCGCGAGAATTTCGACCGACTTCGCATTCTCCGTCGCTGGGATGGGGCGTTGAGCGATGATTACATGCTGACCGGGGCCGTCAACGAGGCCCGGCAAAAAATCAGATTCATACCCGGAGCGCTGGTCCGCTCTCCATTGCGGACCACCTGGAAAGGGCTCTTTGAGTTCACGACACGCCAGATCCGCATTACCCGGGTCTACTCACCGACCGTCTGGCAATTTGGCCTGGCCAACTATCTCTTTTACAATATGGTCTTTCTTGGCGGACTGGTGCTTCTTGCCACCGGCACCGGCGGATCACGCCAGACAGCATTGGCCTTGACGCTGCTCACCATCTACCTGCTCGGCGCCATCAACGGAGCGATAAGGGCCGTGGTCGCGACGCAACTCATCGCGAGAAGCAGCGTGAATGAAAAAGGCTCCCCATGGTCGGGCCGGAACGGACTGCTCGTCAGCTGTCATGCCCTTCTCAATCCGGTCATCTCCCTGCTCTACCTCTACAACTTCTTCGCCTCACTCACCTCACGGCGTATCGTCTGGCGGGGAATTACTTACGAGATGATCTCGCCAATGAAGACCATTCG
>CAIOZW010000009.1 GCA_903862855.1 uncultured Acidobacteriota bacterium
GCGTGGACCATGCCGGGCATGGTCGCGTCGATTCCAAAGATGCCCGTGCCATTGACGAGGCTGTCACGGTCGGCCGTCGGCAGATCCTTGCCGACATAGCGGTAATCGGCACGTGACTTGAACTTCAGCTCCTCTTTCTTCGGAACCGGCTGCTGTTTGGCGAGAGTCGCCAGCTCACCAAAGCCGAGCTTTCGCTTCGATGGCGTGTGAACCACAAAGTGGTTGGCGACAGCGCACTCGGCGGCAGCGACACCCCATTTGGCGGCGGCCGCACGCTCGAGCATCAGCCGCGCCGTTGCCCCGGCCTCGCGGAACGTGTCGTAGAAGTCGCGGATCGAGCATGATCCATCGGTATTCTGCGATCCATATTTCGGGTCACCGATCGCCTGTTCCAGTTTCACCCGTTTCCAGTCGGCATCCAGCTCTTCGGCGAGCACCATCGGCAGGACGCTTCGTGAGCCGGTCCCCATCTCGGAGCGGTGCATGATCAGAATCACCTGGCCATCAGGTTCGATACCGAGATAGACGTTCGGATTCCAGGCCGCCTTGTCGGCATCGCTGACCAGTTCGCCGGTGGTCGCGCCGGTGAAGTCGAGAACCCCGGCCCGCGCGCCGATCAGAAAGGCACTTGAAGAGACCAGATGGGCGAGAAAGGTGCGTCGAGGAAGAAATTCGATCTTCTGCATGATTAGCGTGCTCCTTTCACGGTCTGACCGGTCTTGGTCTGATTCGAGGCTTCCTTGATTGCCGCACGGATGCGCTGATAGGTTCCGCAGCGGCAGATATTGCCCTTCATCGCCGCGTCGATCTCGGCGTCGGTCGGCTTGGGTTTCTCCTTGAGCAGGGCGGCCGCCTGCATGATCTGGCCGCTCTGGCAGTACCCGCATTGCGGCACATCGTGATTGCGCCAGGCCTGCTGGACGGGATGGCTCGCGGTGGCGCTCAGCCCCTCGATCGTCGTGATACTCTGGCCGGCGGCGCTGCTCATCGCAGTCTGGCAGCTTCGGACGGCCTGACCATTGACGTGGACGGTGCAGGCTCCACAGAGCCCCTGCCCACAGCCATACTTGGTTCCGGTGTATTGCAGCTCTTCGCGTAGATACCAGAGAAGTGGCATCTCGGGATCGCCATCGAACTGGCGCTTCTGGCCATTGACTGTCAGTTGAATCATTCCGGGTCCCTCCGGTGTGAAATGGGTTTGAAGAACTTCTACGTTATACAGGACAATGAAGAATAATAACAGGATAACAGGACTTAACTTGTCAGGATAAAGAGCAGCAGTGACAGGACGACGGCGGCGTAGATGCCGGCGAGGACGTCGTCCATCATCACCCCGAACCCACCGCTCAGATCCTGCAGTTTGTCGATCGGGTAGGGTTTGAGGATATCGCCGGCGCGAAAGAGGATAAAGCCAGGGATCAGCCACCAGATCCAGGCATTGCCCAGTCGTTCCAGATATGGGGCAAGGAAGACGAAGGTGATCATCTGGCCGCTCACCTCATCGATGACGACCTGGCCGGGGTCTTTGCGGCCGAAGATCGTCTCGGCGTGGTTGCCCGCCCAGATTCCCACTGCCGTGACGCCCAGGGAGGCGACGATCAGCCAGTTCTGAAGTGTGAGTGGATCGTGGTGGAGCAGGCGAACCAGGCCATAGACCAGTCCAAGTCCCACCAGCGATCCCCACGTGCCGGGGCCAAAGGGCATCATCCCCGCGCCTCCGGCCGTCGCGATCACAA
>CAIOZW010000010.1 GCA_903862855.1 uncultured Acidobacteriota bacterium
GATGCCTCGGAGCTGCTCGCCAATGGCCAGAACATTGTGGCGCTGGCCGATGTCGACTTCAACTATGTCGACGGGGCGATGGCGGGACGCGTGAAGACGCGTGATGGCAAGCCGAACGAGAGTATGGTCCGGCTGCAGGAGGCCTACAATAAGGCCAATCGCTATGCCGATTTCCGCAAGATGCTCGAGGCGGAGAAGGGGATCGATGGAGTGATCGTCGCCACTCCGGATCATACCCACGCGATTGTCGCCAAGACGGCGATGGAGCTGGGCAAGGCCGTCTACGTCGAGAAGCCGCTCACCTGGTCGGTGCAGGAATCACGCGTCCTGCGTGAAGTCGCGGCGCGGACGAAGGTCGCGACGCAGATGGGCAACCACGGCCATTCGAGTGATGCCGCAGCGCGGGTCAACGAGTGGATCGAGGCGGGTGTCCTCGGTGCGGTTCGCGAGGTCCATATCTGGACCAACCGGCCGATCTGGCCGCAGGGTGTTCCACGTCCACTGAAGAGCGCTCCCTGGCAGGGTGGCGGCGGTTTTGGCAACGAGTGGACGGCGCGCCGGCTCAACCGGGCCATCTCGACCGCTGTCGTTGGTGACTACGCGGTTCCATCGTCACTCAACTGGGATCTCTACCTCGGGCCAGCCCCGCAGGTCGATTACCATCCGATCTACCATCCGTTCAACTGGCGTGGTTGGGTCGATTGGGGGACCGGAGCCCTGGGCGATATGGCCGCGCATCTGATGGACCATCCCTACTGGGCCCTCAAGCTTGGTTATCCGACCAGTGTCGAAGCGACCTCGACTCCGTGGGGACTGGGGGCGAACAACACTCCGGCGAGCTACCCGCTCTCGACCAAGGTGACTTATCACTACCCGGCACGGGGCAAGCAGCCGGCACTCAAGCTGACCTGGCTCGATGGCGGTCTGATGCCCGATCGTCCGGCGCTCATGCCCGACAACGTCCAGCTCGATCCGGGCGGGGGTGTCATCTACATTGGCGAGAAGGGCATTCTCATGCACGAGACCTATGGATATCATCCAAAGCTCTATCCGGAGTCGCTCGTCGAGGTTGCCAACAAGGTGCCGCGCACCTATCCGCGCGTCGAGATGAACGACGATGCGGACAAGAGCGCCAAGCACCGTCTCAACTGGGCGCGGGCGATCATGGGCAGGGAGAAGTCGACCTGTCCGATCGAGTATGCGAGCCGGCTCACCGAGAACATGCTGCTCGGCGTCGTCGCGCTACGGACGGGTCAGGGGCGGAAGATCGTCTACAACGGCGAGACCGGCCAGGTGACCAACATTCCCGAGGCCAATCAGTACCTTCATCGTCAGTACCGCGAGGGCTGGAAGCTCTAGTCCCTTCATTCCGGCAGGTCGCCCGGGGTATCCCAACTATCCGGCCGACCTGCCATCTTCAAAACCGGACGGCCAGAACCGTTCACCATTCAGGTCTCTCCAATGTTCAATTTCGATCCGACACGACGCGACTTTCTGATGTCCGGTACGGCCGCCATCACCTATGAGACATTGAAGCCGGCTCCGGCCCGAACGATTCAGGCCGGGCGGATCAAGTTCGGCGTGATCGGCCTCAACCACGGTCACATCTACGGCCAGACGCGCGCGGTGATCCGCGGTGGTGGCGAACTCGTCTCATTCTATGCCAAAGAGCCGGAGCTGGTGGCAGCCTTTCAGAAGGAGTTTCCGCAGGCCCGCCTTGCCCGCAGCGAAGCCGAAGTCCTCGAGGAGAAGGCCCTGCAATTGATCGTCAGTGCCTCGATTCCAAATGAGCGGGCACCCCTTGGCATCCGGGTCATGCAGCACGGCAAGGACTTCATGGTCGACAAACCAGGGGTAACCTCTCTCGAGCAGCTGGCTGAAGTGCGGCGAGTCCAGAAAGAGACCCGGCGGATCTATTCGATTCTCTACAGCGAAAGGCTCGAGAATCCGGCGACGATTCGTGCCGCCGAAATGGTCCGTGCCGGAGCAATCGGCAAGGTCGTCCAGACGATCGGCCTGGGACCCCACCGCATCAATCCCAAGTCGCGTCCCGCCTGGTTCTGGGATCGACAATATTTCGGGGGGATACTCTGCGACATCGCCTCGCACCAGTTCGATCAATTCCTCTACTTTACCAGCTCAACCAGGGCCGAGGTTATCGCCGCCCAGGTCCGGAACGTCAACCATCCACAGTATCCACTCTATGAGGACTTTGGAGACGCAATGCTTCGCGGGAATACCGCCTCAGGCTATCTGCGGGTCGACTGGTTCACGCCCGATGGCCTCAATACCTGGGGCGATGGTCGACTGACCGTCATCGGTACCGAGGGCTTCATGGAGTTGCGCAAGTATACCGATCTGTCGCGGAGCAGCAAGGGCAACCATCTCTTTATCGTCGATCAGAAAGAGACGCGCTACATCGACTGCAGCGCGGGCGCGATGCCCTACGGTGAGCAGCTCGTCGATGATGTCCTCAACCGGACCGAGACGGCCATGTCCCAGGATCACTGCTTTCTGGCGACGGAGCTTGCGCTCCGCGCTCAGCTCAAGGGCCTGGCCACAAAGTAGATCTTGTCAGGATCGGCGGGCCTATTTTTGAAATCGGTTCACCTGCAAGGTCTGATTCTCGCCCCCGGTCTGACGGCAGAGAGAAACTCCTCTCTGCCGTCAAGTCTCCACCCCGCCGGCACAAAATGGCATAAACCCATTTTGATTGCTGTTCTGGTCTCTATCAACTTCTCGCCACGCTGAAAATAGGCTAGTATGAATCAACTAAAAGGTTTTCCAGATTAGGCTATTTTCCCGTGGGGGCTCTGGACTCAACGATCAGGACGTAAACGAATCGTCAACGGCCCCCGACTCGAAACAGGGTTCAGCATCTCTCCATCGACCAACCACCTTCCACTGTGAACAAGGTGGGGACGATGGTCAACGTTGAGCTGTTGTGTCGACAGATTCCATCATCACTTTCATTGGAGCTAGGCAGACTGGTATGAGCACTGATACTGAGAGGCTGAAAAGAGGACTGGCGCTGGTCTTCTTCATCATTTGCGCCGCCATGATCGCGATCGATCCCGCGGCCCGTTCGACTGGCCGTCAGGTGTCCCAGGGCAGGGTGGAAGAACCGGCCACGACCTTCGAGAAGTTTGCCCAGCCATTTCTGAAACAGTACTGTCAGCGTTGCCACGAGGCTGACAACAGCATGGGTGGAATCAGACTGGATCAGCTCGATGCGCGATTCGATGATCGTCACATTGCCATCTGGGAAGCGGTTCGTGATCGCATCGAGGCGGGGACAATGCCGCCGAAGAGCGCCAAGCCACAGCCCGGTGATAGTGATCGTGAGCGGATGGCGAAGTGGATCGATGATGGACTTGCCGCCGCACGTTCGCGCCGCGTCTCCAGAAATGGTCTGATTCGCCGTCTGACCGTTGCCCAATATCGGAATACACTGCGTGAACTGCTGCAGATCGAGGATGACTTCTCCGACATTCTTCCCGCCGATGCCGTCTCAAAGGATGGATTTCTGAACAATCACGAGAGGCTTGAGCTCTCACCCTTGTTGACGGAGACTTACTTCGAGATCGCCGAGAAGGCGCTCAGCAGGGTCTTTATCGACCCGCAGACTCTTGCTTCCGGGCCGGCGATTCAGAACTTTCGTCTCGATTTCGGCAGTGATATCAATCAATCGCCTGTCAGTGAACGTCTCGTTCTGGGTGCCGGCAGTACGCTCCTGACCCCGGAAGACTTTACCGTCACTCAGATGACCGTCAAGAAGCCCTTTCCCTTCACGCCCTTCTTCATGCGGACAAAGTACCGTTTCATTGAAGGTTATCAGGGTAATGACACCGTGCGTGGATGGAGAGATTTCGACAGCATCTATCACTCGGTCTTTGCCGATTTTCGTGGCAGTGCCGGATATCCGAAAGGGAAGGCCTATGGGACGGTCCCCGAGGGGCTGCTGCTCCGCCCGGCCATCCCGAACGATGAACTCTTTGGGACTGATGGCACCTACGGACCCAAGGCCAATTTCAAGATCGCCCTGCGCGAGCTGCCGGATCACGGACGTTTCCGGGTTACCGTAAACGCCGCCAGATATGAGGATGGTCTGCTGCTCGACAAGGGGGCCGGGAAGGTTGATGGTCCGGAGATCGCGGTCAATGCCGGATCGGCAATGATCAAGACCCCGGGAATCTATCAGGTCGACGTTCACCCCGCACCACCTGCTGCAGCCCCGACACCGGATATCACGCGCCTCAATCAGGAACTGGTCGGCGCCTGGGCGCTCGATGCCCAAACTGCCGCGACGCAGATCCTGGGCAAGGCGCAAATGGCCGAGTCTCCATTTGGCCAGGCCCTCGCTCTCAATCTGCATACGGATGGACTGGCAATTCGCAGTGACAGCGCGAGAAGCCTCGGGACGGGCGATTTCACCGTCTCCGCGTGGATCAAGCCGCGCGGGAATGGTGCCGTTATCAGTGCCGGCGGACATGGCGCAGCCGGCTGGTCTCTCGACCTCGAAGATCGTAACACTCTCCAGTTTGTCTCCGCCGGACCGCAGGGCAAGTTCAATGGACGAGTCCTGACCCAGCCGGATTCGATCCGCCGGGAGGCCTGGCAGCACCTCGCCGTAGTCGTTCGACGTGGAAAGAATGAGACCCGCATCTACATCAACGGAACTCTGGTTGGCCGCGGAACGACCGGATCGGCCAATCTCGATTCGCAGAGCGATCTGACGCTGGGCAGTGCGGCTGGCGTCGAGTCTTTCAAAGGGATGATCGATGAGGTCCGTCTCTTCAGTCGTTCGCTCGATTCGGCAGAGATTCAGGGACTGATTCTGCCGGGCAAGTCGGTCCTCGCGGCAACTCCTGAACGAACCCGGCCAGCCGGGCGCAGCAATGCCGTCAAGCTCCCGGATGTTGCCCTGAAGATTGGGGATCGCCAATTTTCAGGCGGATTGCAGCAGAATGGATTTCTGGTTCTTCGCCTCGAGGCCGGAGTAATACCGGTCAGTGCCGTTGTTGATGGTGTATTCGATGCGGGGAGAATCGTGCTGCGTCCCCTGCCTGAGACTCACGATCTGGCGCGACGCTTTCTTGCATTCGAGAAACGCCAGCCCCGGGTCGGTGTCTACCTTGGATTCCGACGTGACTGCGGCAGCTCTCTCGTCGCTGTCGGTGAGCCACGACCGGTCGCTGGAAAGAGTCTCGACCGCTATGTCTTTGAAGGTGCAATCCGTAACTTCCCGAATTCCGATGTCGAGAAGGACAATGTCAACTATCTCGCCGGAGTTCGCGAGATCGGCATCCGCAGTGAGTATACAGACGGTCGGGATATGCCCCGTCTTCTCATCCGGTCCGTCGAGTTTGAAGGCCCCCTGCTCGATACCTGGCCGACTCCGGCATTCAAGAACATCTTCATCGACTACGATCAGAAGAGCAATCGCCCGGCCTATGCCCGGCGCATCATCCGCAATTTTGCCCAGCGTGCCTACCGCCGTCCGCTGACGGCGACCGAAGAGTCGGCCCTCCTCACCGTCTATCGAAACTCGAGCGCCTCCGGGCGCAGCTTCGAGGAGAGCATCAAGGATGCGCTCCTGGTGGTACTGACTTCACCCCAGTTTCTATTTCTGATCGAGAGCAGCACTTCACCCGCGCCGGAGCCGCTCGATAACTATGAACTGGCCTCGAAGCTCTCCTACTTCCTCTGGAATGGCCCGCCGGATGGCAGAACCTTGCAGCTGGCCTCGACCGGGCGGCTGCGGAGCCAGCTCGACCTGGAGTCCGAGCGGTTGATTGCCGATCCACGCTTCTCCCATTTCATCAACGAGTTTGCCTCACAGTGGCTCAGTCTGGAAAAGTTTCAGGTTCTCGAGCCTGACCGGACGCGCTTTCCGAAGCTGACGCGTGAGACGCGGACCCAGCTTCGGCAGGAGCCAATCGAATTCCTCCGCTACCTGATCCTGAAGAACCTTCCGGCATCCAACCTGGTCCAGGCCGACTTCATCGTCGCGAACGAGGCCGTCGCCGGTTACTACGATCTGGGAGAAAAGACCGAGAGTGGCTTCAGGTTCATGGCCATCCGGCACGGTCGACCGGAACTGGGTGGTGTCTTGACCCAGGCGGCTATCATGGCCGGTCTGTCCGATGGTCGCGAATCGAATCCGGTCAAGCGTGGCGCCTGGCTCGCCCGCAAGATCGTCGCCGAGCCACCCAATGATCCACCTCCCAATGTCCCGGCCCTCAAAGAGGAGTCGAAGGATCTGACTCTCCGCCAGCGGCTTGAGCAGCATCGTGATGTGGCCGCCTGCCGTTCCTGCCATGCCAAGATCGATCCGTGGGGCGTTGCCCTCGAAGAGTTCAATGCCGGCGGGCGCCTCAAGACTCAGGCTGCCGACGCTCGCAGCACTCTCCCGGATCGGACAGAGGTGAGCGGTGCCAACGATCTGAAACGGTACCTCGCGAACGACCGGATCGATCAGGTAGCCTATAGCTTTCTGAAGCATCTGACGACCTACGCCTCCGGTCGGACGCTCACCTACAATGAGCGCAACCAGTTGAAGCAGGACATGCTCAAACTGAAGTCTGATGGCTACCGGATGAAAAACATGATCCGGTATGTCGTCAACAGTCCGTTTTTTCTTGAAAAGTAAGGGAACAGGCCTTATACACTACAAGTATCCGGCTATGATTACTGATCTGTTTTGACGATTTCTGCAGCTTGTGGAGGATCTATGACCAACTCATTTCGAATTGATCGCCGTGCTTTTCTGAAAGGTATCGGCGGTGCCACACTGGCCCTGCCGGTTCTCGATGTCATGGGAGCTGAAGTGGCAGATCCGCTCCCGAGAAGGTTCTGCGCCATCTATACTGCCAACGGGATGTCCCTCCCCTTGAAGGATCATGGGATCTCAGAGTGGAGCTGGTTTCCCCAGGTTGGCGAAAAGAGTGAGATCGTCTACGGCAAATCGACGGAGCCGCTGCTCCCCTTTCGCCGCCAGATCAGCTTCATGGGTGGTCTCCACCATACGAATGGCCCCAAGGCCGATCCGCATACCTGCTCTGACATGTGGCTGACTGGAGCCCCGCTCCAGAATCCGAAACCCGGTACCTACAACACCGCCGGTCTCGATCAGGTCATCGCCCTCCACACCAAGCAGCACTGCCGTCAGCCCTCGCTGACCCTCTCGATCGATGCGGGGACCGGCTTTCTCTCGCGGACGGGGACCATCTCCTACAGTCTGGAAGGGCGGGCAATCCCGGCAGAGAACAAGCCACGGCGGGTCTTTGAGCGGCTCTTCAGCGCCGACCGGTCATCACTGGCCGCTGAGCACGAAAAGCTTCAGCGGCGGATTAAGCTGGTCGATGCGGTTGCCGAGAGTGCAAAGGCACTCGACCGGAAGCTTGGCAAGACCGATCGCGACCGGATGGAGCAGTACATGACCTCGCTCAATGAGGTCGAGGCGCGGCTGGTCGCCTCAGAGAAATGGATCGACATTCCGCTCAAGAAACAGAGCTACTCACATCTCAACCTCGATGCGAGCAATGAGGGTGATCCGGGAGAGTATTACCGGACGATGTTCGATCTGATTGCCCTTGCCTTCGACGCAGATATCACCCGCTCGGTCGCCTTCATGCTCAACCGCGAGGATGGCATGGGGATCAGTGACACCTTCCCGCTCAAGCTGGGACTGTCGAAGACGCATCATAACCTCTCGCACGCGACCGACAAGGAAGGGCAGCTCGACTTTGCCCGGTATGATCTCTTCCTGAGCCAGCAGATCGCCCACTTCTTTGCACGTATGAACGAGTACAAGGACCGCCGTGGCTCGCTGCTCGACAACACGATCGTTCTTTTCGGCAGTGGCGCGAGCACGACCCACAATCCATACAACCTGCCGACCATGATCGCAGGTGGAGAGAATATGGGGCTGAAGCACTGCGGGTTCTGGCGTGATGGCGATACACGCATGTCGAATGTCTATCTGAGCATCCTGCGCTCGATGGGCATCGAGCAGGAGTCATTCTCCGACAGCACCGGGACAATTGGCAATTCGATCTTCA
>CAIOZW010000011.1 GCA_903862855.1 uncultured Acidobacteriota bacterium
ATCGTTTCGGATGTCATCAGTGATCTTATCGACATAGAATTATCATTCCCCGGTTTTCAGAATTTGTCTGGAAAGTGCAACTTCGATTTTACTGGAAGATGGTCAGCGGTCAAATCAATCCGCCCATATGATCGGGCAAGCCTGATTGTGAAAGGAGAATACACAGGCTATGATGCACAACAAGATCAAATTTCCCAATTCAAAATGGAGATTATATGAGCAAAAATTTTCGCCTTGTTCTGGCCGGCCTGCTGATCGGTCTCTGTATCGGTGGAGCAGTCACTTCAAGTCAGGGGCGCCAAGCGCTTAAACGCCGGTACATCAATCTACCCTCGAAGAATCCCGCGCTTCCCTTCACTGATGCAGTGTTGGTAGGCGACACACTCTACCTCTCCGGTCGCCTTGGTACCGATCCAAAGACCAACCAGATTCCAGCCGATGTCGACCAGGAGGTGCGTTACCTGCTCGACAGCTTCAAGGAGACCCTCTCCGCAGGCGGAATGACCATGGACAATCTGGTGACGGTGACTATCTATTGTCCCGATCTGACCCTTTATGACAAGTTTAACGCCGTGTACCGGAGCTACTTTGGTAAGGACTGTCCGGCTCGGGCATTCATTGGTTCAGGCCCACTGCTCCGAGGAGCAAGGTTTGAAATGCAGGCGATCGCCGTAAGGTAGATTCCTGATATCAGGCAAGGGCGGCAGGTTGTCCGGTCACCTGCCGCTCCCCCAAACTATCATCGATTTCGGATATTGTAGACTGTCAGATTGCCCTGATTACGAACAAAGAGCTGGCCACCGGCAATGACCGGATGGGCCCAGCTTGGACGCCCGAGATCCTCGATCTGGAACCGGCCGTGTTCAACATACGCTTTTGGATTGGCTTCCGCCAGTCCGACGAGATGGTTCTCGCCAACCAGATAGAGCATTCCATCGGCATAGGTCAGCGATCCCTTTCCAACACTCCGGTGGCTCCACTGTTTCACTCCGGTCGAAAATTCAAGACAGGTCAGAATCGAGTTGGAGAATCCATAGAGATACCCATTGACGAGAACCATTCCACCATGATGGTTCATCATCTCACGTGTAAAGTAGACCTCATCGGCCTTGACCATCCCACCTTCAGCCCGCAGTTTGAGAAGAGCTCCGCCAGTGCCATAAGCAGAACTGAAGAAGACCCTGTTGTCGGCATAGATCGGTGTCGCACAGTTGGCAGTTCCATTCGCCGCCCGTTCGTAACGAAACATCAGCTTGCCATCAGCAGCCCTGATACCAACGGCAGCATTGGCCGTAAAGTTGAGAAGTGTCTGTATTCCACCAACATTGACCAGAATCGGGGATGAGTAGGCGGCCTCATCACTGAGGTCCTGAGTTACCCAGACCCTCGCCCCATTCATCTTGTTGAAAGCTACCATACCGGCACTCTGCCCCCCCGGCGAGACGATCACCCGGTCGCCGTCGATCAGTGGTGACTCACTGATCATCCAGTGGGGATTGGAAGCCCCAAACTCGCGCAGGATATTCTTCCGCCAGATCGAAGAACCGTCGCGCAGACGTAAACAAGCCAGATCACCATTCTCAGTGAGAACATAGACCCGATCCTCATCGATCGTCGGCGTGGCCCGTGGACCATTCCCACGGCTTTCACTCACCTTTGGACCGAGAGCCGTACTCCAGATGATCCGGCCATTCTGCCGGCTCAGACAGAAGACGACGCTTGCGCCTCCAGTTGTTCCCTGGAGTAGAATCCGGTCACCCTTGATTGCCAGTGATCCATAACCCTCTCCAAGCCCACTGATCGACCAGACCTGAGTCGGACCCGCAGCTGGCCAATCCTTGAGCAACCCCGTCTCAGTTGAAAGACCACTGCGCTGGGGGCCGCGCCACTGTGGCCAATCCTGCGCCTTGACCAATGCCCCTTCAACCAGCGAAAGGATCATGACCACCTGAAACAACCTTGCAATGCTTATCAATCGATTACAGTCCATCTGTAGACTCCTTCTTCTCATACCAGCCCCTCAAAACCAACTTTTATGAATTTTATGCCTTGACCGAAAAGAGTTTATAGAGCTTCGAAAAGATTAATCAATCGTCTTTCCTCGAAATGGGACTTATTCGAGTATAATGTGCAAGAATTTATAGGATTAATGTTCTATCGAAGTCATACACTGGCTTACGAAATAGCTTTATTGGTATTATTTGAAGGGAACAACAATAAGCAAGAGAAGGTTATTATTGCCATATGGTGAAGAGAATCGATAATTACCCATCATCCATAGACCATCTCTCACTTCTCCATTATCTATTCTCCCTTCTCCATTCTCCATTCTCCCTTCTCAATTCCCCATTATTCAGTCCTTCTGAAACAGATTCGGGAGTGAAACATATGTCAATTATCAGTAAAAAGTTGATGGTGATGGCACTCATCTTGTGTCAGACCGTAATGGTCGGATTTGCACAGAACAGCCAGCCGGCGGCTCCGACAAAGGCTGAAGCTACTAAAAATGCCAATCCAAAAAAGATCGAGCCTTTGTCGGAGTTTGAAAATCCGGAGATGATCGGCAAGCGAAACATCAACAAGATGCAGATCAACTTCTACAACTTTGACAAGGAGGTTGCGATAGGCCGGCAGTTTGCACGCGAGGTCGATCAGTCGGCCAAACTGGTCGAAGACCCGGTGATTGTCGAATACATCAACAAGGTCGGTCAGAACCTCGTACTCCACTCTGATGCCAAAGTTCCATTCACCATTAAGGTGATCGAAGCTGACGAGATCAACGCCTTTGCCCTTCCGGGTGGGTTCTTCTACGTCAATAAAGGTCTCATTCTGGCAGCTGAGAATGAGTCGGAACTGGCCGGTCCGATGGCTCACGAGATTGCCCACGTGGCGGCGCGACATGGAGTTGAACAGGCATCGAAGGGACAGATCGTCAATTGGGGAACGCTCCCGTTGATCTTTCTTGGTGGTTGGGGTGGTTTCGCCATTCGTCAGGCCGCGGGGCTGGCAATCCCGATGGGTTTTCTGAAGTTCAATCGTAATGCCGAGTTTGAGGCCGACACACTGGCGGTTCAATATCTCTGGGCAAGTGGTTACGACCCACACTCCATGTCCAGCTTCTTCGAGAAACTGCAGTCACAGGAGAAGAAGAAGCCGGGAACCATGTCAAAGATCTTCAGCACCCACCCAGTTGTAGGAGATCGCATTGACCGGGTCAATTCATTGATTGCGCGTTTCCCTGACCGCAGTGAGTACACGATCAATACCTCAGAGTTTGTAGAGGTAAAGAACCGACTCATCACACTGACTAATGCGCGAACGATTGGCGGCAAGGGAGTTGTTGGTGCAAGCGAGGCCGATTCAAAGAGGCCGACTTTGAAGAAGCGCCAGCCAGCCCCTGGAGAGGGAACGGAGGGCAGCACTGAAGGCGCCGGAGCTACTGAGGGCGCACCCGATCGTCCGACACTTCGTCGCAAGGAGACCCCACCACCGAGCAGTCCAGGATCGACACCCAGTGAGGGAACTGGATCTGGTTCGAGCTCGAGTTCAAAGCCACCCGGTAACTGAATTTTCGGCTATTAGCCTGATTGAGGAGGCCTGGGGACCGGCAGTAATTCCTGTACTGCCAGTCCCCAGGCCTTCTCTTAGCAGATGGCAAGCGCGGCGAGCAATGATGCAAGATCAGGATGATCCTCGCCACCCCCTTGAGCGAAGTCCGGACGCCCACCCCCTCGACCACCAAGTCTGTCGACAGCCTTCTTCATGAGCACATTGACATCAATGTCGAGATCAGCCGAGCGGGCAAAGACAAGGCGGGCAGTTGCCTCGTGGCGCGTCGCGAGCAGAGCGAGGACGCCTTGATGGGCGACGAGGTGGTGAACAAGGATCTTCATTTCATCAAAATCGCGATCATCAAGAACCTTTACGACAAGGCGGTATCCAGAAGCAGCTAAGGTCGTCGAGTCGACCAGGCGTGAGGCTTCGATCTCGGCCGCGACCTGATTTAGTTCCCGATTGCGTTTCAGCAGCTGCTTTGAATCATCCTGCAGACGATCGATGGCGAGATCGATCTCGTCTCGCCCGACGCTGAGGCGACGGGCGATTGATTCGGTAATGCCATTGACCGTTCGGAAATCGGCAAGAGCCCTCATTCCAGCCAGAAAATGGAGGCGAACCATTCTTTTTGCCCGCTCCGATGAACGAACAACGATCAGTCCTACCTCACCGGTGGCCGTTGAGTGGGTTCCGCCGCAGGGAGACCAGTCGAAATCGGCAATCTCGACTACTCTGACACAATCAGCAACAAAGCTCTCCTTGCGCAGTGGTAAGCTGGAGGCCTCAGCCGGAGTAAGCTCGTGAAAGCGGATCGGGCGATTATCAAAGACGATGGTATTGGCAAGGTCTTCGGCCTCGCAGATCATCCGGGGTAACTGGTCAGGAGGGACATCGAGTACAAGATCGATCTCCGTATCACGCTCGGTAATCCGAAAACCAGCCGTCTCTGCGCCAAAGAGCTGAAAGAAGGCCTGTGAAAGGATATGCTGAGCCGTATGCTGCTGGGTCAATTCACGCCGCCTGATCCAATCGAGCTGGCCGGTGACAATCTGACCAGGCACTGGTCCGGTATCTCCTCCAAGCCAGTGAAGGATACGCTCCTGATCATCGATCGTCACATCTTCCACAATCCTCTCCGCGAGGACTCCACGATCCGATGGTTGACCGCCGCCAAGGGGATAGAAGGCAGTCTGATCAAGGATCACCGCCGTTCGACCATCAATGACAAAGCGATCAACCACGGTGGCCGTAAAGTTGGTGAGGTGTGAATCCTGCCAGTAGAGCTTTTTTGTCATCAGAATGAATCCTGAGTTGGTCGACCATCGACCAGGCGCCAGATTCCTTGCGGGTTACCATTCTGCAACTCCCCTGGCAGGCTTGAGTCCGGGAACGCCTGGTAGCAGACCTGACGCGTAAAGCGGAAGATGGCCCGCGTTCCGACTGAAGTGCTGCGCCCATCAGATGTAGATGGCCAGGGTCCGCCATGGACCATTGCCTGGCAAACCTCAACACCAGTTGGGAATCCATTGTAGACCAGCCGCCCGGCAAGGTTTTCGAGAATTGGAAGGATTGCCGCATAGTCGGCCAGATCCTCTTCATTGGAGTGGATGGAGGCCGTCAACTGGCCCTCCATCGAGAGGAGAAGATCAATCAACTCTTCGGTTGTCGACCAGGTGACAACGAGTGCGGCTGGTCCGAAGACCTCATCCTGCAATTTCGGACTGCTGATAAGACTGGCCGCTGTCGTCTGATAGAGTGCCGCCACTGTCTGGCATCCCGGGCCAGCCGTCGCTCCAGATGAATTGGAGGGCCTGGCCAGTGTCTTCACAAGGTCATTGTGATCAAGAAGCGAAATTCCAGTGTCATAGGCCTTCTGGATCCCAGGGTTGAGAAGAGTAAAGACCTGCTCTGCCCCCATCAGCGCCGCAAGTCGGCTGAGAAAGGCGGCAGATGCTGCATCATCACGGACAAGAACAAGACCTGGCTTGGTACAGAACTGTCCGGCACCAAGAGTAAGCGAACCGTGAAGTCCAGCAGCGAGGGCCTCGCCACGTTCGTGCATCGCCCCGGGCAGAATAAGTAGTGGATTGACACTGCTCATCTCGGCATAGAAGGGGATAGGCTCAGGTCGGTTGGCGGCGATGGCGGCGAGCGCCTTACCACCAGCACGGGAACCGGTGAACCCGCCAGCCTTGATAAGCGGATGGCGAACCATCTGCGCCCCGGATTCGTTCCCTGCTCCGAAGATGAGCGAGAAGACACCATGAGCAAGTCTGCACTCGGCCACGGCCGCACTGATTGCCAGCCCCACCAGCTCGGATGTTCCGGGATGGGAAGGGTGAGCCTTGACGACAACCGGACAGCCGGCAGCGAGTGCCGAAGCAGTGTCCCCACCGGCAACCGAAAAGGCAAGTGGGAAGTTGCTTGCACCAAATACGGCCACCGGACCCAGGGGCCGAAGCATCGATCTTACATCCGGTTTCGGTATCGGCTGACGCTGTGGATCGGCCCGATCGATTCGCGCATCAACCCAGCTCCCCTCTTCGACCAGCACGGCGAACATCCGCAACTGGTTGCAGGTCCGACCAATCTCCCCTTGAATTCGAGCCACAGGCAACCCGCTCTCGGCAACTGCCCGGGCGGTCAGTGGCTCAGCTATCGACTCGATCTGGCTGGCAATGGTGCGCAGAAAGTGACCACGCTCTCGTCCGCTCAACCGACTGTATGAGAGAAATGCTTCACTCGCCAGCTTGATCGCCTGCTCGATCTCAGCTTCACTGGCCGAATACCATCCCGGCTCCAGATACTCACCCGTCAATGGATTGAATCCAAGAGTGGTCGCCCCGACAGCTGCGCCGCGCGATGTGCCAATTATCGATCTGCCTGTCAGTTCCAATTTGTACTCTCCTCTGTAGTAAGTTGACTCTTTCTCGATAACTCTGCCCGACCCTCGATCAAGTCACGCCCATCCGAATGCTCTCGATCGACAATGAGCATGAACCATCCTCTGGGGGTCGATTTCAGCCCACCGGTCAGAACTGACTGACAATCGGCCGATCCGGCTCCAGAGGGCTCCTGGCTTGTCCGTCGCCAGGATCAAGCGTGTAACCCAGTGGCCTGCATGGTTCAAGAGCTGTCTCTGGGCAATCTTCTCCAGTCGTCATTCTGGATAGGGTTCACCCGGACGGGCAATTCTGATCCGATGGTCGGTAAAGCGAAAATGCGCACCGGGCAGGTCAACCTTTGGCATATGGCACGATGCACAGTCTCTCTTTCCAACCCGACAGACCTTGCCCCCTTCCTCTAGATCAGGCGGCTGCCCCGTGTGACAAGACCTGCACTTCCCATCATAATACCCGCTATCCCTTTTTACGGCCTCGTGCGGATTGTGACAACCGATACAACTTATTCGTCGATCATCAGAATAGCACTTGCTGCTGAAGATTCGATAAGGTTGGAATCGCACATTGAACTTGCCATCATCAGAATTGAGACCGACAATCCGATCGACGCTCCGATGGCAGGAACCGCAGAACTCCTGACTGATCTCATCACCACTCAAAATGCCAGGGTTGAAGATCGATCCCTTCTCTGGTTGCCCGTCACGCACCGCCCGGATGTGGCTGATACCGGAGCCATGACATCCTTCACAGCTTATCCCGATCATCATCTTCTCCAGATGCAGACGCGAATGGCTGACTGAATTTGTGGCGTGGCAGGCAAAACACTGCGCCACCTCATCTCTCGGCAGCTTACGTCCAAAGGCCTCCTCGACCGAGCGCGGAGTGGTTCCACGGTATCCAAGCGTTAGATCAAGCCCTTTGATGTCACGGTAGAAGCTGACACGACTCTCATAATAATCATCACGATAACGAAGAAGGTATGTCTGGCCCGCCTGGCCCTGCCCAAAACTGAAGTGGACAGGCTCACTGATGGTTGATACACCATCGGTCACCGTGTAGATGCTCTGCTCACCACGCCGGACGATCTCAAATCTGAACTTGCCATCGCGAAATGTCAGTCTCTGATTGGCCCGCAATATTGGCGAGGCGGCGACACTCTCCAGTGCCGCTCTCATTGGGCTCCTCCCATACTGACGTACTATATCTGCATGACACTCTGCACAGGCCTCCGACCCGGCAAATTGAGTCCCCTCTGGCACCTGTGTCGGAATCCACCGCCTGATCTGAGCCGGTGAACCTGCGAGCACAGCAAGACCGGC
>CAIOZW010000012.1 GCA_903862855.1 uncultured Acidobacteriota bacterium
TATACGACCCAACCGGCAGCACCGGAAGCTGCCACCGCCCCTCACCATCGGCGACGGCATTCCTGGTGAGCCCGGTCTCAGTACTTGTCGCCGTAACCTTTGTGCCCGGAACAATGGCCCCGGTCGTATCCTGAACAATCCCGGTCAGACTCCCTGTCGGACCTGACTGGGATAGACCGGTCAGACTGAACGCTAACAGAGCGAACAGTCCAATCCAATTACCAATGATCAGCCTTTTCATCCATCTCCTCCTGATTCAATGCCGGCCGCAGGGGCCACGATTATCGACTTTCCATCTCAAATTATTACCGCCTCAGTGCGGCAAGCTTGGACGCCTGAATCGACACTTAAAATCGAAGAGTGAGTCTATGGGAGGAGATTTAAGACTGAGTCAGACAAACCTTATGTCTCTTTAAAGACTTTATCAATTCCAAGTAAAATCGTTTCTGACGGGTGCGGGCGATGTGGCAGTGGGGTTGCGGTCTGGTGGGTGCGACTCGGCCTGACCAGAGCCGGATCCTTGCATTTTAAGGTCAAACCGTAGTTTGATATCTTCTTGATTCCGAACCTTGATTCCGAACCGCGATCGGATCATTTTAATACCTACCGCAAAGAGGGATTCGAAGGTATGAAAATCAGACCGGGCAGAGGTCACAAAGCCTCTATCTTGCAACTGATCGCTCTGGCCGGCGCCACCACGATCGGCCTGTTGGTGCTGGCGTTACCGGAACGAGGGCTGACCCAGTCGCGACGGATCGACTTTGGGCGAGAGATTCGACCGATCCTCTCCGACAAGTGTTTTGCCTGCCATGGGCCGGATGCGCCGTCACGAAACCTGCGGTTGCGGCTCGACTCGGAGGAGGGAGCGAAGGCGGACCTCGGGCGGGGACGACGAGCGATCGTCGCGGGGGATCCGGGACGGAGCGAGTTGGTGCGGCGAATCACCTCGCACGACGAGTCGTTGCGGATGCCTCCGGTCAGCGCCACACACCAACTGACGGAGAGTGAAAAGTCACTGCTGATCGAATGGATTCGTGAGGGCGCGCCGTGGCAGCAGCACTGGGCCTTCATCCCGCCCCGTCGACCGGCACTTCCGACAGTCGGAATGCGGGCATGGGTGCGGAATGAGATCGACCATTTCATCCTTGCCCGGCTGGAGAAGGAAGGGATGGATCCCGCTCCGGAGGCCGATCGGGCAACGCTGCTGCGACGAGTAACGCTCGATCTGACCGGCTTGCCGCCCACCCTGGCCGAGCTGGAATCGTTCCTGAACGATCCGACAGCGGACGCCTATGAGAAGGTCGTCGATCGATTGCTGTCGAGCCAGCGCTACGGGGAACGGATGGCGTGGCGCTGGCTCGATGCGGCCCGTTATGCCGATACGAACGGCTACCAGATCGACGGTGATCGTTCAGCCTGGCGCTGGCGCGACTGGGTGATTGCGGCCTTCAATCAGAATCTGCCGTACGATCAGTTTGTCACCGAACAGCTGGCTGGTGACCTGCTTCCTGCTCCAACCCTTGACCAGCGCATCGCCACCGCCTTCAATCGCCACCACCGGATCAACGCCGAGGGCGGTATCGTCCCCGAGGAGTATGCCGTCGAGTATGTGGTCGACCGGGTTGATACGACGTCGACCGTCTTCATGGGGCTGACCGTTGGCTGTGCCCGCTGCCATAACCATAAGTATGATCCGCTGACGCAGAAGGAGTACTACCAGCTCTACGCCTATTTCAACTCGATCCCGGAGGATGGACGGGCCTTCGACTGGGGTAACTCCGCACCGTGGATCAGTGCGCCGACCACGGCTGAACAGCGGCAACTGATGCGGCTCGAAGAGCAGATCTCAACCGTTGGCGATGAGCTGAAGCGGCTTGAGTCGGAGATCGCTTCGCGGCAACGCCGGTGGGAGACCGGGCTGAAGAGTGGCGCCGAGCCGGTGGGGCTGCCGGACCGGAGCCTGCTGCTTCACCTGCCGCTTGAACGCGGAGCGAAGCCGTTGCTCAGCCGATCGGCGCAGGAATGGCACAATCCGCAACCTCCGAAACTTGACGAGAAGACGAAGAAGCCGCTGCCGCCAACCGAGGCAGACGAGGCAAGATTCGTCGATGGTCAACCGGCATACGTTCCGACGCCTTTTGGTGAGGGGATGCGGTTTGATGGAAAGATCTACTATAACGCCGGTCGGATCGCCGACTTCCGTTACAAATCGACCAGCCGTGACTTCCGCGAGCGATTTGCGGTCTCCGCCTGGATCCGGCCAGAGTCTGAGAATGGTGGAGCGATCTTCACCAAGATGGCCGACGCCGCCGATGGGCGCGTCAATGGACTGCCGCGAATTGGTGGGGTCGGGCTCTTCCACGCCAATGGGAGGCTCCATTTCCAGATGGTTCGGGAATGGAACTACGATGGCTATCGCTCAGAGACTGAGACCACCCTGGCGGCCGGTGAATGGCATCACGTGCTGCTCCAGTTCGACGGCTTCCGGCAGTATGACGACCGGGTACGCCTCTTCGTCAACGGAGTCGAACAGAAGCTGAAGGTGACCCAGCCGAACCTCTATCTCTACTGGGGGCTGCCAAACCAGCCGCTGCGGATTGGTGGCGGAGGTGGGAAGGAGATGCGCTTTCGGGGGATGATGGACGAAGTGCGCTTCTACACCCGGAATCTTGACGACGATGAGATCGCCGTAATCTCCTGCCGCGAGTCGCTCGAAGTGCTGGCGGGCCGGCCGGAGAGCACCCGAAGACCGGCCGAGCGGACGCGACTCCGCGCAGCCTTCCTCGCCGCAAAGGCTCCCGCGAAGATTCGCCAGCTGCATCAACAGTACAGGGATCTTCTCGTCCAGCGCCAGGAGATGATCGACCGATTTACCACGATCATGGTGATGGAAGAGCTGCCGAGACCACGACCGGCTCATCTGCTGCGCCGTGGCGCCTATGATGCGCCGGGAGAGCGGGTGGAGAGAGGTGTTCCGTCTATCCTGCCTCCACTCTCGGCCGAACTGCCGAACAACCGGCTTGGTCTGGCGAAATGGCTGACCTCGTCCGAGCACCCGCTGACATCAAGGGTGGCCGTCAACCGTTTCTGGCAGATGTTCTTCGGTGCCGGCCTGGTCAGAACCGTCGAGGACTTCGGCTCGCAGGGCGAGCTGCCCTCCCATCCAGAGCTGCTCGACTGGCTGGCGGTCGAGTTCCACTCGCCAGCGCAAGGAAGAGCGTGGGACATCCGGTCGTTGCTCAGGAAGATCGTCACCAGTGCGACCTACCGGCAGTCGGCCATTCTCTCTCCGACGAGCCTGCAGCGAGACCCGGAGAACCGTCTGCTTGCCCGGGGCCCGCGCACGCGACTCTCGGCCGATATGATCCGTGACCAGGCACTCGCCGCCGCCGGACTGCTGGTCGAGAAGGTCGGTGGCCCATCGGTCAAACCATATCAGCCGGATGGACTCTACAAGGATATGGCCTTCTCCGGCCTGACCGGGTACGAGCGTGAGCGTGGTGAGGGACTCTGGCGCCGCAGTCTCTATACCTTCTGGAAACGAACTGTCCTCTCACCGACGATGCAGGTCTTTGACGCCTCGGCCCGCGAGTTCTGCACCGTTCGGGAGACTCGGACCAACACCCCCCTCCAGTCGCTCAATCTTATGAACGATGTGACCTACGTTGAGGCGTCGCGAATGATCGCCCAACGAATGCTGCTTGAGGGAGGTGCCACGGAGAGCGACCGTCTCGCCTGGGGCTTCCGGCTCGTCACACTGCGCCAGCCCGATGAGCGAGAGCGGGGCGTCCTCACCCGTTACCTCGAATCGCAGCGTCTCCATTTCAGCACCCACCCGGCCGAGGCTGAACGGCTGCTCGCAGCCGGTGAGCGCCGCCCGGCGAGAGAGATTCCGTCGCGTGAACTGGCCGCCTGGTCGATGGTCGCCAGCCTGATTCTCAATCTCGATGAAACGATTACCAGACAGTGAGGTCTCTATGAAACAACTATCACCTGAACAGGATTCGTCACTGCAGATGACACGGCGCCACTTCTTCAGCCGGTGCAGCCTCGGCCTTGGAACCGCCGCACTGGCGACGCTTCTTCGCGAGGATGGACTGGCCGGCGAGGATACTCTCCTGCCCCGCCCCCACTTCAAACCGACCGCCAAGCGGGTGATCTACCTCTTCCAGGCTGGTGGCCCGTCGCAGCTTGACCTCTTCGATCCAAAACCGGGGCTCGAGAAGTACCGCGGACAGAATCTGCCCGACTCGATCCGCCAGGGACAACGACTAACCGGGATGACCGCCCATCAGTCGAGCTTCCCAACTGCGCCATCGAAGTTCAAGTTTGCGCAGCATGGCCAGTCAGGGGTATGGCTCAGTGAGCTGTTGCCATACCACGCCGGAGTGGTCGACCAGCTCAGCTTCATCAAGTCGCTCCACACCGAGCAGATCAATCACGACCCGGCCATCACCACCGCGCTGACCGGATTTCAGCTCGCCGGCCGGCCAAGCCTCGGAGCCTGGCTGGCTTATGGCCTTGGAAGTGAGAACAAGGACCTGCCAGCCTTTATCGTCATGGTCTCAGTCGGCCGCAGCGGCGGAGACCAGCCGCTCTATGATCGACTCTGGGGCAACGGCTTTCTGCCCTCACGCTACCAGGGCGTCAAATTCCATAACGGCGCCGACCCGGTCCTCTATCTCTCCAATCCTCCGGGGATCGACCGTGAAACCCGCCGCAAATTTCTCGATGAACTGGGTGAATTGAACGCACTCAATGCGAATCGGTATGGCGATCCGGAGATCCTCTCCCGGACGGCACAGTATGAGATGGCCTTCCGTATGCAGTCGTCAGTACCCGAGCTGATGGATCTGAAGGGGGAGTCGGAGAAGACGCTCGAAAGCTATGGCCCCGATGTCAGAAAATCCGGCACTTTTGCCTTCAACTGCCTGATGGCACGACGGCTCGCCGAACGTGGCGTCCGCTTCATCCAACTCTTCCATCGTGGCTGGGATCAGCACGGCGAGCTGCCAAAGAATATCACTAAACAGGCCCAGGATACCGATCAGCCCTCGGCCGCGCTGATCCGCGATCTGGCCGAACGCGGACTGCTTGAGGACACTCTTGTCATCTGGGGTGATGAGTTCGGCCGTACCGTCTACTCTCAGGGCAGGCTGACACCTGACAACTACGGTCGCGATCACCATCCGCGCTGCTTCACCGTCTGGTTGGCCGGAGGTGGCATCAAGCCGGGAGTAAGCATCGGCGAGACGGACGACTTCAGCTACAACATCGTCCGTGACCCCATCCACGTCCACGACCTCAACGCGACGATCCTCCACACACTTGGACTCGACCACACGCGGCTGACCTACAAGTATCAGGGGCGCTACTTCCGCCTCACCGATGTCCACGGCAACCTGGTCACCCCACTGCTCAAGCAGACCTCATCCTGACCCACTGGATCAGACCTCGCGTGGCGAGCGGAACCCTGAGCGTCCTCTCGCCACGCCCGATCTCTCTCCCGTCATGGCCACCCGAAGAGGCGGTCTTCCATCTCTCCACACGGACAATCTTTTCACAGTCACCGGCCGGTTGGGACTCGCTACTCATCCCGGCAAAACGACCACTCAGCAAGCTCCTCCGCCCGTTGGTTGAGATTAAATTGCCGGCAATCCAACTCTCCTTCATTCTGCACTGCGGTTATTGACCCGATTCCCAGGCTCCCGGTCACCCCTGGCGGCCCCCCGGGACTCGACACTAAAGCGGAACAGGCAACATTGGAACACTGCCTGCTGGAATCGCCGCGAATCAGCGACGTTTTTCAATGTTACCTGTTCCGATGTCGGCTTTTTCTATATAGATCACGGTCCGGTGTCACACAACATCACCTGGAACTATCGACCTGAATTATTGACCATATGCTGACTGCGTGGCTGGATCGATGAACAAACTTCGAACAATCATTGCCGACGACGAGCGACCCTCAAGGTCGTTTCTCGCCTCAGTGCTTCGAGATCTTGAGGAGGTTCAGTTGATCGGCGAAGCCGCCAATGGCATCGAAGCAATCAACCTCATCGAAGATCTATCCCCCGACCTCGCCCTGCTCGATCTTCAGATGCCGGAGATCGATGGCCTTGAGGTGGCCAGACGCATCCGTCCGAGAGTGGCCCCCCTGATCGCTTTTGTGACCGCCTATGATGAGTATGCGATCAGGGCCTTTGAGTTGAATGTCATCGACTATCTTCTCAAACCTGTCGATTCGGGTCGTCTCCGCCAAACAATCGAACGGGCATACGCCCAGATCGGTATGACGGGTTATCAACCAGTATCCTCATCACCATATCTGCAATCAGCAGCTGAGAACGAGTCGGCACTTCGCACCATCCACCTTCAGAGGAGGCTCGAGCGTATTCCAATCCGCCGTCGTGACGACATAATTCTACTCCCCGTCAAGGAGATTGCGTCGATTGTTGCGGATGGCGAGCTGCTGAAACTGACAACCATCCGCCGTCAAACATTCACCATCAATCACCGCTTGAAGGATCTCGAATCCCGTCTCGATCCTGACAAATTCATCCGACTAAGCCGTGGAACCATTGCCAATATTGACCTGATTCAACGCATCTCTCCCATGCCAGGCGGAACTTACATCGCGACCCTCGAAACGGGCGAAGAACTTCAGATCAGCCGATTGCAGGGTCGAACTCTCCGTGATTCAATACTTAAACTTTAAGCGTTGATCCTGACTCTCTGCTCCTACCCGACCGTCGTCAGACCGGATCAATGGCGACACTACGCCGGCCGGTCCTCAATCGGGAACCATCATCTGACCGTCGACCTCTCCTGCCCTGACATTTTAGCCATGGCCTTCGCCGGAGAACAGTGGCCATTTCCATCGTCAAACCAGTCACGCATCATCCTGACAACACCCGGAAGAGATGAACCAATATACCTCTCTCGTCGAATCCGATACTCGGTCAGTATCAGTTCCGACCTTCGCCGGAGCCCCTTGTCGGCATCATTTTCGACGTGGCCAACTGGAACAGCATAGACAAACGGGGAGCGTTCATCACTGGCTCGAAAAGTCGGAAGTCGCCGGAACTCTCGCTTTACGAACTGGCCATCGACCTCCTGCGATCTGGCTGCGTCCACAAAGAAGTCGACAGCGTGATCAGGATAACCAAAGAGATGTCCATAATGGCGCAACCGGTCAGGCGTCGTGGCATACTCAACCGCCGTCACGACCTCCAGCGGGTCAGCACTGCGGGTTATCCCAAACCCGCTGAAGAACGATCTTCGTTCATCAATGACTTTTTCAAGCAGACTCCGTCTGATGATCAGTCCGTCAACATAGCGCTTCCCGTCAAAGAGCTTGGAAAAATGATGGAGTCCGGCATAGTAGTCCTGCCCGCACCTCCAGGCAGCGAGGATCTGACGGGTATCTTCAAGCTCGGATAAAGCAGTTGGTGATGGAGTCTGCGCCTCGAAATTGAACGAGACGAAGCCGCTGCTCATTGGCTTGAGATCTCCAACAAAGGTGTAGAGTGCCTCCCCATCAAGTGCCTTGACGAGCAGCCCCGCGGCTCGCTCTCGCAACGGCAGCGGAAGCGTCTCCAGTGGAAAGCATTGCTGACAGGGGACACCGGCCTCACTCCTGACGGAGCTGCCGGATCCGAGAACAGGTGGCAGATGAACCAGCCATAGTAGAACGAAAGTTGAAATGAAAATGGATAAGGCGCAGGATAGGATCGCTTTCATAGCACTTCTCTGGAACTTACGCGCTGAACGCCACCGGCCGGACAGCTGAGTATTAGTGAGAGATCCGGCAACTGGTCCGGACTGGCCAGGAGAGAGGCTGACCAATCCGGACCGACTCGATCAACTTCCAGACCAGAGTACCTTCCCGGTCTTGTCAATCCACGAGTACTGGTTGCCTTGCCGAACCTGGGCAGTGCCACGCTTGAACTTGCTGGCCTGATCATAACGCGGCTTGATGATCATCCTGCCGGTCCGATCGATATAACCCCAGTCACCATCGACCTTCACCGCGCACATGCCATCAGAAAAGCCAGGAGCAACATCCTCGAAGCTTTGCGGCTCGATCACCACTTTTCCTGTTCGATCGATCCAGGCATAGAGCCCGGCAATCCTGACCCAGGCCAGACCGTCAAAAAAGGCGTATGCCTCTTCGAATGTCGGTTGAATAACCATCTTTCCGGTCACATCGATGTATCCGATCTTTCCCTTCACTTTTACCGCGGCCAATCCCTCGGTAAAACCGTAGGTGTTCTCATAGACACAGGGGATGACAATTTTCCCGCTTCGATCGATGAAACCATACTTGCCATTTTCGCGAATGAAGAGCAGATCTCCCTCCTCACCTGCTGCCTCATGTGAGACCCCGACGTGCTGGGCCATTGCCGGAATGGTGGCCAAAGCGACATTCAAAAATAGTGCGTTCAGTAATGTTTGAAACTTCAATTTCATCCTCCCGTCTGATGCTGTGCAATTCACCTGCTCCACCTGACTGAAGATGGCTCAGTTGAGTATCTTCAGTGAAAACTGGATGGAACGAGGACCACCGATCTGATAGAGCGAGTTGAAACCAGGGCTGGGTGAGGTCTGTGTCGCCCCGGTCGAACCGCTCAATCCTCGCCCAAGCATGTTCTGTGCGTACCCAAACGTGGCGAAACCAAGAGAAGCGGCCGGGTCACCAAAGTTCGGCGTATTGGTCAGATTGAAGAACTCGGCCCGAAACTGGATCCTCCACTTTTCACTCAGGTTAAACTGCCGCCGTACCGAGAGGTCGAGTTGGCGGGCAGCAAATCCGCGCAGAAAATTGCGCTGTAGTGTTCCCTGCCTTCCGGCAGCGGGAACGGCAAAGGCATTCGGGTTGAGTCTTCGACCACCCGGTGCGGCCGAATCATCGAGATAGATCGGCACACCCGGCTTGAGATCGAGCCGCCGCGTCGTCCCGATATTGAGCGGATCGAAGACCTGCGAGATGGCATTAAAGGGCAGGGCGGAGCGCATCCGCCCGATGGCATCGACCGACCAGCCTCCAAATAGAGCCCGCGTCAGCCGATAGCCTCCGAGGATCCTGCCGGTCGGGATATCGTACGTCAGCGCCGTAATAAAGTTATGACGGATGTCAAAGTCTGACAACCCCCGCTCCAATCGGAGGTCGAGTCGGTCGGTTGGAATGCCGGTGATGGTCTCATCCGAGACATCATCCATCGATTTTGACCAGGTGTAGGAGACCTGCGCCTGCAGCCCACGCGTGAGCCGCCGCCGAAACTGGGCCTGAAATGAGTGGTAATCAGAGTTCGAAGCATTGCGGGTCACCGAGACGGTCGACCCGGCAGTTGGCGCCGTGGCAGTAAGGTTCGGCCCGAAGATCGCCGGGTTGATGACAATCAGCGGTCTTGCTTCAAGCCCGAACCGCTGCTGCACAAACGCGCCATTGAAGTTCTGCAACTGTTCGGCCCGCAGCAACCTTCGACCGGCCGCCGCAACATAGCTGATGGTCACAACACTGTTCCGGCCGAGCCCCTTCTCCATCGTCACATTCCACTGCCGGGTGTAGGGCAGTTGCAGATTGCGATCAAAGACAAAGAAGCTCGAGTTGTAGGGCGGCGGCAGCGTATCGGCAAATGGTGGCGGCTGGATATCGGCCTCGACTGCCGGAAACCTGAGCTGGGCCGGATTGGTGATGTTGAGCGTGGTGTTGTAGGGAAAGCTGCTGTATCCACGCAGTGCCGTCCCCATCCCCGTATCGTAGAAGATACCGACCCCGCCGCGAAGAACCAGGTCGAGCTTCTCGGAGACCGTCCAGGCCAGACCGAAACGCGGCGCAAAGTTGTCCCATCGCGTTTGCCACTGGCGTGTTCCAGGCCGGGCAAGCGTCGCCGTCAGCGGGTTCTCCAGCCCATCGATCTGGTAAGGGAGCCGGTCACCATCCAGCGGTGGATTGATCTCATAGCGCAGTCCGGTCGTCAGCGTCGCCCGCCGGCCGAGACGCCAGGCATCCTGAACGTAGAATGAAGTATTGCGCACGATGAAGTCGGTCACCGGCGCAAAAGCCTGCAGCGTGATCGCTGTTGGCACACCGGTACGCCGCGACGCCTCGGTCGCAAAATTGTAGCTGATGCTCAACGAACGTGTATCCTGCAGGGGACGAAGATGGCGATAGTCGGCACCAAATCTGTACTCATGCCGTCCAGCGACGTAGGTCAGATTCTCGACGATATTGAACTGGCGTTGCTGCTGGCCAAGAGTCTTGCCCTGGGTCAGATTGGCGGCGCTCAACCCGGCACTGAAGTTCCCAGGAACCGTCTGCAGGCTGACCGCCGTCACCGCCCGCGGCGCAAAAGACGGAAAGAGCATATTGTCGGATGGCAGGACAGCTCCGTCAGCCGCCACTCCGACAAAATCGAAGGCCCCGCGATCGCGGCTATAGTTCAATCGCAGATCACTGACCAGCCGCGGATTGATCGTCCAGGTCATCCCCCCCGTGTAGGTCTCCGTATCTTTCCGGAACTGATTCTCCTGGCTCGGAAACGATCTGAAGAACTGCTCGGATGGCGAGAGGTTGAAACGACCAAAGACGGTCAGGTTGTCACTGAAACGATGGTCAAAGCGGACACCAAAGGTGGTCAACCGCGATGGATACGAGAGTCCGGCAATATAGCGCTCGCTGTCTGCCGGATCACCATCCGCCGCTACTCGTGGGGCATTGGGCAATGGAAAGGCATTAAGAACCGATCTCATTGCTCCGGTTGCCGCAGCCCGGGCGGCCAGAGATGGCACTCGTGCCCGGAAGAGACCCGCCTGGGGCTGAACCAGCCGCAACTGCTCATATGAGGCGAAGAAGAAGGTCCGATCTCGCCCGTCATATCCAATTGGCCCAAAGACCCGTCGCGGCAGCCGGATCGGGCCGCCAAGCACTCCCCCGAAATCGTTCTGGCGCAGCTTGCGTTTTGGTACCCGGTTGATCTTGTCAAAGAAGTCTGCCGCGTCGAGCGCCTCATTCCGAAAGTAGTTGAAGAGTGTCCCCGTAAACTCATTCCCGCCCGAACGGGTCGTAATCGAGACCTGCGCTCCGGGTGATCGCCCATACTGTGCATCATAGCCCGAGGTCTGGACCCGAAACTCCTGCAGCGCATCGACCGAGACCAGATTGTTGAATCCCCCCAGAACCGAGAGCGCCGGCTGCGTTCCACTGCCCTGCTGATAACTCTGCGCCGTCAGACTCGCTCCAAAATTGGCTCCGACGCCGTCGACCATGAAGTAGTTGGCATTTGTTCGCTGCCCATTGACCGAAAACTGTCCGGTACTCTGGATCGTTGACCTGGCAAGGCTCACTCCCGGCGTCAGCTCCATCAGCACCTGAAAGCTGCGCCCATTGAGCGGAAGATTGGCGACAAACTGCCGGTCGATGACCGTGGCCACCGCCGCTGATTCGCGGTTGACCAGCGAGGAGTTCCCCTCTACCACCACTCGATCATTGAGTGAACCAACCTGCAGCGTAAAGTCTTCGGTGTAGTTCCCGGCGACATTCAGGACGACCTGCCTTCGTGTCGTGCGCTGAAATCCGCTCCGACTGACATCGATCGTATAGACTCCCGGAAGTAACTCCGGTACCAGATAACGGCCACCGGCGTCGGTAACCACCCGCCGGCGACTGTTGGTCGAGTCATTTGTCACCGTCACCTCTGCCCCGGCAATCACAGCACCTCCTGGGTCGGTAACCACTCCGCGAAGCGACGCGGTTGAGGCGGCCGCGACATTAAAAAGGAGTACCACTCCAATAATGGCCAACACCATCTGCCTGCCCACTCTGCCCAACCCGATAAGATCAGATGAAAGCATGTCTTCTCCTTAATTTCCGTAGATCTTTTTTATCTCAGTTATCATTTAAAAGAGTACGGTTAGCACAGAAGCGGAGCCGTTCGAATCTGAATTCAACCGATGGACTAATTGAGCAGGTGAGTGGAAGGATTGCAGAACTGAGTGGACTTCAGACTTTTGTGCGGGTAAGGGCGAACGTCCTGAAAATGCGGGAACCGCTCCGCGCTGGAGCACCGGCCTCTGAACCGCCTGAGTCTGCTCCCAATAATCGAATTCGCTTTCCTGAATACCCTTCAACCCTGGCCAGCACGTCATTCCGATAGCCAAGGGGCGTACTTACAGAAAGTGAAATCCCATTTCCCCCCTCCGAATGTCCAAGATCATGAGAAGTAATTACTCACGGGGTTAGTCGTGCATTTCACGAACCGGCCCAAATGCCTGTTCCAGATGCCCGTCACAAAATCAATCCGACAGGCAGGCGTGATTCTCGGGCGAGTTGAGATAAGCGTATGTCTGGGGCGACTCGTGAACCGCCCTATGCTCCGGTCAATTTGATGGGGGCAGAAGTTCTTACATTCCTGCATGCCCAACCCCCTGAGTAATTACCATGAAAAAGTGAGTAAATTTGGACACCGCCGAGAACGGCCTCCATCATCGCCGAAGGCGCTCCTTTTGCCCCGAAGGGGCAACGCATACCTGCCCACGGTGTACACTTGGGATTGCCACGCCCCAAGATCCCAGCGTTCTGAAGGAACGTCGCATATTCACTAATAAAGGACGCTTGGCCAAACAATCCACTGCCTGATCCCCTGGTGGCTGCCCCCATTAATCCCACCCGCTTTAGACCCTTTTCTCCACTGATCTCCTGCTGGTATAGCTGATATGGCCCACGCCCCGAAAATAAGATTGCCCTTCCTTCACTGGATGGCCTATCGGTGATGTCCAGATTGACTCAGTTTTACATGATCGCTGACGTCCGAATCGGAGACCGGCATCCGCAGGCCTTGCCCCCTGTTCCGGTACCGAGAAGAATGTGGCAACGACAAGGGCTTACCCTGCGAATCATTCAGAAAATCCTGGCGGAGAGTTTTCGACAATGGTCCCGGGCTCTTCCCGGCCTGCCTTCCACTGTCTCTTCTGGCAGAGTCACTCTAAACACGGAAGAGGCAAATGAGTATTTCCCACCGCAGCGGAAAGTCAGCATTGCGAGAACGCGCACCAGGTGACCCTGTTGCGGGCGGTCGAAGTTTCGTTGCCGGGTCCTCCCGTATTATTCCGGAACGTAGATAATCTCGCCGTTCTCCAGCTGGTAGGCAGTGCCGACCCGCTTCCCATTCCCCTGACTATCGCCACTACGCTTATCGGTCGCCTGGTACTTCTCTATCCGCTGGCCCGACTTGGTGATAATCTCCATATTTGCCTTGCCCGGATTCTTGACCATCGTGAAGTCTTTGTCGCTGAACATCTCCGTCATATTGAACCTCACGGCAATCATTGTCAGCAGCGCTACGGCGAGAACCATTGCCAATTCAAAGAGATTGGCCAGGGAATCAAGTGGATCTGACGACTCTTCACCGAATCTCTCCCGCCGACGTCTCATCGCTTCTCCTCGAATAACAGATCATAAAGATAGTCAAGCGCATCCAGTTCCTGTTTGTACCAGCGCTGTCTTCCCTGCTGGATGACAAATCCAACTGCGCCAATAAAAAGGCCGACAACAGTGTTGGCAAAGGCGACCTGCAGATTCTGCGTCATTGCCGAAACATCACCAAGAGCGAGCTGACCCAGGGCATGACCTTTCGGAATCAGTGTTCCCATGAGCCCGAGAATCGGTCCAAGACGAGTGAGCATCCGCGCCCGATCCAGCTCCTTCTGGCACTCATTCTCAAAGAGGTTGAGCCGATACATCGCCAGACGGCGGTCGTGGCTGGTGTCAAGTAGCGACTGAACCACCTCCCTGAACCGACTGACCGGCAACTTCCTGATTGCTGTCGCCCAATCCTGATCGAGCGGAGCCAGTTGAATGAACTCGCCGACTGCACCAGCACCGCGCAGTCGCTGCCAGAGATCACGGGCAAACAGCCCTCCCGCCCACAAGGCGCTAAAAAGGAGCAGAATTTCAAGGGTCACCGCCGGGAGCAGCAGACCATCGGAGATGAAATTTAAAAATTGATTGACGTAGTTCATATTTTCATTCACCGCACTGGTCGATGGTCTTCGACCGTCAGATAGCCTGTCGTCGGCCTCATCCGCCGCCGGAGACGTTCGACCGCCCCAGCTGAAACCGCTCCGATCAGTGCAATCGAACACATTCCGATGAAAACAATTGCCGTTCCGCGCCAGGAGAAGCTGGCATCCGGTTGCGAGACCGGTTGCAGCGTCGCCAGTCCATAACCGACCAGAATCGCCAGCAAAAGGATCACGCGCAGCATGAGGTAGAGTTCAATGCGCCATACCAACTGAGGCAGCACCCACTGCAGGGCGATCGGAAGAAGCAGCAGGATCAGGCTGACGCAGATCACCAACCCTGTTCCGAAGGTATCGAAGTCAATTCCCTGCGGAGCTGCTTGAAAGGCCTGTGCAATCAGCAGACGCAGCCCCGCAAAAAGGCTCAGTGGCGGAAGGCCTTCGACCACCCTCTGCCACCGGGTGACCCGATGATCTGGCGCGATCAGGCGCACTGCCGCTCTTATACCAATCAGGCTCTCGATGATCGGAACCATGAGAATCAGAACCAGCAGATCCGGCTGAGCCAGCGGGGCATAGATCTGCGCCAGACTCTTTCGACTGACCTCATTCCAGGTCAGATAGATCCATGCTCCCGCCAGAATGGAGGGTAAAGCCTGCTGCCATCGTCCCTGGAGCAGGCTGCTCCGAGTGATAGCCAGCAGCACCAATAACATCGACCCGGCCAACCAGATTTCAGCCACCACTGAAGCCTCCTCACAAGCAACTCACCACTACGGCGTCCGCTTACCGAGCTGCGCTCCGACGCCACCAGACAAAGAGAGTCACCAGACCGACCAGCATCGCAAGCAGTGTCAACGCAACGGTCTTACCGGAACGAAAGAGATTGAGTAACGGCTGTAACGGCCGGGCACGTTCACTCTTCTCCTTTTCAAGAACAATACCGCTGGTCTGATTTTCGCCAACCCGGATCTGCGCAATCGCTCCCTGATACGCCTGCCGCTCTTCACTGCTCAGGTTCTCACCGATAAAGCTCTGCAGTTTCTCGTTACCGCAGACAAACTCACTGCAGCCGGGTTTGTAGTCCCTGATCAGCTGAGTGTGGAGCTGAACCAGTTCCTGTATCTGTTCGGCACCCGCTTTCCAGTATCCCTTGCGAACTGTCTCGAGCATGACCGCCGTCATCTCCTGCAAAGCGGCCGGATTCTCCTTTCTGAACCAATCTTTGACCCCAAGATTGAGGTCATCCCTTACATAGACCTTGTGCAGATCACTCCACAGCTGCTCCTCGATCGCCTCAGGTTTCATAACATCCCAACCATAGGTGTTACGGAAGGTCTCGGCAAACTTCTCCGCCGATGAGGCACCACCCTTCATATACTCAGCGATATACCTTGGATTGAGCAGCGTCGTCCGCGACTCAACCCCGATCGCCTCCTTAACCTCCTGAACCCTTGCCTGGCCCGGGTTGCGAAAGTCGTTGAAATATGCGTCAGGATCCTTACCTGTAACATGGCGGACAGCCATATTGATCCCACCCATGAACTCATAAACATGGTCCAGCGAGAGCGGCCCCCAGGTATTGCTCTCGCGTGGCTGGATGACCGCCTCGGTATCGCGCAGCATCACTTCGAAGGCTCCGGCGCGGAAGCGTCCCCATCCCTCACCCTCATCGTAGAGTTCACCCATGTTGTTGAGATAGGTCTGGGCGACCTCCTGCTCCTTCTCCCATTTGTCGCCATTCTCGACCATGCCCATGATCTGGGTTCCATAACTGCCATTGACTCCGCCAAAGACCCGCTGCGTCGAGATCTCACGGGCCTCAACCGGTGACAGCCCCCTCTCTTTGAGTGCCACTTCAGCCTGAGCCGTGCCGCTCCTGACGTGGTTTTCGAAAGGTGCATCCTCGTTTAGTCCCGCGACCATTCGAACAGCCTTGTTAATCAGATAGAGCCTCGATGCCGCAAGATCCCGGAACTGTCCGGCCGTCTGGACGACGACATCGACGCGTGGACGCTGCAGTTCGGCCGCCGGCGTGATCCGGATGTCGAGTACGCGACCAAAAGGGTCGCGTACTGGCTCAACACCCAGCAGATAAAGAACTTCGGCCACCAGCGCCCCCTCTGTCTCAATGAAATCAGAAGGCCAGAGCGTCACCGCGACCTTCTTTGGATAGTGCTGATGCAACTTGAGATGTTGCTGAAGCAGTGCGTCGGCAAGCTGTTTGCCGACGCGCCACGCTTCAACCGACGGGGTCTTCTCGGCATCGATACTGTATAGATTTCTTCCCGTCGGAATCGTCAGCGGATTGACCACCGGATCACCACCAGAAGACGGCACGATGAAACCGCCATTGAGGCCATTTATCACGCTGTCCAACTCCGCTCGGCCACTTTCAAGAAGCAATGCCTTCGACCTGGTGATGTTCTCAATACTGTTACGAGCCGCCACTATCGCCCGGGAACGGTCACGATCGCGATCTTCCAGCTGGACGATCTGACGGGAGACCTGATCGATGGCCTCGCCGATCTGTTTCTTCGTTGCCTGCCGGAGATTGTCACAGCGGTCATAGTTAATCTGCAAAAACCTGAGCTGCTCGACCAGTCCACGCAGGGCAGGGAGATCACCATTGGCGGACACGTCCCCCCCTTCTCTGACCAGCTTCAATGCGGCCAGTTTTTCCGGTGTCAGGCAGAGACGTCTGAGCTCTGCCAGCTGACGCTCCCGCTCCGCCTCGACACGCCCAACAAGCTCCTTGTCCTCCATCAACTTGAAAGTCATGTCGCGAAGAGGGTTACGCTGCATCAGTCGCAACAGTCGGTTGACGTCGGGATCCAGTCCAATCTCGATCGCCTCGGCCATACGCGGAACGGCCCGTGCGACGGTCCGGGCCCTCTCGAGCGTTGCCGGATCGAGCAGACCCGATGACATCCGAAACTGCTGTTCAGAGCGGAGATTGGCAATGAACTCGCGCTTCTTTGGATCTGAAATAATCCTTACTACCAGCTCACGAAGTTGATCGACCTCCGCTGCCGATACACCACCACTCTCCACCCTGTCGGCGGGGGCCGCCCCAGCCCGTGCACCCGCCATACCAATAAATCCACGCACAATGTCATCATCTGACGGTCGCCGTGCCGTCTTCATCCACTCCTCGGCAAAGGTGAGATTCTCTCTGCCAATCACCTGCGTGAGGGCGGCCCCGACACTCAGCTGCCCCTTCATAACCTTGCCGATCATCACTTTGGCCGGTTGCCGGTAACGACGATCGAAGAGCTTCCGGTCATCGCGCTGACCTGCCGTCAGCCGGCCTGCAATAAGGTCCAGCTCAGCCATCCCCTCGGCCACTCGGTCGATGGCCATCAGGGTCACTGTCATCTCCGTCTTCGCTGGATCGTAACCATTGCCGAGAGTGTAGAGGCCGGCGGTAATCTTCTCAGCGGAGATCTCTTCAAGATAATTCTCCAGCCTCTGCCAAGCCTCCCCCTTTAGATCTTCCGGCTCAGTAATCTGCAAGTTGAGATCTTTCGTGATGCCGGTCTTTTCCGCTAGCGTTGTAATGCTGCGCCCATACTCACGCCTTATTTCACCACTCGCGTTCTGATATGCCTGGAACTTGTCCTGCAACTGCTTAAGATCACCATACAGTTCACTCTCGGTGAAAGCCGGTGTGAGATGCGAGAGCGTCGTGGTATAACTCCGTCGCTTGGCAATGATCGCCTCGCCAACATTGCTTATCGTATAGATGTAGAAATGGGGAGTCGTCCCGATCAGCGCATCCGCCCAGTCGTATTCTGACTGGGCCATCTGTTTGCCCGGTGTAAACTCAAGTGAGCCATGAGTACCGAAATGGATGATCGCATCGGCCTTGAAAGCATTACGTGTCCAGAGATATGAGGCGATGTAGGGATGCGCCGGGGCCACCTTCGCCCCATGGACCAGTTGAAAGGCGTTACCTCCGACGGCTGGCAAAGGCTGCGGCAGCAGGACAATGTTACCGAACTCGACCCGGGTGACGGCAATGTAATCCTGCCCGTCACGAGTCAGGCCCATGTACTCTCCCGGAGCCGGACCATACTTCTCAACTACCGCATCATAACTCTCCTTTGGCAGATTCTTCTCCACCCAGCTCTGATAATCAGGCACTTTGACCAGCTTGGGCAGACCAGATCTGACAAAATCATCGAAGGCCCCTTTCGCATATGGTCCGAGAACCGGCCCTCGCTTCATGAGAAGATCCTGAAAATCCTTCTCGTTCGCCGGCAGGTTCTCAACCTGATACCCCTCGGACCTCATCCGTCGCAGCATATTGTAAAGCGAAGGGATGATCTCCAGATTCGAGGCGGTCAGGGCATTGTTACCAGGACCTTTGAAGTAGTAGATGGCCACCCTCTTCTCGCGGTTCGCCATCTTCTTCAGTTTCAACCACTGCCTGACACCATCACAGAACTTCATCATCCGGTCGGGAATGGCACGAAACTCGAGCAGGCCTTCCTGATTGCGATATTGCGCGATAACCGCATATGGAACGACACCCCCGTCTATCTCCGGCAATGCAATACTCATCGAGACCAGCGCGCCACTGAACCCCTGCTTGTCTTTCAACCACTTGTCATACTCCTGAAAGACACTGACCGGTACAAGCATGGGGATATTCTGTGCCTGCATCCACTCCTCAGCCTCTGCCCCTTGCCCCAGCGTCAGCCTGCCGTGCGGCATCATAATCACCAGATCCGGTTTGACCTCTTTCAGAAACTCGAGGCGCCTCGTTGCCGCCGCGATCGGCACGACATTGATGTCACGACTGGTCAGCTCCCTGATGAAGGTATCGACATGCTCGCGATTTGCGTTGAACGGCCCCGGAACGCTGGTCAGCAGAGCGACGGTTGGAGCGTTGGGTTTGAAGAGACGATTGGTCCGGATATGCTCCATGAACCCATCATAATCACGGAATATCGCCTCTTCCTCCAGATGAAAAAAGGCATCCGGTGGGATCTCGAATGGTGCCTCGGGTACCGCCGCAAAGTACTTTTTGCGATCGATCATCCGACGCACATAGGTCAGCATGCTCCGATAATTACGGTTACCTCCAAACCGCAGGTAACTGGAGATAGCATCCAGATCTCCTCCCTTCAGGTTGGTCACATCCTGATTCGGATTGGTCGCCCCCTCCATGAAGATTGCCGTTCCCGCAAATCCGGCATTCTGCAGCTCTTGAAACTGCTCCGGTGAGAGCTGCAATCCCCGACTGAAGACAAAGACTGCCGGATACTGTCGTGCCTTGCGCAGCTCTGTCAGCGGCAGATTATCGATCTGTATCAAAGCGGAGGAACTCGACTTCTCAATCCTTGCCAGGCTGAATTCAGGGTAGTTGACAAAAGCGATCCGGGTCGGGGCGATATTTCTGACATAAAATCGATAACTCAGGATGACGACCAGCAAGAGGCCTATCACCAAAAAGGCTGCCCGCAGGAACCGCTGTCTGCTTATCTTTGGAAAGAGTGACCTCTTCCAGTTCAACAACAAAGATATCTTCATAGTCTTCTCAACACTCGCTTCTGAATGATCGTCAATCTTAAGCAATCATCTTCTGTCTAACCGGGTCTCGCTGAGTCTGATCAGGCGCCGACCTGAGCGCAGCAGCAGTGCATCGTCAATTGCCGCAACACCATAGATTCTTTCCAGTTCGCTGATTGTATTGACTGCCAGCTGCTCGTACTGTCGCCCCGCGCGGAGAACAAAAGTCTTTCCCTCGTTACTGAAGATGTAGATCCGGTCTCTGACTGCCAGTGGTGACGCCCAGCACTCACCACCCCCCAGACGCTGACGCCACTGCTCGCGTCCTGTCTTCAAGTCGACACAATAGGCGATTCCTGCTTTACTAATGAAATAGACCAGCCCATGGTGGACCAGCGGTGAGCTGAAATAGGAGGTGGCATCGGTCGGCCGCCAGACAATATGGGTTGCTGTCACATCTCCGCTCCCGCCCATCCGGATTGCCATACTGCCCTCTTTCTGATCAGATCCAATAATCAGCAGGTCACCAGCCAGGGTCGGCGAAGGCATCGGTGCCCCCTTCAAACCAGTCACCCACCAGAGGGCCTTCCCATCGGCTGTGTCGTAGCTGATTACTCCTTCACCGCCTCTGACAATAACCTGTTCCCGCCCCTCATGTCTGATGACGAGCGGTGTTCCCCAAGCCATGCCGGATTTGCGCTCTGTTCTCCAGACAGTTCGGCCATCTCGTTTGCTGATCGCCATCACAAACGAGGTTCCAAGGTGGGAGATGGCGATGAAGATATTGTCCCGGTTGGCGGCGAGCGAACTGCCCAGCCCATGCGGCCCCTTCACACCTCCGTAATCACTCGTCATCTGCCGCTCCCATAGCCGACGGCCACGGTGATCAAAAACGTACAGGTCACCTGTCTCGAAGAAGACGTAGACTCTCTTTCCATCAACAACCGGGGTCGGCGCGGCCTGACTGACCAGGTTACCTACCTTGACCTTTTCAGTCGTTCCCACAACTCGTCGCCACAGCTCATCTCCACTCCGCAGGTCATAGCAAAGGACGTATGCCTGCTCCTTGTTTGGACCATCAACTGCGGTAATGAAGACACGTCCCTTCCAGACCACCGGTGAGGACTGACCATATCCGGGGAGTCTGACATCCCAGGCAAGGTTGCTGTTATCTGACCATTCCACCGGCAGATTGTCGGCCTTGCTGTGACTGTCTCCGTTTCCACGAAATCCAGGCCAGGTCCTGGTTGTCCCTCCTCCGTCCGGCACTGGCGTAATAAACAGAAGGAGTAGAAAAAGCACGTACATATGAATCCTGTTTGGTATTTATACGAAAAGATGGGGAGAGCGCCGAACGATATTTATCCCTCGACCCTTCTCCCGCTTTTTGACCGCTGTCCACATACAAACCGGTCAGAACGACAACCGCAGAGCCAGCTGCATCGTTCGTTGTCCATAAACCGACTGCGCCGCTCCAAAGGCCGGACTGGCCAGACTGGTCGTGTAACTGAGAAAGTTGACCGTGTTGAACAGATTGAAGATCTCACTCCGGAATTGCAGTCCGACCCGCTCGGTCAGGGCAAAATCTTTGTGAAGACCAAGACTCACCTCGGCATAGCCATCGGCTCGTTCAGTGTTCCGGCCAAGTGTCCCCACCGGGGTAGTCGCACTAAAGCTCCCGGTAAAACCGGGAATCAGCTGATTGAGCGTCACGCCCGGGGCAAGAGTCCAGGCTTTAAAGTTGGTCGGGTTACGAACCAGCGCTCCGGCTGTCGGACTCGGACGGTTGACGGCCACCCCGTCCGGAGTTGCCGTTCCACTCTGGATGGTGAAAGGGAGCGACGAGCGCAGACTGATGATGGTCGCTGTCTGCCAGCCTCCCAGGATTTGGCGCAACAAGCCGCTGCCAAGACGCGAGTCGAATGGCAGCGCCCACATCAGTGCGGTATTCAGGTTATGGCGAATATCGAAATCGGATGGCGCGTAGTCGAGACGACGATTACTCTCACTGATGAAGTTCTGACTGTCCGTTGAGATGTCATCCATGGCTCTTGACCAGGTGTAGGAACTCCGAATCATCAATCCCTTCGTGACCCTTCCAGTCAAGGCCAACTGCAGACCGTGGTAATTGGACGAAGCTCCGGTCTCAAGCAGCGTGATGATCGCATTGCCGTATTGCGACGGGTTTTCGAGGCCGGTGCCGTTGCAGCAGTAACAGCCGGTCAGATTGGAGCGGAAATCCTTCAGGGTGTTGGCGTTCAGCGGCTGATAGTAGGTTTTCCAGCCGGTCAATGGGTCCTGGCTGCCGAGGATGGCATTGAACAGGCAGCGCTCGTAGTAATCCATATATTTGCATTCTCCTGTTAGAGCGAACAGGCTGCGTGTCACCTTGAGCAGGTTGTAGCTGATGCACGTTTCCTGGGCCATGCGCGACTGGGTGTTCGCGAGCGCGCGCACGCCGGGCATGCCCTCGTGCACGCTGGTGCCGCCGGTGGCATA
>CAIOZW010000013.1 GCA_903862855.1 uncultured Acidobacteriota bacterium
CTCGTCATCGATGCCGTCACCGGTCAGAATGGCCTAAGTCAGGCGCGGGAGTTTCTCAAGGTCGCGCACGTGACCGGTCTCGTTCTGACCAAGCTTGACGGGACTGCGCGGGGTGGAATAGCCGTTGCCATTGCCAAGGAGCTCAATCTGCCCATACGCTACTGTGGGATTGGTGAGAGGGCCGACGATCTGGTCGTCTTTGACCCTCAGGCGTATGTCGATGGACTCTTTGATCACCACTGAGTCAGGGAGAGGTTTGACCTGATGCGAACCAAACGCCATCTTGGACAGAATTTTCTGACCGGCACCCATTATCCGTCACATATCGTCGAGTCTGTCCGGCCAATGCCCGACGAACATATTCTGGAGATTGGGCCGGGTGAGGGCGCCTTGACCGCTCTTCTCCTCGGGGCTGGCGCAAGGGTTACGGCAGTCGAGGTCGACCCCGATCTGATTCCAAGGCTGCAGCAGAGATTTGGTAAGGATCCGCGCTTCAATCTTCTCGAGGCCGATGCACTGAAGGTCGACCTCTGCCGGCTGGTTGATGAGGGGTGCCGAATCAGGGTCGTCGCCAATCGTCCGTACTATATTTCGACTCCGCTAATCCAGCGACTGATCGAGCAGCGACACTGTCTCTCTGAAATGACCCTCATGCTCCAGCGTGAGGTGGTCGAGCGAATCATTGCTCCGCCAGGTGGCAAGGATTACGGGTATCTCTCGGTTCTGGTTCAACTTCATGCAGTCGTGGCAAGACTCTTCGATGTCCCCCCGGGCGCCTTTCGTCCCGTTCCGAAGGTCACCTCGAGCGTCATCCGTCTGCGACTGCAGAGGCAGTCCGTCGTTTCGCTGGTCGATGAGCGACTCTTTCTTCTCCTCGCCCAGGTTCTGTTTGCCCAGAGAAGAAAGACCATCCTCAATAATCTCCGCGCGGGCTTTGCGCGACTTGGTCTCGAATCGCCGGAACGGCTTCCGGCCATTCTCGAGTTGGCCAGTCTCGATGGACGCCGCCGGGCGGAGACCCTCTCCCTTGACGAGATGGCTGGCCTCGCCAATCTTCTTGGCAGCATGCACTGAATTGTGCCACCCTGAATTGTGGTTTCGAGACTTGTAAATTGTCGACTTTTTTGCCACCTTCGATGACTTATGAAAAAATTATCAAAAAATGACAGATTCACCGATGGTAAAGTGGCGTCAGGCCGATTGCAGATCATCCCTCTAGGTGGTCTGGGTCAGTTTGGCGCCAATATGACCGTCTTCCGCTTCGATGACCAGATGATCATCGTGGATTGCGGCCTCATGTTTCCAGATGAGGATCTGCTCGGGGTGGACATTGCCATTCCCGATCTGAGCTATGTCGAAGAGCATCGAGATGAACTGGTCGGAATCGTCCTCACCCACGCCCACGAGGATCATGTTGGAGCTCTGCCGTTTCTCCTCGAAATGGCCAACGTCCCGGTCTATGCCACTGAATTCACGCTCGGGATGGTCGAGAGCAAGTTTGCCGAGTTTGGCCTGATCGGGAAGGTGGTCACTCATACGATCTCGACACGCCAGCCATTCACGCTCGGTCCCTTCTCGATTGAGTTTATTCGAGTCTCACATTCACTTGTCGATTGCGTTGCACTGGCCATCGAGACTCCGGTCGGCGTCATTATCCACACCGGAGACTTCAAGGTCGATGAGACCCCTGTTCTTGGCGATCCAATCGATCTCGAGCGGCTCACCTGGTATGGTGATCGCGGTGTTCTCGCCCTGCTCGCCGACTCCACCAACGTGGAGCAGGAGGGAAGGACCAAGTCTGAACGCGCGGTCATTCCGGGTCTCGAGAAGGTCTTTCACGCGGCTCCGGGGAGACTGATCGTCTCCTGTTTTGCGACCAGTATTCACCGACTTCAGATCATCTTCGATCTCGCGGCAGAGCAGAACCGTGCGGTCGCCCTTGTTGGCCGCAGTATGATCAAGAATGTCGAGGTCGCCCGGAAGTATGGATATCTCGACATCGAAGAGGGGCAGTTGGTGACCCCGGCCAAGGCAAAGAAGATGGCTCCCGATGAGGTCTGTCTGCTGGTTACCGGCAGTCAGGGAGAGCCGATGGCGGCACTGCCGCGGATGGCTGTCGATTCACATAAGGATGGAAATGTCCTCGCCGGTGACACGGTCGTCATCTCCGCCCGCCAGATTCCGGGCAATGAACGTTCGATCTCGCGCATGATGAACCACATCTTCAAGAAAGGAGCCCGTGTCATCGATTCCAGCATTGCGAGGATTCACGTCTCCGGTCACGGAAGACAGGAGGATCTGCGCATCATGTTTGAGGCTGTCCGGCCGAGGTTTCTCGTCCCAATTCATGGGGAGACTCGCCAGCTCTATCGCCATGCCGAGGCTGCTCGCAAGTGGGGTGTCGATCGGCAGAACATCATTCTCGCCGACTCTGGAGATGTGATTGAGCTCGATGAGACCAGCGCACGGGTTGTCGACAAGGTTAGCGTCGGCCGCACCCTCATCGATGATTCGGGCTTTGGGCGCATCGATGACCTCGTGATTCGCGATCGAAAGCATCTCGCCTATGATGGAATTGTCGTTCCCATCGTCGCCATCAACAGGTCGTCGGGTGAACTCGAATCGGCTCCCGAACTGATACAGCGCGGTCTGGCCGTCAGCGAGGAGGGGAGTGATTTTTTGTCCAGAGCACGGGTCGTGATCGGTGAGACGTTCAAACAGGCGAGCCACGAGGAGCGTGTCGACTGGGCACTCATCAAGGAGAGGATCCGAATCGATCTCAAGCGTTATATCCAGAAAGAGACTGGGAGGCGGCCGATGATCATCCCGGTCGTGATCGAGATCTGACATTATTAGGTGACACGATAAACATCTGTTGACACTGGATGACCCCGGAGAGCCCCTCGATCGGCCTGACTCCAACTGGTTTTTAATGTTTATTCCGTCAAAGTCGATAATGTTATTGCAATTCCATGCCCGGTAAAATAGACTCGATGGTGTTCGTGACCGAAAAAATTGCGATTTGCTGGTGTCAAGCCAGTTCTCACAGATATTCAAGACCGAATCACCTGCCAAATCGATTAAAATAAATGAGATAAATATGCATCGTTGATCTCGCGGCCAAAGGCCGGAATATTCACGAAGCGGGAAAATAACAAGATAAATAACAAGATAAATAACTGAAGATAAAGGCCAAAAGTCATAGATTAGATTGATCAGGCAGCCTCGAGCAGCCGTAATTCCACCTCCCCCCGTAAATTACACCCATTGCCACCCCCCGTCACGCAATGTTGCTCCAATGTCAATTTTGCTGTTGATATCATTGCTCACCATCATCTGACGTGAGCCTGTTGTGGGGCAGCTTCCCATTCAAAGTTTGCATTCAGAGATGTTTGATGACTCTCTCGATCCATCATCGTTTAAGCCTGCGTCCGCCGGTCGATATTCTTGGAACGTAAATTGCATGCTTTGTGAATATGCAAAGTACCTTTTGTATTTGCAGATGAACGGGGCGGTAATTGAAATTGAGAATGTCGAGGTCAGGTTACCAGTGGAGATTTGACTCTTCATTGCTCTGAAGACCGGCCCACACTCAAATGCCGAGCGGCCAGTATTACCATTCAACAGGTGAGCCGATCGTGCCAATAAAAAAGTTGAGAAACAGACAATTGCGAAACATGACACTTCTGAGCGCTGCCAAATCCATCAACCATCAGATTCGGATCATTTTCCTGATCATTGGATGGACCCTGATCTCAACCGGCATGTTGCGGGCGGCTGATCCCGGATCGGCATACCTGCCCGATAATCTGATCTCTGACCAAAAGCCCGGCTCGATACTCTTCTTCAATGTCTATACCTCAGATGCGACCGATTCCAGAGAGCAGAATGCGAAATTTTCAGTAACCAATACGTCTCCAACCAAGGGCGTCGCCATCCACATCTTTTTTGTTGATGGGATGTCCGGATCTCCTGCCGACTTCATCTTCTGCCTGACCCCAAGCCAGACCATCAGTTTTGAAGCGGTAGAGCTCGACCCAAACACGGAAGGGTATATCGTCGTCATCGCGACAGATTCCAATGGTGCGCCGATCGTTCACAACAGCCTTATTGGTGATGTCTTTGTGAAGTTCAGTTCCGGCCATCGGGCGGGATTGGGGGCGCTTGCCGTTGCCGCCCGGCAGGTACCAACCGTCCCGGCAACAGATGCTGCTGTTAACCTGGATTTTGACGGAGTCAGTTACGACAGGCTTCCGCTCACCCTGGCGGTCGATAACGTACCAAGTCGGATCAACAACAACGATACCGTCGTCTTCATCAATCGTCCGGTAGGGGATCTGACCAATGGTGTTGGAGAGATCGGTCATCTCTTTGGACTGCTCTTCAATGATACCGAGAATGCTTACAGTTTTGGCCATTACTCGTCGCGCTGTCAGACACGGTTGACTTTCAATGGCAATACACCACGCACTGCACCCCGGTTCACAACAGTGGTTCCGGATGGCCGTTCGGGCTGGGTGCGGCTCTATAGCGTCTCAAACACACCGATCATTGGCGCTTTTCTCAACTATAACTCGGGCAGCTCCAGTGTTCCCAATGCTTTCAGCGGTGGAAGAAATCTTCACATCCTGACGACGACCACGGCCCAGATGACCATTCCGGTCTATCCGACCCGCTGTTCAATCGGTTGATCGACTCACCCGGCAAGTCGGTAAATAGAGAAGGCCTGCTTCACGATCTGAAGCAGGCCTTTCTCGTGCAGAGCTTTAGTCCGTGATGATTAACGAACCGTTGCCGCAACCGACTTCTCGGCCGCGTCACGCATTCCCTTGGCGACGATGAAGTTCATCCCCGAATCCTGAAGCACACGCTGCCCCTCCTCGACATTGGTACCCTCGAGGCGAACAATGATCGGAACGGTTACGCCAAGCTTGCGGGCTGCCTCGACCACTCCCCGCGCAACCATATCGCAACGGACAATGCCACCAAAGATATTGATCAGCACCGCCTTGACGTTCTCATCCGCGAGGAGAATCCGAAAGGCATTCTCAACCCGCTCCTGTGAGGCTCCGCCGCCGACATCAAGGAAGTTGGCCGGCTCACCACCAGCCAGCTTGATGATGTCCATGGTCGCCATTGCCAGACCCGCACCATTGACCATGCAGGCGATGTTGCCATCGAGTTTGATGTAGTTGAGATCGAACTTTGAGGCCTCGATCTCCAGCTCCGCCTCTTCGTTCAGATCACGCAGTTCGGCAAAATCCTTGTGACGATAGTTGGCGTTGTCGTCAAACGTGACCTTTGCATCGAGAGCATAGAGCTCACCATCCTCGGTGAGGAGGAAGGGGTTGATCTCGACCATCGAGGCATCCATATCGACGAAGGCGCGATAGAGGGCGAGCATGAATTTGGTCGCCTTGCCGATCATCTCCGGTGCTAGTCCAAGGCCAAAGGCGATATTGCGAGCCTGGAAGGGCTGCATTCCGACCGCCGGATCGATCGACTCACGGAGGATCTTCTCCGGCGTCTTCGCGGCGACCTCTTCAATGTCCATGCCTCCGGCGGCCGAGGCCATGAAGACCAGCCGCGAGGTGGAGCGATCGAGCAGCAGCCCGAGGTAGAACTCCTGCTTGATGCGCAGCCCCTCCTCGATCAGCAGAGTCTTGACGACTCGGCCCTCCGGACCGGTCTGGTGGGTCACCAGGGTCATTCCAATCATGTCGCGGGAGATCTGGTGGACCTCCTCCATCGTCCGGGCCAGTTTTACACCACCACCCTTGCCGCGTCCGCCGGCGTGGATCTGTGATTTGACGACGACCGGAAGCCCGAGCTCCTTCGCGGCCTCCTCGGCCTCCTGTGGCGAACGGGCGACGATTCCTCGCGGAACCTTAACATCATAACGGCTTAAGAGCTCTTTGGCCTGATACTCATGGATCTTCATGCAATGCCTCGTAATGTTCGTGTGATTATGATCAAACAGAGCAAAACCGAAGTTTATGTTTCAGGACGTCAAAAGGCAAGCGGGCAACTCTCATTCCCGGCTGCCGCCATTTCACGGAACTACGCGGAGCATCGAGTGGTCTGCCCGCAGTTTCCATCAGCCGGGCGATTGTGGTGCGATGACCTGGCGAGCAATGACTATTTCCGTCTAGAACCGCAGATAAATCGATTATCCAGGCGTGATGAGTGGCCCCCTGCGATGCGCTCGTTTGCAATTTAGGGCGTCGCTTAATATGATACGAGAATGATATCCCCACGGAATAATAACAGTATTCACCAATGGCCATCCGCCTCCTGGCGATCCTGCGCTTCGTGCCTGTAATCAGACTCTTCGTGAAGCCGGTGACACCAGAAACTATTGAACAGCAGAAACACTTGATGCCAAACTCTTTAATGCCAGAAAGGTTTTAATTAGGATTTTATGAAAATATTGGTCAGCGACAATCTATCAAGCCAGGGTATAGAGATACTGCGAAGCCACCCGGAGTTTGAAGTAGATCACAAGGTCGGTCTTTCACCGGATGAGTTGAAGTCGATCATCGGGAGCTACCAGGGGCTGATCGTCCGCAGTGAGACGAAGGTTACCGCCGATATTCTGAGCGCGGCCGACAATCTGCGAGTGATTGGCCGGGCTGGAACCGGGGTTGACAACATCGACGTTCCGGTCGCCAGTCAAAAGGGAATTGTGGTCATGAATGCTGCGGCCGGCAACAGCGTGACGACGGCCGAGCATACGATCTCACTCCTCATGTCGCTGGCCCGCAAGATCCCGCAGGCCCATTCGAAGCTGAAGGGAGGCGTGTGGGACAAGAAGAGTTTCATGGGGGTCGAGCTGGCCGGGAAGACGCTTGGAGTGATCGGCCTGGGCAATATCGGCAAGATCGTTGCTTCGCGAGGGCTCGGGCTGGCGATGAAGGTCATCGCCTACGATCCATTCATCACGCGTGAGATGGCCGCCAAGGCTGGTATTGAATTGGCCACGCTCGACGATGTCATCCGTCAGGCCGACTTTATCACCGTTCACACTCCGCTGACTGAAGAGACGCGTGGAATCATTGGTGAAGCAGCCTTTGCCAAGATGAAGAAGGGGGTGCGGGTCATCAATTGTGCGCGAGGTGGTCTGATCGACGAGCAGGCGCTCTATGAGGCGATCAAGTCGGGTAAGGTCGCTGGTGCGGCCCTCGATGTCTTCGTCAAGGAGCCGGTCCCGACGGATCACCCATTGCTGACGCTCGATCAGGTGGTCGTGACGCCACACCTCGGTGCCTCGACGACAGAGGCCCAGGACTCGGTGGCGGTGACGATCGCCGAGCAGGTCTCGAACTATCTGCTGACCGGAGCCGTGGCTGGGGCGGTCAATGTGCCGGCGGTCAGCCCGGAGGTTCTCGAGCATGTGCGACCCTACCTTGAACTGGGCGAGAAGCTCGGCAGCTTTCAGGCGCAGTTTTTTAATCAGGCGGTGCGGGAGATCAAGATCAGTTACCGTGGTGCGGTGGCGGAGCTCGATGTTCGTCCGCTCACCCAGTCTATTCTGATTGGTCTTCTCAAGTCGGTCAGTTCAAGGGTCACACCGGTCAATGCATCGTTGATCGCGGCGGAGCGCGGGCTTGAAGTCACCGAGTCGAAGGCTCTCGCCGCGCAGGACTTCACGAGCCTGGTCGAGGTGGTGGTGCGTGGTGAGGAGGGAGAGTGCCGGGTCGCTGGAACGGTCTTTGGTGCCGGAGATCTGCGGATTGCCTACATCAACTCATACCGCATCGAGGCGGTGCCTCAGGGCCACCTGCTGGTATTGCACAATGACGACAAGCCGGGTGTCGTTGGACGAGTTGGAACATTTCTCGGTCAGCACAGTGTCAACATCGCCCAGCTCTTTCTGAGCCGCAACAAGCCAGGCGAGGCGGCCATGTCGATCTACCAGGTCGATAGTCCGCTCGATGGAGCTACGCTGACCGCACTGTCAGCTGTTCCGGACGTGCTCTGGGTCAAGCAGATCAGACTTTGATCGAGTTCAGACAGGGGCCGGATCATCTCCGGCCCCCGCAGAAAGTAGAGAGATGCTCGCAAAAAGGATCATCCCCTGTCTCGACGTTGATAACGGAAGGGTTGTGAAGGGGATCAGTTTTGTCAACCTGGTCGATGCCGGTGATCCGGTCGAGCAGGGGGCGCGTTATGACCGGGAGGGAGCCGATGAGCTGGTCTTTCTCGATATTACCGCCTCATCTGACCGGCGTGAGATCGTTGCCGGCATGGTTCGTCAGGTCGCTGACCAGGTCTTCATTCCATTTACGGTTGGTGGAGGTATCCGGACGGTCGATGACATTCGTCATATTCTGAAGTCAGGGGCCGACAAGGTCTCGATCAACACGGCGGCCGTCAGGAATCCGGATCTGATCCGGGAGGGTGCGGAGAGATTTGGTGCACAGTGTATCGTCGTCGCCATCGATGCACGCCAGGTCCCGGGACCGGAGCCACGTTGGCAGGTCTATCTGAATGGTGGGCGCACACCGACCGAGCTGGACGCCGTCGAATGGGCTCGACAGGCAGCGGAGCTTGGAGCTGGTGAGATCCTCCTGACCAGTATGGATCAGGATGGACGCAAGGATGGCTATGATCTCGAACTGACCAGGTCGGTTGCCGAGGCGGTACAGATTCCGGTGATCGCTTCGGGTGGGGCGGGGAGTCTTGAACATCTGTATGATGCCCTGACCATCGGCAAGGCCAGTGCAGTCCTTGCTGCCTCGATCTTCCACTTTGGTCAGTTGACAATCGGTGAGGTCAAGGAGTATCTGCGCGGCCGTGGAATCCTGATGCGCTGACCTGCTAAGGCAGGATTGAATGGGGGACGGTTGGAATGAGAGGAAGAGGGAGACTTGCTCCACGACACTCAGTTCCGGCGCTTGCTTGTCCTGGATAGAAAACGTGATGTGAGGAGGTCTGCAGTTGAGAAGAGTCAAATGGGATCTGAGTGTGGTACGACCGACCAGCAGTCTGATGGTCCTGCTGATGCTGTCGGCGATCGGTGGGCATGTCTCTGGTCAGGGATCACAATCATCGAACCGGGAAGTGATCTTTCCCGGGCACGAATTGAGACTTGCAGGCAATCTGCTCCTGCCGGCACGCCGGACTGGCTCAACCCGCTTCCCCGCCGCGATCATCATCGGTGAGATGGGAATATCGACTCGTGATGGTCTCATGGTTGGGCCGGCCGCTCACCCGGTCTACCGTGACCTGGCTGAGGCACTTGCCCTCCGTGGAGTGGCGACGCTGCGCTTTGATCTCCGCTGTCGCGGAGTGAGTGAGTGTCGCCGTATCTCAGCCTATGACGACTATATCGACGATCTGCAGGGAGCGATCAGGTTCCTCTCGGCCCAGCCCGAGATCGACCCGAAGAGGATCGTCCTCATCGGACACGGTGAAGGGGGGCTTATTGCCACCAGCCTTCTCGCCCAGTTTGAGAATGGTGCCGCCGGTCTGGTCACGCTCTCGATGTCCGGGCGTAGTCTGGGCAAGATGTTGCGGGACGATCTGCAGGTGCGCATGAGTGAAGAGGGAAGGCCGCTGACGGAGATTCGTGAGATGCAGGCCAAGGCCGAGCGGATTACCCGCGCCCTCTTCTACAGCCGTCCCGAAGTGATCAAAGATACTTTTGATCCTTCAAACCCGCACGATTTGAAGTTGCGTGCCATCCTTGATGAGATCCCACGCTCGGTCAGTCTGCTGGTCAATGACCCATTACAGACATTTGCCGCCGTCCGTGTCCCTATCCTGATCATCCAGGGTGAGAAGGATCTCGAGGTCACCAACAAGGATGCCGCCTTTCTCGAGGAGTCACTGAAGCGTACCTTTCATCCCGACCACACCCTGAAGCTTCTTCCCGAGATGGACCATCTTCTCAAGATCAACAAGGGGCAGCCGTCATTCGCCTCTTACAGTGATGTTACTCGTCCGGTCGATCCGCAACTCTTCTCGATCATCGGTGATTGGGTTACGGCACGTTTTGGTCAGGTCACGGGAACGCCGAAGAAGGGAACACTCAAAAAGTGAGGTCATTCAATCGATGACTGATGATCTGATTCAGAATCTCAATTTTGATGAACGTGGGCTGATTCCTGCGGTGATCCAGGATGTGGAGACCAGTGAAGTTCTGATGGTCGCCTGGATGAATCGTGAGAGCCTTGGCCGGACCCTGCAGACCGGTGAGACGTGGTTCTGGAGCCGTTCACGGCAGGAGCTCTGGCATAAGGGGGCGACCTCTGGTAACACACAAAAATTCGTCGAGCTGCGTCTCGATTGTGATGGTGATACGCTCCTGATCAAGGTTCGGCCGGAGGGGCCGGCCTGCCACACTGGTGAGAAGAGCTGCTTCTTTCAGAAACTGGTCGATGAAGGAAGTGCACGAAAATCACTCACCCTGGTCGATACCGGAGCGCTCGACCTTGGAATACTCCTCAACGACCTCTACGAAAAGATTGCCGAGAGGGAGCGTACCCGACCGGAGAAGTCCTATACCACCTATCTCTTCACCCAGGGGTTGGACAAGATTTTGAAGAAGGTCGGGGAGGAGGCGGCAGAGACGATCATTGCCGCCAAGAATTCTTCCAATGACAACCTCGACGGCCTGGCGAGGGAGCAGGCGATCAGGCTGCTGGCGAGTGAAATATGCGATCTGCTCTACCACCTCGTCGTACTGATGGTGGAGCGGGGGGTCAGGCTTCCGGAGATTGTCGAAGAGCTTTCGGCGCGAATTGGACGGCCGGCTCTTCCGAAGTACGATACTCAGAAATAGTCAAAAGATCGGGTAGCAAGGTTTAATCAGATGTCGGTAATCACCCCACAAACATACGAAGAGTTTCTGGTACTGGCGGCCCAGGGGACGGTTGTTCCCCTGGTCAGAACGGTCATGGCGGATCTGCTGACTCCTGTTTCAGCCTATCTCCGTATTGAACGGCAGGGAGATCAGGCCTTTCTGCTGGAGTCGGTCGAGGGTGGTGAGAAGATTGCCCGGTACTCTTTTCTGGGGTGTCGTCCGCATACGATAGTCAAGGCGAGGTCGACCGGCGACTTGGAAGATACGTCATCAGCGCTGCCGGAGATCACTATCGAGCGCCAGGGAGTGACGGTCGAAACGCACCGGGCACCGATGCTCGATGTGCTGCGGGAGATGATGAATCGTGAGCGACCGGTCAAGGTTCCCGGTCTTCCTCCATTTTCAGCCGGGGCCGTTGGCTATTTTGGCTATGACGCCGTCGGCTGGTTTGAGGATCTTCCGTGCCGGGCCAAAGATGATCTCGACCTCGACACGGCAGTCGTCATGTTCTTTGCCAACCTGCTCGCCTTCGATCATGTCCGCCATCAGATCCACATCATCGTCAATGTGATGACCGATGGTTTGACGGATGGTGATGAGCTTCGGAACCGTTACCTTGCGGCGACTGCTGAAGTGGCCAGGCTTGAGGAGGCTCTGCTCGTCCCGATCGATACCCAATCGGCTCCCCGCCGGAATGGATCGATCTCGCTCCGTTCAAATATGAGCCGTGAGTATTACGAGTCCTGTATCGAACGGATCAAGCAGTATATCCTGGCCGGAGATGCCTTCCAGGTCGTCTTTGCCCAGCGTTTTGAGACGGAGATTACCAGATCACCATTCGAGATCTACCGTGCCTTGCGGGTCGTCAATCCATCACCTTACATGTTCTTTCTCAAGCTGGGCGGTGAGAAGAGCATACTCGGTGCCTCGCCAGAGATGCTGGTTAAGTGTGTCGGACACGAACTCGAGTACCGTCCGATCGCCGGGACGGCTCCACGCGGAGCAAGTGAAGAGGATGACCTCCGTCTTGCCGAAGCGCTGCTGGCCGATGAGAAGGAGCGGGCCGAGCATATCATGCTCGTCGATCTGGGGCGGAATGACCTTGGCCGGGTCTCCGACTACGGATCGGTAAGGGTTGAGAGTCTGATGTTCATCGAACGATTCTCACACGTCATGCACCTTGTCTCGAGTCTGCGATCACGGCTCCGGCAGGATCTCGACTGCTTCGATGCGCTCGCGGCAGTCTTTCCGGCGGGGACCGTCTCTGGAGCTCCAAAGGTCAGAGCCATGGAGATCATCGATGAGCTCGAACCGACGCGCCGCGGTGCATATTCCGGAGCAGTACTCTACTTCGACTATTCAGGTAATCTCGATTCCTGCATCGCATTGCGAACGATGTATATCAGTGGGAACAAGGCGTATATTCAGGCCGGTGGTGGAATTGTCGCCGATTCGGTGGTTGATAATGAATTCAAGGAGACTGTCAACAAGTCGCAGGCACTGGTAAGAGCGATCGAGTTGGCAGAGAAAGAGCTATGAGAAGATCGCTGCTTCGATCGCCTCGCCAGATCGCTGTGTGTCGCGGGATCGTCCTTCTCCTGGTAATGAGCGGGACAGTCGCCATGGGGCAACCGGCACGGAAGAAGAATGCCCCGCCGCCAGGGGTTGAGGCCCCGCCGGTCTCCCTGCAGGAGGCGGCGAAACTGGAGGCGGTCGTGACGACTGATCTCGGTGCCTTCCGGTTCGAGTTCTTCCCCTCCCAGGCTCCAAAGCACATCCAGGCATTTATCAGGAATGCCCGTGCCGGATTCTATAATGGATCAGCATTTCACCGGGTAGTCTCGCGGGGGATCATCCAGGGAGGAGACCCTCTTCTGAAAGATCCACGGACTCCCCGCTCACGGTGGGGATCTGGTGGACTCAACCAGCTTCCGGACGAGTTGAATGAGATACGTCACGTCCGAGGCATCGTCTCGACCGCCCGAATCCAGGGAAAGGCCAACAGCGGTGGCGTTCAATTCTTTGTCTGCGTCTCTGATCAGCCGGCCCTCGATGGACAGTTTACTGCTTTTGGACAAGTGACCGAGGGGATTGAGGTGGTCGAGCAGATATCACTCGTCCAGACCGATGCTGCGGAGCGGACGGTCAATCCGGTGCGCATCACCAGCGTAACGATCGAACCGGTTCGTGAGGAGCCATTCAAGATCGCCACCACCGATGAGATGCGACGTGAGGTGATCCTCCGGACGAGTGTTGGAGATATGACGCTCGCCCTCGATCCCGATCTTGCTCCAGAGCACGTGCGCAATTTTCTCAATCTGGTGCAGACTGGATGGTACGATCGGACCGCCTTTCACCGGATCGTGCCAGGTTTTGTCGTCCAGGGCGGTTTTGCGGGAACCCGGGTCGATTCTAAACCCCACTATGCCGACAAGTGGGTGCACAATCTGGCGCCGGAGTTCAGCCAGGTTCGCAAGCATATTCGTGGCGCTCTCTCGATGGCGAGGACTGAAGATCCAAATTCGGCCTCGACCTCATTCTTCATAGTTCTTGCCCCGGCGACCAATCTTGATGGCAAGTACACCATCTTTGGTAAGCTGGTCGATGGATTCGAGACTCTTGACAAACTGGAGAAGGTCGCCAGGGGGCCTGACGGTCAGACGCCGATCCAGCGGATCGAACTGATCGAGGCTGTCATCAAGCCCTAATCCGGCTGCCATCCGCCCCTGTTCCAGCCTCGAGCTGTTGCGGGGTACCGATACATATGATTCTGATAATCGACAATTACGATTCATTTACCTACAACCTGGTCCAGTACCTGGGTGAGCTCGGGGCTGAGCTGAAGGTTGTCAGAAATGACCAGATCACCATCGAGTCAATAGCCGGGCTGGCCCCACAGAAGATTGTCCTCTCACCCGGTCCGTGCACACCAGATGAGGCGGGAATCACCCTCGAGGTGATCAGAGCCTTTGCCGGAAAAATCCCGCTGCTGGGGGTCTGTCTTGGTCACCAGGCGATGGGGCAGGCTTTCGGTGGACGGGTCATTCGGGCCCCATATCTGATGCACGGCAAGACAAGCCGTATTCTCCACGATGGGCGGACCATTTTTCACGGGATCGATAATCCATTCATCGCGACACGCTACCATTCACTGATCGTCGAAAAGGAGAGTCTTCCGGAGGATCTCGAGATCTCGGCCACCACCTCTGATGGCCTGATCATGGGACTGCGCCATCGCCACTTCAACTGTGAAGGTGTTCAATTTCACCCGGAGTCGATCATGACTGCCGATGGAAAGAGGCTGCTGCAGAACTTTCTTGAACTGGAGCGTGGCCAGTGATGTTACGAACCTTCCTCAATCGACTGATTGCACGTGAGGATCTCCGTCAGACCGAGGCGGTCGAGCTCTTCAATCTGCTCCTCGCGGACGACTCGACCGATCCGCTCATTGCGGCAGTCCTGGTTGCACTTGCGGCGAAGGGGGAGACTGAGGAGGAGCTGGCAGGATTTGCCGAGGCGATGCGGGAGCGATGCGCCCGTGTGACTTCAGTTCACCAGCGTTTCATCGATACGTGTGGCACTGGTGGCAGTCCGGCAAAGACATTCAACATTTCGACGGCAGCGGCGTTTATCGTATCTGCGGCTGGATTGCCGGTTGCCAAGCACGGGAATGTCGGTGTGACCAGCCGGGCTGGCAGCGCCGATGTGCTGCGATCTCTCGGAGTCGAAGTCGATCTATCACCACTACAGGTTGAGGAGATATTTGGAGAGATCGGGATCTGTTTCATGCTCGCCCCACTCCATCATCAGGCGACAAAGAAGGTCGGTCAGGTGCGGCGTGAGCTTGGAGTCCGGACTATCTTCAATCTCCTCGGGCCATTGACCAACCCGGCCGGGGCGCCTTATCAGCTGATTGGGGTCTCGAATGGCGCCGTCATCGGCAAGGTCGCCCGGGCTCTCCATCGTCTTGGAGTTCGCCGTGCCTGGGTCGTCCGTGGAGAGGATGGCCTTGACGAGATCTCACTCGCCGCTCCCACGGCAGTCTACGAGGTGGGGACAGAGGTTCCCGATGGGCCGCGCCACTTCACCATTGAACCGGAATCCTTCGGAATGGCGCGGCATCCGATCGCCCATCTCCGTGGAGACTCGGCTGATGAGAATGCCGTACTGATCAGATCGATCCTCTCGAACGAGCGTCAGGACGAGGCGCGCGATCTCGTTCTGATCAACGC
>CAIOZW010000014.1 GCA_903862855.1 uncultured Acidobacteriota bacterium
CTGCAAGGTGCGGAGGCCGCTGGCCACCTCGTGAAGCTGGTCGACCGAACTGGCGATCGACTGTGTACCCTGGGGTCGCACTCGTTCCGGAGCCTCGACGCGTTGGCGACGATCGGGATCGGCCGATGATAGAAGCGGGTTTATCTCGAGCGGGAGGGCCGGACCGGCTCCGGCATCGATCGCCTGCTGATATAGCCGCGCAATGATCCGCAGAAAGTTACGGTTGACGAGGGCAACGTGCTCAACGATCTCGGCAATCGACCAGGATTCGACCGCCGGCCTGAAGCGCTCCTGCTCCTCGGTGAGGCCGGTTACGGCCGGAAGAAATCTTGCCAGAGACTCATCATTGGCGTTCATTATTTGGCCGACAGAAGACCAGGGCATAGTTCCTCTCAAATCCCGAAGAGTTGCAGCGGAAATCTAAATCTCGATGAAGACGTCGTGGGTGGTCCCGTAATCGCGGGCAGCCGGGGTAACGATGGTCTTCCGATCGATGTGGATCTTCGTCCCGGCGCGCAGAGCGAGACGGACGTCATCTTCACTGACAAAGTCGACGGCCCGCGGTCTCTCCGGCTTCGATTCAGGAGTAGGGTTCGGCAGTGGCATCTGAGGTGCAGGAGCCGCAGCGACCTGACGTGTAGCAAGGAAACGATCGACCAGAAGCCCGAGGGCCTCACGACCGATATCGCCAGAACCGGTGCTGGAGGGGGGCGAGACCGGTGACTGCGGGGTGAGCGGGATGGCCGTCGCGAGGGCGCCAACCGGACGAGTCTCAAAAGCGACCCGTTTGATGTCCATGAGATGGAGCGGTGAGATATTGTCAGAGGTCACATTACCTCCCCACGATCCACACCCGAGAGTCATCGATGGAGCCAAATCGGTCGAAAAGCCGATTGCGCCGTGAGTCGAAGGTGTATTGACGACGATGCGGGCAGCCGGCATCATCTGCCCGTAACGAATGGCGATGTCACGGTTTCGAGTATGAATCGAGGCAGTATGGCCCATGCCGCCATAGTGAAGAATCTGATCGGCAAGCCTGCTTCCCTCTTCGAGACCATCAACGACATACCAGGCAAGGATCGGTGAGAGCTTCTCCATCGAGAGCGGGTAGTCACGACCGACCCCGCGAACATCGGCGAGGAGGCATCTGGTGCCGGAGGGGATATTGATTCCAGCCCAGCGGGCAAGCGTCTCCGCCGATTGTCCGACGACGCGCGGACTGAGCTGCCGATTGGGTGTGACGACGATCCGCGCCAGCGCCTCTGACTGGGCATCGTTGAGAAAGAATCCACCCTGCGCCGAGAACTGTGCTCGTACCTCTGTGGCGACGGCGCGATCGACAATGACGGCCTGCTCGGATGCACAGATCGTCCCAAAGTCAAAGGTCTTTCCAGCGAGGACATCGCGGACGGCTTTTGGAATATCGGCCGATCTTTCGATGAGTGCCGGCACATTTCCAGGGCCGACGCCAAAGGCAGGCTTGCCCGAAGAGTAGGCAGCGCGAACCAGACCCAGCCCTCCGGTAGCAAGAATGACCGCCGTACGGCGGTGCTTCATCAGTGCCTCTGTCCCCTCGGCACTGATCACCTCAAGACAACCGATCGCCTCTTCAGGAAGTCCGGCGGCAACGGCCGCCTCGCGCATGACTCTGACCGTCTCGACAACACAGCGTGTCGCAGCGGGATGCGGACTGAGGACGATGCAGTTACGGGACTTGATCGCGATGAGGATCTTGAAGATGGCGGTCGAGGTCGGATTGGTTGAGGGGATGATCGCCGCCACCACTCCACGTGGAGAGGCGATCTCGACGATTCCAGAAGTCTCGCGGACCGCCCCAACCGTTCTCAATCCACGGAAATAACGGTGGACATCGACGGCCGCAAAGAGGTTCTTGACGTTCTTGTCGTCAGTATTGCCATATCCGGTCTCTTCGTGAGCCAGCTGGGCGAGTCTACGCGAATGCTGCTGCGCGGCGAGGGCCATGACCTCGCAGACTTCATCGACCTTCTCCTGGCTGAAACCGGAGAGGGTCGAATGGGCATTGAAGGCAGCCTCGACAAGGTCACGAGCAGACTGAATTGAGAGCAGATCCTGATCCGGCATAGGGTCTCGTCTTATACTTTACCGTGGAGGATAAGGCGTCTACTTGCGTTTGCCGGACTCATCAGCCGGGCTGGCCGGTTTCTGGGCCCCTTTGGGAACGATCCGCTCGACCTCCTGATGTGGGCGAGGAATGACGTGGACCGAGACCAGCTCACCAACCCGACGGGCGGCTGCGGCGCCGGCATCGGTCGCCGCCTTGACGGCACCAACATCCCCGCGAACAAAGATGGTCACATATCCGGCTCCAATATACTCCTTGCC
>CAIOZW010000015.1 GCA_903862855.1 uncultured Acidobacteriota bacterium
AGACAGGATCGAACGTCTGGGGCGGTTCACGAACCCCCCCTACACGCGTCACAAATAACCCGGATCCGTTGGTTCGATCACCGGCCCCAGTCGAAATAACACGAATGTAGGGGCGGTTCGTGAACCGCCCCAATGCCTCTCCCAAATGCCCGCCACGAAATCAACCGGACCGGCAGGCGTGATCCTCTGAGCGAGAAGACAGGATCGAACGTCTGGGGCGGTTCACGAACCGCCCCTACACACGCCACAAATAACACCGATCCGTTGGTTCGATCACTGGCCCCTGTTGAAATAACACGCATGTAGGGGCGGTTCGTGAACCGCCCCACTGTCTGGGTAAGATTGCAGTTGACTGCATTATTTACCGGTGTAGAATGCAGTGCTATGCAAATTGAAAGGTATCTCAAATCGAGTGTGCAGGAGTGGCTCGACCAGCGGATGGTCTTCATCGGCGGGCCGCGTCAGGTAGGGAAGACCCATCTCGCAAGGGAGTTTATTGCCGCACCGCGAGATTACTACTCTTGGGATGATCTGGCCGATCGTGAGCAGATCAAGTCGCACCGATTTCCAGCAGACTCCGGGACACTGGTGTTGGATGAAGTTCACAAGTATCCGCAGTGGCGAAGCCTGCTGAAGGGACTCTACGACAAGAATGCCGGGCAGCTCCGGTTCATCGTCACCGGATCGGCCCGGCTCGATCTCTTCCGGCGGGGAGGGGATTCACTCTTCGGGCGCTACCACTATTTCCGCCTCCATCCGTTCTCATATGGTGAGGTTGATGCCGAGTACCGTCTTGAGACGCTCGACGCCCTGCTTGAGTATGGTGGTTTTCCGGAGCCCTTTATCAGGCATACGGCGCGATTTGCGCGGATCTGGCGACGGGAGCGGATGGCGCGGGTCATTCACCAGGATCTGCGGGATCTGACCAATCTGAAGGACTACACCCAACTGGAGCTGTTGGCCGATCTTCTGCCGTCAAAGGTCGGATCGCTGCTCTCGCTCAATTCAATTGCCGAGGATCTGGCCAAGTCACCGCATACGATTGCCAACTGGATCGACATACTTGGTTCGGTCTATCAGTGTTACACGGTTGCACCCTATGGACCGCCAAAGATCAAGGCCAACCGGAAGCAGCAGAAGCTCTATCTGTGGGACTGGTCAGTGATTGAGAGTCCCGGAGCGCGGTTTGAGAATCTGGTGGCATCGCATCTGCTCAAGTATTGCCATCTGATGGAGGATACGGAGGGTCATCAGATGGAGCTCCGTTTTCTGCGTGATCAGCAGGGGCATGAGGTCGATTTTGTCGTGCTGAAGAACAAGCGTCCGGCGCTCATGGTCGAGTGTAAAACGGGGGAGAGGGCAGCGAGTCCGAGTCTGCTCTATTTTCGGGATCGGGTCAGTTGTCGAGAGCTCTACCAGGTGCACGGGGGAGAGCGGTCGTATCAGCAGGACGGGGTGCGGGTAATGCCATTTGGAGAGTTCTGCCGGATCATTGGAGTCTGATCAGTGCCTGATCAGGAATCTGATGATCCGGCAGGAGGGCCGGTTTACTTCGGTTCATCTCCCTTCGCGGAAGAGGTGGCCATACTGGAGCGGTTGACCCGATTCCCAGGGGCGGTACTCATTGCAGAAGTCGATCCTTTCGCCGAGTGGTGGATGGCTGGCGCGCCACATCTTCTCGAGCCAGTGAGGGCGGGGGATGGCAAGGTTGTCCTGCTGCAGTTTGACGAAGGCGGTTGCGGCATTGCGATTGTCGCGAGTGATCTCGAGACCGAAGCGATCGGCATCGTGTTCGACCGCGCGATTGAAGGTCATCATGACCGGTTGTGCGACAAGGAAGAACCCGCTGAAGAGCAGGATCAGCAGGGGAAACGAGGCGATATCGGCGAGTGAGTCGAAGCCGAATCGTTCCCGATAGCGGGCGATCAGCCAGCCGGAGGTGCGGTAGATCGCGTAGAGGGTGATGAGGATCAGCACGGCGATGAATCCGATCAGCTTCCAGATGTGACCGAGGACATAGTGGCCCATCTCGTGGCCCATGACGAAGAGCAGCTCATCCTCGGAGAGGCGGGCGATGGTCGTATCCCAGAGGACGATCCGCTTGGTCTGGCCGAATCCATTGACGTAGGCATTGAGAGCGTTGGTATCGGCGCTCTTCTCGACCTCGAAGACGCGGCTGCCCTCGATTCCCGCCCGGGCAGCGAGATCAAGAATGCGGGTCTCGAGGGCCTGGTTCTTCATTGGCCCGAACTTGTTGAAGAGCGGGTCGATCCAGACCGGCTGGACGAGGATCATCAGCAGCAGGAACGGGATGGCGAGCAGACCGGTGTAGAGCCACCAGCGGCGCGGGCTGCGTTTGAGCAGCAGGTAGGGCACCCAGAGAAAGAGTGCCGAGACGACGATTCCAATGCCGAGACTGAGCAGCGAGTCCTTGAGCCACTTCGCGAGCGACTGGTTGGAGAGACCATACTCGTGTTCACGGACAAAGTCGGTGTAGTAGCTGATCGGCAGCTCGATGACCGCCGAGAGGAGCGAGAAGATGGCGATGTAGATGGCGATGGTGAAGAACCATCGCTTGCCGAGTCGTCCGGCCAGATCACGGATGCGGGCCGAGAGGCCGGTGAAGAGGAAGGCGGCCGGCAGGAGCAGCCCGAAGGCCATCTCGAAGAGCCAGATCCAGAGACCGCCGCGGTGGTAGCGGACAGCCTTCTCCGATGGTTCAGGGACGGCCACCGGGCCCGACTCGATCGGTGGCGGGGGGACTGGGGCGATCGTGGCCTGCTCCGTCTCTCCACTCAGGGTTGGGGGCGGAGTCTGGGCGGCCGGCTCAACGGCGAAGGTCAGTGCCGGTGTGATGAACAGGGCCGTCAGTATGATCAGAATTGCTCTCTTCATAACTCTCCTTTGATGCTGTCCGGACAGCAATCCATAAACTAAGGCTATGGCGCATTATTGCTTGACGCTGGCAGATTCGCGCCTGATGCCGAGATGATTGTCGAACCACTCGATCTGACGGGCAGTCAGGTCGATGATGTGGTTGGGCTCCTGAATGCCGTGGCCTTCACGCGGGTAGCGGTGGAAGACTACCTCGACGCCACGCTTGCGGAGTGAGCGGTAGAACTGCTCGCCCTGCTGGATATTGACACGAAGGTCGCGTTCACCGTGGGTGATCATGAGCGGGGTCCGGACTTTGCTGACGAAGCTAATCGGAGACCAGCGGCGATAGTTCTCCGGCACATCCCACGGAGTGCCCTTGAATCCGTACTCCATCAGCCCCGGGATATCGCTCTGACCGTAGAAGCTGTACCAGTCGCTGATTGCGGCGTGGCCGATCGCCGCCCTGAAGCGATCGGTCTGGGTGACGGTCCAGAAGGTCATGAAGCCACCGTAGCTGCCACCCATGACGACGCAGCGCTGCGGATCGGCAACGCCACGGGCGACGACGGCATCGACGCCGGCGATGATATCCTGATAGTCCTTCCCGCCCCAGTCCCCGATGTTGGCGACAGTGAACGCGTTACCGTAGCCGGTCGAGCCGCGTGGATTGGGCATCAGGATAGCGTAGCCATTGGCAGCCCAGACCTGATTGCGTGCGTTGAAGTTGTCAGAGAATCGACCGTATGGGCCGCCATGAATCTGGAGGATGAGCGGGTACTTTCGTCCGGCTTCATAGCCAAGCGGTTTGAGCAGAATCCCCTCGATCTCGAGGTTGTCGGGGCCGCGCCACCTGATGACTTCGCTCTCGGCGATGGCCAGCTCCTTCGTCTGGGGATTGAGAGTCGTCAGTTGGCGCAGCTCGCTGCCCACGGGACTGGCGGTCCAGATGTCGTCGGGAGTCCGGCTGTCATTGAGGGTAAAGGCGATGCGCTGACCATTCGCGGCCAGATCGAACTGGCCGAAGTTGCGGTTGCCGGAGAGTATGGTCGCCGTCGTGCCATCGGCTGTCGCAACGGTATTGACCTGGGCATAGACGCCAAGCCCGCTGCTGAAGTAGATCAGGCGGCCATCCGGAGACCAGCTGGGGCTGCCGCTGACCGACTCGCTGAAGCGCGAGGTCAGGTTGCGCGGTTGGCCACCAGCGGCGGGGATGAGCATGATATCGATCTTCGAGGCCCAGGAGTTGGTGCCGGCGGTGTAGGCGATCGATCGGCCATCAGGTGACCACTGCGGATTGGCGTCGGCAAATGGATTGGTCGTCAGCTGTCGGGCCGCGCCTCCTGCAGCGGGGATGATGAAGAGGTCGGTGTCGCGATCGTTCGAGATATCGGTGAAGATGCTCTCCTGCGAACCGGCGCCTGAGGCGGCATAGACGATCGACTGACCGTCAGGCGACCAGCGCGGGGTCTCGACGGAGAAACTGCCGGTGGTGAGTCGCTTCTTCTCGCGGGTCGTGGTGCTGATTGTCCAGAGGTGAGCGTAGACGAGGTCACGGTCGATCGTGATCGTGTCGAACTTGTCGCGCTTCCGTTTCTCGCGTGCCTCCTTATCGGCTGGCGTGTCGCGAGTGATGAAGGCGATCTGCCGGCTGTCGGGTGACCACTGGAACGAGGTCACGCCATTCTCTTCGCTGGTCAGCTTCTCGGCTTCGCCGCCATTGGCGGGAATGACCCAGATCTGTGTTCCCTTGTCACGATCGGCGAGGAAGGCGATCCGCTGCCCGTCGGGCGACCAATGCGGAGCGCTCTCGCCCTTCTCGCCATTGGTCAAGCGGATGGTCTGGCCATTCTCCACTCTGATCAGATGAAGGTGGTTGACTCGCCGGTTCTCCTTGCGATCCCATTCGTTGATCGCACAGACGATCTGTCGGCCATCTGGAGAGATTTGCAGCGCGCTGACCGTCTTTATGGCGAGGGCGTCTTCGATCGTGATCCGCCGCTCACCGGCAGAGAGGGCGACGATGGAGAGCATCGCCAGTATAACGAGGAGTGTCGGAAACCTTTTCACAATGTTACCTCACATATATTCGATGATGGTCTGCTGGAATGGACGAAGATCCATTCGGATTATGTGCTAAAAATCTCCGGATTCAAACGGTCTTGATCAATATTTTCTCTTGATCAAACTGAAGAATCCCCACGCGGCAGGCAGGTTGATCGGGGGCGGTCAAAAGGTGGGATGATCTGGGTCGGGTGAGGCAGATCGATAACCGAAAGGCATCACCTGTTTGCGCCGGGGGAGGGAAGTGTCGAGCCCTCCCGGATCAGAACTACCCGATTGGCCGGGACCTCGCTCAAGCGATCGATGGTTCCGCTCGGCCAGAGAACCTCGATCGACTCGACCTTTTGACTCATCCCCAGCCCGAAATGGATGCGCGGATCGTTCTGCGAGTAGTAGCTGCCACCGCTTCGGACATCGTCGAACTGGGTTCGTCCTCCGGCGGTGACGCGGATCCGCGCGCCGAGACCGGAGCGATTCGAACGGACGCCTTCAACCCTGACGGCGATCCAGTTCTGTCCAGTGCGGCTGTCGACGCGCATCAGCACTGGTGAGCCATTGACCGGATTGATCGCGATGTCAAGGTCCCCATCATTGTCATAGTCGCCAAAGGCCGCCCCCCTTCCCGGTGTCGACTCGAGCAGGGCACCACCGATCCGCTCCGTGATATCGCGGAAGGTCCCATTGCCAAGGTTCTGGTAGAGGATTTTGCGCTGGGCGTATCCAGACTCGTTGTTCAACCTGACCACTTCCGGGTAGACGTGACCATTGACGAGCAGGATGTCACGCCAGCCATTGTTGTCGATATCGATGAATCCGCAGCCCCAGCCCAGCCAGCGGGTGTTGAGTCCGATTCCGCTCGGGAAGGTGGCGTCATCAAAGACGAGGCCACCCAGCCTGGTTCCCAGGTTGCGGTAGAGGGTCGAGGTATCACCGGAGAAGTTGGTCTTGAAGATATCGAGCCAGCCGTCACCATCGAAATCGGCCGCCGTGACGCCCATGCCCGCCTGCGGCTTACCCTCGCCGCTGTAGGCCGCACCGGCCTCGGCGGCGATATCGGTGAAGCTCCCGTCGTGGTTGTTGCGATAGAGCGTCGCCGGAGCGGAGTCGTTCGCGACGTAGATGTCGGTCCAGCCATCGTTATCGAAGTCCGAGGTCAGCACACCCAGCCCATAGGTTCCGGTAGTGGCGAGAATTCCCGACTTCTCCGTCACCTCCCGGAAGAGTCCGTTGCCATCATTGTGATAGAGGATGTTGCGGGCGCCGGTCAGCCCGGCCGGGCCGCAGGCGACCATCAGTCCCTTGTAGAGGCACGGTCCACTCTCCGGAGTCGGTGCGGTCTTCAGATCCATCTCGATGTAGTTGGCAACGAAGAGGTCGAGCCGTCCATCGCGGTCGTAATCGAGAAAGGCGGCTCCCGAGTTCCAGCGGTTGCGTGTTCCGGCGACACCAGCCTTGATCGCGACATCGCTGAAGGTTCCGTTGCCATTGTTCCGCCAGAGAATGTTCCGTCCGTAGTAGGTCACAAAGAGATCGTCAAACCCATCGTTATCGTAATCTCCAGCGCAAACGGCCTGTCCCCAGCCGTGAAAGCCGACACCGGCCGCTTTGGTCACTTCGGTGAATGTGCCATTACGGTTGTTGCGGTAGAGCCGCGAGACGGGCGGCTCCTCCTTACCAGGGCCTTTCGGATAGCCCTCGAGTCGCGAGCCATTGACGAAGAAGAGGTCGAGCCAGCCATCACGATCGTAGTCGATCCAGGCGAGTCCGCAGCCGGTTGTCTCGAGAAGATAACGATTTCGCTCCGTACCGCCGTAGACCGTGCGATGGGTCAAACCGGCCAGCGTCGCTACATTGGTAACCGTGATCGGTGGGATATCGGGTTGCGGTGGTCGTACCTGGCCCCCGGCCTTTTCAATGAAGATGATCAGCAGAATACTTGCCGAGGCGGTCAGGCAGGTTTTCAGAAGTCTGTCTCTCATCCCTCTCCGTATCATGGTCGCTCTCCATCCTCAGCCTGTCGCGGAGGACCGGTCACTTCGTCAAACTACTGAGTGGCAGTCTCGTGGATCTGCGCCGGATCGAGTCGGGTGAGCAGTGCCGTAAAGGCCTCTTCGAGCGCGGCACGGTCCTTCGATTCAAG
>CAIOZW010000016.1 GCA_903862855.1 uncultured Acidobacteriota bacterium
ACAAAAGAACGAACAAATCTGCTTCAGTAGTTTCTGATTATCCCGCTCTCTAATCATCGATCGCGCAAGCTTGAATTGACACCGTATAGAATGTCGGCGCATCACCGTTGACGCTAGTGAGTAGGTACCGATGAAGACCCATGACATCTCGATTGCATCGGAACAGTACCTCGCTGAAGATCCTTGATCAACCGTTAGGTTATGCTATTCGATGAACCATTTGAAATGTCAAAGGAGATCACCTCATCAAAGCGTATCGTATAAAAATTTTATCGAAATCGCAACGATTGAAAAATTTTAATCATACTTTTTTATAGCTGGATAAACAGCCGGGAGGTTGGTCAAAGTTGGTCTTGGTTGTGTCGATTTGGGAGGGAATTGAAACCAACTTCGCCGAATCCGACATTGAGATCACCGAGTCGGGATCGGAGAATCCCAATCAGTTGCTCGTGGGCAGGTGAGTGGAACCACTCGGGATAACCGATCGAGGAGAGCAGTTCGGGCAGACCAAGTGAACGACTTCGTTGGCCACGAGCTCCGTCGCCATCGATCAGTGTATCGACAACGACACGCGAGACACGGCTTGCGATCAGGTCGGCCAGGATCGGAGGATCGCAGGGGAGTAGAGGACTGAGTGCCGCCTGAGCAGGGATGTGGGCATCACGCAGTCTCTCGAGGGTGAGTAACCGACGAGCGATTGATGGTGAGGTCGGAGTGATCGATCGGCGGATATCCTCACGATTGGTCTCGACGGTCAGGCTGACGATGACCCGTGCTCCAAGCTGCTGCAGAAGATCGAGATCACGTTCGACGAGCGGAGATCTTGTCTGAATGACGAGCAGACCAAAATCACCACTCTCAGCGAAGACGTGCAGGATTTGACGGGTGAGGCGGAGTCGAGCTTCAGCTCCCTGATAAGGGTCGGTGGCCGAACTCATGAATATGCGCAGCCTGCCAAATGTCCCTTGTCTGCGAGCCTTGCCAAGCTCGGACTCGAGCAGCAGTGGGGCGTTGATCTTTGCCTTGACCCAGGATCCCCAAGGGGTTGTGGCGAAGCGCTGGATCGGCATGGCTCTGACATAGCAGAAGGGACAAGATCCTTTGCCAAAGGCACAGCCCTGATAGGCATTGAGCGTGTGGGTGTAACCTTTGAGATATCCGGTGGTTGGCGTAAGTATTGTCCGCGCCACGATCTCTTCCGGCAGTGCCGGAGAGATGCGGGTCTTCTCACTGATTTTCTTGCCGATCATGGGGGGTCATAGTACTATCGCCGGCAACGGCGCACAATTGATGGACAGGGTTTGAGCTTTACGATTACGGTCGTGAAAACTTGTCGATGCGCTTGGTGGAGTCGGCAAAGACTGCCAGGGATTGTCAGCCGAAAATGGCCGGGCGACAGTCGAGAGGAAAGTTTCGATCCTGATCACTTCCAGCAGTCTCTTTGACAAGCACTCATTTCTGGAGATTTATAACATGAAGTTCAGGATATCTGGTCGATTTGTCTGCCACGCGATCGTTCTGGCCGTACTGCTTGCTTTGACAGTGCAGGCCCAGAATGGCCCACGTCTCGATTACCGGATGAAGGTCGCAGATCCGGTGAATCATCTTTACCACATCACGATCGAGGTAACGGGGCTCAAGGAGAGGACTCTCGATCTCGCGCTGCCCTCGTGGACTCCCGGCTGGTACACGATTCGGCCATATGCGGCAAATCTGGTCAAGCTGCACGCCCATGTCAAAGGGGAGCGACTGTCGCTGAAGGCGCTCGACAAGCAGACCTATCGTATCGAGACCCGTGGAAACCGCGAACTGACGGTCGAATATGACTATTATGCCAACAACCTCGCCGTCAACGGGTCAGAGTTGACGTCTCAGCGGGGTTTCTTTGTCGGTACCAACATCTTTCTCTATGTTCCCGGCCACACGACCGATACGCCCTCAACACTGAGCTTCGATATTCCTGACAATTGGAGAGTGGCGACCGGTCTGAAACGAGGCGCAGGACGCAATACTTTCGCGGCGCGTGACTTTGACCAGCTGGTTGATGCGCCGACAATTCTCGGAGACTTTGATCAGTTCACGACAAGTGCCCTCGGTAAAACGATCCAGATCGTCGTCGATCCAAAGGGTCAGGTGAGCCCTGAGAATGCCGAGAAGCTGAAGAGTTACGTGAGCCGGGTCATCGAATCACAGGGGAAGATGTTTGGCGGGCTGCCCTACGATGAATACTGGGTGCTCTATGTCATCGGTGGGCGTGGCGGGGGTGCGCTCGAGCATGAGAATTCGACCAATGTCATGCTCGGTTCGATGCCAGCCGATCCGCGAGCACTTGTCGGTGTCACCTCGCACGAGCACTTCCACAGCTGGAACGTGAAACGGATTCGACCCGCTGGACTGCTGCCATACGATTACAGCCGAGAGCAGTATATTCGCGAGCTCTGGGTAGCGGAGGGGATCACCAGTTACTATGGTGATCTGCATGCACGTCGGGCCGGTCTGCTGACGGATGAGGAGTATCTGCGCGGCATGGCTGGTAACATTCGCCAGTTACAGGGCAATGAGGCCCGGCAGTGGGTCTCGGTCTCCGATGCGAGTACGGTTACCTGGCTGACCTACGGTGGAGGATCAAGTTATGGGCGCTTCACCATCAACTATTATGGCAAGGGAGAGATCCTTGGCATG
>CAIOZW010000017.1 GCA_903862855.1 uncultured Acidobacteriota bacterium
AGATGACGAGGAGAGAATCGAATGTACCAGTGGTGACCGGGTCGAACCGATTGGCATAGACAAAGGTCGCCGTTGGTCCGCCGACTTCTGCGACGAGGGTCCGGGCGGATTCAAGATCGGGAGCCGTGAGCCCCCGATTGGAAACGACCTGGGCAGCGATGCCAAATGAGAGAAGCGCCATCAGGGCTGGCAGAGCGACGAGCGATCGAAGGTACATTTGACAGATTCTCCTTTCAGCCTTCCCCTTATCGGGATCCAACCGTGATCTGGCTGATTGCAATGTTGGAGTTGGCGTCAAAGACACGCAAGGCGACGAGATGAGGACGACGATCAGGCAGATCGAGAGTCAGAATAAACTCCTCGCGAAGTGAATCGGCGAGCCCATCCGTAGGAAATACCGGGAGCCATGCTCCGCCATCGAGCTGATATTCGGCCCGGCGGATAACCGTCGTCCGATCGGTGGCTGTCGCGCGGATAGTGGCCCGGTTTGAGGCGACACTCTCAACCTTGAGCGACAAATCCGGAGAGCTGTTGTCGATGGCAACCACCTCGGTCTCGCGGGATCCGGTGAGCGCGAGGGAGACGGGATTGGCAAGGCGATCGCTGACGACGAGTCGAAACTGGTAGCTCTCATCTGGGAGTTCGCGGGAATCGATGGTCAGGTAGTTGTCACGCAACCCGCTGCGAAGGGTGTACCATTCGGACCCGGCCGCCGGGCGGTAGAGGACATTGTACTCGAGCAGGTCGCCATTGCGATCCTCCGCCTGCCATTGCAGGGAGAGGGCTCCCTGCTGAAAGACCCGCCGCGGGGGCATGGACATGGCATTGGTGACGACCAGAGCCTCATTCTGAAGCGCTGCCGGGATTCCCTCGGTCGATTGCGGAGGGGGAGGCTGGAGGGCGACACCAACCGGCAGTGTCGACAACGAGGTCAGCCGCGGCGCCAGATTGCGCGGCAGGTAGTGGATGGTCACCTCCCGAAGGAACGGCGCGGGGCCATCGGCCTGCCGGCGGAGAGTGGCTCTCCACTGCAGGTAACGGGCGGGTGGACTCTCGAGCCGAACGCTGCGCGGGGTGGTAAGGGGACGGGACCATTCACTCCAGGTCTGGTCGGGATTGGAGGTATTGCCGCTGCGGGTCTGAAACTCGACCCGGCCATCTCCAGTCCAGGACAACTCTCCCCAATTGGCGTGATGGATCGAGTCGAGGACATTGCCGGTGACGACGCCTTCGTCGAGGTTTGCCGGACCAACGGCGAAGAGTTTGCCGAGATTTGACGAGGCGGCATATGTTCTGATCTGGCTCTGGCCGGAGGTCTGGACGATTCGCGCAACCTGGCCCTCAGGCAGAGTGAGCAGGGTTCCCGCCTCGGGCTGACCGTCGAGACCAAGGGTGAGAATCCTTCCCCTCTCACTGCCGGCGTCTCTACGCCCGAGTCCAAGCAGCAGCCGGCCGTCACTCGGTGGCAAAATCGAAAACCCGGCCGCATCGCGAGACTCCCAGATGGTCTGCCAGGAACCATCTGGAGCGATCCGGTAGAGAAGACTCTTTGCCTGGCCCGTGGAGCTTCCCGATGAGCTACCAGATGAGTTGCCTCCTCCTGGGGCCGTCGCATCGACGACCTGCACATCGCTGAGGGTCACGGTAACGCTCCCCTCGAGTGCAGCTGATGAGGAGCCTGACGGTGGCGGGGCGGCCGCCGAGGTGGCAGCTCCGCTCCCGGCCGAATCGGCCAGGGCGAGGGCAAGAATCATCTCCTCACCACCCGCTCCGGTCACCAGCGCAAGATCGTGAATCTCTCGCTGTTCTGAATCGAAGAGCGTAAAGACCTTCCCCTCCGGTGAGACTCGAACCACCATTCCCCCCGGATCGGTGCCGAGCAGAATGTTTCCTGCACGGTCGATCCGCATCGAGGTCAGGTTGGACTGCCCGAGAGTGGCGAGGATCGTCGATCGACCATCCGGATCGACGCGGTAGAGGATCCCCTTCTCCCCCGTCGCGACGAGCAACCGCCCCTGTGGATCGAAGGCAAGGGCCCAGATATATTTCGATTTTGGTTCAAAGAAGACCCGTGCCTCACCGTTCCGGGTGATCTGATAGACTTTTCCATCAGGTGAGCTCCCGGCATAGATGAGCCCGCGGGCATCGACGGCCAATGCCATTACGCTCAGTTCCGGCGTCTGGTAGAGCAGTTCACCGCGACCTGCCGGATCGACTCGGAAGACTCGCCCTTCGTTCCCTGTTCCGAGATAGATGTTCCCGGTCTGATCGGCAATGGCCGACCAGATGTAGGCCTGCCGGGTATCGAAGACCTCGCGCACTGCTGGCGCAAGTGTTGCCGCGCCGCGTCCATCGATCGTGATTCCCCGCAGTTCTCCCCGACCGGATTCGCTGAACCGGTCGATCCGCCAGAAGAGTGGCCCCCCGGCTGTCACTTCGATAATGCCGGTGAGGATGAGGAGGATAACGAGGAGAACGGCAATTGATTTCGATAAGGTCATGATTTTCAGTCCGTAAGAGCCCGGTGGGGTCAAGACGCGCACCCGGCGCCGGTCAATGTTGTGCCGGGGATTAGCCGGGGAGTTGTGCGACAAAGGTTAAATTTGCGTCCGGTGCCAAAAGTCCCCGTCGGTCTCATTCAACGATGTTGATATTGAGCGAGCGCTGCCCGCTGATGACGAGGTCGGCCGGTGGAAGCTCCTTCTCGACGAGAATGCGGCTCGAGGTGAGCGTGAACCCTCCCGTGATGCGGTCGGAGCCAAGAGTCGCAAGCACCGATGGTGGCAGACCCGGCATCTCTTCATTGCGAATCATCGCCCCGGTTACGCCTTGACTGAGCCGGACATAGAGCCGACCGGCGCGACGGAGCTGGTTGATTCCGCGAACGAGCTGGTCGAGAGACTTGGGTGTAAAGCCGGTCCGGGGATCGCTCGACTGCATGACCGATCCATCTCCGACAAGAAGCGTCAGCGCCCCGAGTGGAGCGTCAGTCGGAATGGTGACCTGAAACCGCTCCAGATGCTCACGCCCCCCCTCGCTGCGCGCAAAGGCCTGGATCTCGACCGTCTCGCCCCGCCGGAGCTCGGTTCGACCAATCCAGAGTCGGTCAAGCTGTCCGGTCTGCCGCAGATCCCGGGAGACGATATCGTAACTGATCTTTTCCACGTCGAGCCCGGTAAATCCGCTTCCCATGATCGTACTGACCGGCTGGGTTGCGGCAATCGCCGCCGAGATTGGTGCGTTGAGTGATACGGAGATCCGATTCTCAGTCCGGATCGGCTCCTGATTGCGGAGTCGGATCGTGCCATTGATCAGGAGGGTCGAGTCACCGATGATTCGCTCCGTCGATGAGATGGTCGAAATGAGTGTCATCTGCATGAGTACCGGAGTGAGGAACCGGTCGGCGATGACATCGAAAGTGAAACGGCGTCGTTCACCGCGACTGGTCACGAGGTTGATCTCGATCGGGATCATCCGTGGGGCCGCCCCAAGTTCACCATATATCCCGGTCGAGCGGTCTCCGCGGACGACACCGACCATCCCGGTCGGGTAACTGAGCTTGAATGAGCTGGCCGTCGAGGAGAGGACCGTCACGACCTCACCTTCGTGCATTGGAAAATCGGAGAGACCGAGTGAGAGGAACGGATGGCCAAAGGCATAGATCCGCTGCCCGTCCCGCCAGGTTACCGTCCCGGCTGCCGAGACCGAGTAGTCGCCACGAATCAGTGGAACGACCACGGTCGAACCAGGCTTGAGCGTCTCGTTATCGATCCTCTTCAGTTCACTCACCGGAGCCGCCCCGGCGATGCCGGCCACCGGGTTGAGACCATTGGCCCGGAAGAATGGCGCAAACCGCTCGAGGATCTCCGGGGCAATTCCCGAGACGGCCAGCGGCGTCGAGATCGGCACCAGATTCGGACCGGCATTGACCGACGGCGTGCCCGCAAATCCCTGCAGATCGAGCTTATCGCTGACGGCGAGAAGTTTCGCGAATTCGATTCGAGAGGGGTGTGAATCATCGAGTGAGGTCGAGCGCTCGGACGACTTGCGTCCCGTCTCGAAGAGGTCGATCATCTGCTGGATCGGCGTAATCCCGGCAATCGGGTCCTTCGCAAACTGGTATCCGAAGGCAACCGCCCCGACAAGGCGATTGTTGACAAAGACCGGACTTCCGCTCATCCCCTGAAAGACACCGACATGGTTCATCCGCTCACCGACCAGCCGACTCAGTACCGCCGACTGCCCCGGGTTCGGGAAGCCCTTCAGAACACCGAGAATCTCCAGCTCGAAGGGCTCCGGTTCATGGCCGACAAAGACCGTGTAACCGATCGCCTTCATCCCCGGCCGGAGGTCTTCAATCGGAAAGAACTTTTCCGACTGTCGCCCCTGGGTAGTCTGCCCGAGGACTCCGGCAGCAAGCAGCCCGGCCACGAAGAGCAGGAATGTCAGACGTTTCATTGTTGAGCACCTCACGCTGAATTATGATTTGAAGAAGGAATATAGCATGAAAAAGGAAGAAAGGGGTGGCGAGGGGATGGATCGAGTAATCGGCCGTGAGGTGACTCCGGTCACCATTCTTGCCGGTGGCCGAAGCCGGCGAATGGGTGTCGACAAGGCTTTCGTCGAGTTCCAGGGGCAGCCGCTCATCCGGCGGATGATCGATCTCTCCAGATCCTTCTCTGCAGAGGTCTCACTGATTCTCCACCCCGATCAGATCACCAGTCAGCCTTACCGGAGTCTGGCGGTGCAGTTCGGGCTCGACCTGATTGCCGATGATTACGATCATCACGGGCCCCTTGGCGGCCTGGCGACCGCCCTCCGTTATCATTACAAATTGACGGACAAATTGACGGCCAATCCGGCTGCCACTCCTCCGGCGATCCTGCTCCTCCCTTGCGATATGCCCTTTTTGACTCTCAGGCTGCTCGAACAGCTTCTCCGTGACCACACCGAGACTGGCGCAGAGGCGACGATTGTCAACCATCAGAACAGATTTCGTCAGCCACTGCCGGGAGCCTACTCGACATCGATCCTCCCGGTAGTAACCCGACAGATCGAGTCGGGTCAGCTCAAATTCGATCATATTTTCTCGCAGATCCGGACAACTCTGATCACCTTTGAGGATCCTGACAACCCGCATCTCTTTGCCAATCTCAATAATCCGGCGGAACTCGAAGCCGCGCAACTGCTGAGTTGAACGGCCGTTTGCGTGCCTCAAGTCTCTCGGCTATGATAACTGTTTATTCAGATCCGCATGACTACAGCATGATCTTTCTGACAGAATCTGATCTCATTGAATCGTTGATCTTATTGATTTTGTGACACTGAAGATATGGCGATAAACAGAATCACGGTCCGGGGAGCGCGACAGCACAATCTGAAGAATATCAATCTCGAGATTCCGCGGAATCAGCTGACCGTCGTGACGGGGCTGAGCGGGTCGGGAAAGTCGTCCCTTGCCTTCGATACGATCTATGCCGAAGGGCAGCGCCGCTATGTCGAATCGCTCTCAGCCTATGCACGGCAGTTTCTCGAGCAGCTCGAAAAGCCTGATGTCGACGCAGTAGAGGGTCTCTCGCCGGCCATCTCGATCGAACAGAAGACGACCAGCCGCAGCCCGCGCTCGACGGTCGGCACAGTGACCGAGATCTACGACTATCTGCGCCTCTTCTTCTCCTCGATCGGCCAGCCGCACTGCCACTCTTGCGGGAAACCTGTCTCCAGTCAGTCGACCGACCAGATCATCCGCAATCTGAAGGAGCTGCCGGAGGGTGAGCGGGTCATGATTCTTGCGCCGATCGTCAGGGGGCGCAAGGGTGAGTTCCGCAAAGAGCTGGAGAAGGTGCGCAAGATTGGCTTCACCCGGGCGCGGATCGATGGTGAGATGCAGACGCTTGATGACGATATCAGCCTCGACAAGCGGCGCAACCATACCATTGAGGTAGTGGTCGATCGGCTCCTCATCAAGAGCGGGATCGCCCAGCGTCTCGAGGAGTCGGTGCGCACGGCGACACGGCTGACCGATGGCCTGGTCGTCATCTCGATCGTTGACGGAGAGGAGCGGCTCTACTCCGAGCGGATGGCCTGCGTCGACTGTGGCATCTCGATCCCCCAGCTCGAGCCTCGTTCATTCTCTTTCAATTCAGCCTATGGTGCCTGCCGCGAATGTCATGGACTTGGAATGAGAGCGGAGGTCGATCCGGAGCGGATTGTTCCAGACGAGTCGCTGCCACTCCGCGAGATTCACTTTACACGCGAATCTGACCCGACAACTGACGTCTATCTCCACGAAGGGCTTCTCTCCGTCGCCCGCCATTTCGAGATCGACCTGGCGACACCCTTTGCGAAGCTCCCGAAGCGGGTTCGCGAGGCCTGGTTTCATGGGCTGCGCGAAAAGATCCAATTTCGATCAGGCCCGCGAAGCTTTCTCATGAAGTGGCACGGCGTGACCCACATCCTGACCGAAACGCTGAAGCGCATGCAGCAGAGCGATGGTGAGACCTGGTCGGAGAAGAAGCGGGCGGCGATCGAATCGATGGTCTCGCAGGTAGTCTGTCGATCCTGCGAGGGTGCGCGGCTTCAGCCGGAATCTCTGGCGGTCCGGATCGACGGACTCTCTATCGCCCAGTATGCTGCGCTGCCGATCGATGAGGCGGAGGAGGTCTTTCGAACGCTTCGACTCAACGGTCGTGAAGAGCAGATTGCCGGAGGTATCCTCAAAGAGATTCGCGACCGTCTCGCCTTTCTGAAGTCGGTTGGCCTCGGCTATCTGGCGCTCGACCGTCCGGCCGCGACCCTCTCGGGAGGAGAGGGGCAACGAATCCGGCTCGCGACCCAGATCGGTTCGCAATTGCGCGGTGTGCTCTACGTTCTCGACGAGCCATCAATCGGACTCCACCCGCGTGACAACGAGCGACTCCTCGGGACGCTGACCAGTCTGCGTGATCTTGGCAACACGGTCCTTGTCGTCGAGCATGATGAGGAGACGATCCGTCGGGCCGATTATGTGATCGATATCGGTCCCGGAGCAGGAACCCACGGCGGTGAGGTCGTCGCCTCCGGAACTCCTGATCAGATTGCCGGGTATCCAGACTCGATCACCGGGCAGTATCTGGCTGGCCAACTGCGCATCGAACCGCCGGCAGCGCGACGCCAGCCAACCGCTCAGGCGCTGATCGTCCGCAATGCGACGGCCAACAACCTCAAAGGCATCGATGTCACCATTCCCCTCGGTCTGCTGACGGTCGTCACCGGAGTCTCAGGAGCTGGCAAATCGACGCTGGTTGGTGACATCCTCTACCGGGCGCTGTCACGAAGAATCTACCGCAGCCTTGCCGAACCCGCTCCCCACGGCTCGATCGAGGGGCTCGAGCTGATCGACAAGGTGATCGAGATCGACCAGTCACCGATTGGTCGGACTCCGCGCTCCAACCCGGCAACCTATACCGGCCTCTTCACCCCGATCCGTGAGCTCTACTCGATGCTGCCAGAGAGCCGCGAGCGGGGATATCTACCCGGCCGATTCTCCTTCAATGTCAAGGGGGGGCGCTGCGAAGCCTGCCAGGGCGATGGGCTGAAGAGGATCGAGATGAACTTCCTGCCCGACGTCTATGTGACCTGCGAGGTCTGTCGCGGCAGACGTTACAATCGCCAGACGTTGGACGTCCGTTACCAGGGCCGTAACATCGCCCAGCTTCTCGACACTCCCGTCGAGGAGGCACGCGAACTGCTCGATGCCCATCCGCAGATCCGTCAGAAGCTCCAGACTCTCTGTGAAGTCGGGCTGGGCTACATTCGTCTCGGACAGTCAGCGACGACCCTCTCGGGTGGAGAGGCGCAGCGAATCAAGCTTGCCCGTGAACTTTCACGCCGGGCCACCGGCCGGACGGTCTACATCCTCGATGAACCGACGACCGGTCTCCATTTCGAAGATGTCCGCCGTCTTCTCGAGGTTCTACAGCGACTCGTTTCGCTCGGCAACACGGTCATCATCATCGAACACAACCTCGATATCATCAAATCGGCCGACTGGATTGTCGATCTGGGGCCGGAAGGCGGCGAGGCCGGGGGCAGACTGGTCGCCGAAGGGCCTCCGGAAGCCATCGCCCGCCAGCGGAAATCTCATACCGGGCTTGCCCTGCGGAGTCTCATCGCCCTGCGGAGTCTCATCGCATGAAGATCTCGGCCTCGATCATCGTCCGCAATGAAGAGGAGAATATCGCCGCCCTCTGCGAAACGCTCGACTGGGCGGATGAGATCGTCATCGTCGACTCCGACTCGACCGATCGAACCGTCGAGATCGCCCGCCGCTACACCGACCGGATCTTCAACCGCCCCTTCCAGGGCTACCGTGACAAGCACGAATATGCAGATTCGATGACGACCGGCGACTGGATCTTCTGGATCGATGCCGATGAACGTGTCACACCGGAGCTGCGCGGGGCGATTGCCGAACTGCGACTGCGGCCATCCGGTACCCTCCCGGATGGCTTTCGGATCGCCCGTCGCACCCTCTACCAGGGGCGCTGGATCGCCCACTCCGGCTGGTACCCCGATTATCAGATGCGCCTCTACCGCAAGGAGGCCAGCTACTGGGATGGCGTCGCACCACACGAGACGGCACGGGTCAATGGGCGACTCGGGAGACTGGATGGAGAGCTGCTCCATTACACCAAACGCGATCTGAGTGAACATCACCTGGTGCTCGACTCCTACACCACTCTCGCCGCTGGCTACCTCTTCAATAACGGCCGTCGCACCAGAACTCTCGATCTTCTCGTCCTGCCCATTGCCGCCTTCATCCGCACCTGGATCATCAAACAAGGATTCAGGGATGGCATTCCCGGATTGATCATAGCCATGTTCACCGCTTACAGTGTCTTCCTCAAATATGCCAAGGTCTGGGAGCTCGGGCGGAAAAGAGCAGAAACGGAGGGATTCAAGCAATGAAGACGGTCATCCTCTGCGGCGGACGCGGAACAAGACTTGGTGAACATGGAGTCTCAGTCCCGAAAGGACTAATCGAGATCGGAGGACGACCGATCCTCTGGCATCTTCTCAAACTCTATGCTCATCACGACCTGCGCGACTTTGTCCTCTGTCTCGGCTATCTCGGTGACAGCATCCGGCGCTACTTTCTTGAACACCGCTGGCTCTCGAGCGATTTTACGCTCGAGACAACTTCGGAGGGCCAGCCTCGACTCACTGAACACCAGCGTCCATCCGACTGCTGGTCGATCACCTTTGCCGGAACCGGGCTCGACACCAACACCGGCGGTCGCATCCTCAAGGTTGCTCCCTATCTCGATGGTGAAGAGACCTTCTGCGCCACCTACGGCGATGGACTCGCCGACATCGATCTGCGTCGCCTGCTCCAATTCCACCACGCCCATGGCCGGGTTGCCACTCTCTGTGCTGTCCGGCCTCACTCCAACTTCGGTATCATCCGGCTCGACTCAGACGGTCTGGTCCGTGAGTTTGAGGAGAAACCGGTCATGAACGACTGGATCAACGGTGGTTTCTTTGTCTTCAACCGGCGGGTCCTCGAGTACCTTACCCCCGACGCGATCCTCGAACGTGAACCACTCCGCCGACTCGCAGCCGAGGGCCAGCTCGTCGCCTACCGCCACGACGGGTTCTGGAAATGCATGGACACTTATAAGGACAATCTTGAATTCAACCAGCTCTGGGAGTCCCAGCGCGCCCCCTGGAAACTCTGGGAATAGCCCCGAAGGAGATCTCATCCGCCATGACCAGCTTTTGGAAGAATCGCACCGCTTTCGTCACCGGAGCTGCCGGTTTTGTCGGGGCCCACGTCACCCGGATGCTGGTCGAGCAGGGGGCAACGGTCGTCTGTCTCCAGCGTGACGCCATCCGTATCAACCCTCTCGACCTCTTCGACCTCCGCTCCCGGATCACGACCGTCACTGGCTCGATCGAGGACCTCCCGCTCATGCAGCGTATTCTCAACGAGTACGAGATCGAAGCGGTCTTCCATCTGGCGGCACAGGCGATCGTCGGGGTAGCCAACCGCTCCCCCATCTCGACTTTTGAGACAAACATCCGCGGAACCTACATGCTGCTCGAGGCATGCCGGCTCGTTCCGACGGTCAAACGCGTCGTCGTCGCCTCCAGCGACAAGGCCTATGGCAGCCACCAGGAACTTCCCTACACCGAAGAGCACCCGCTTCACGGACTTTATCCTTACGACGCCTCCAAGGCCTGCACCGATATCATCGCCCGCTCTTTCGCCCTCTCCTACCAACTTCCGGTCGCAGTCTCGCGCTTTGCCAATATCTATGGCCCCGGTGACCTCAACCTCTCGCGCATCGTTCCAGGGACCCTTCTCTCCCTCCTGCGCGGTGAGGCTCCAATTATCCGCAGTGACGGGACTCCGATTCGCGAATTTGTCCACGTCGAGGACGTCGCCCGTGGTTACCTTCTCCTTGCCGAACAGATCGACCAGACCCGCGGCGAGGCCTTCAACTTCGGGGCCGACTCTCCCATCTCCATCCTCGACTTTGTCAATCTCATGATCCGTGTCGCCGGTCTCGAGGGTCGCATCTCCCCTCAGATCCTTCTCAAAGAGAAGATCGATCGTGAAATCGATGCCCAGTACCTCTCTGCTCACAAGGCCTCCGCGCGACTCGGGTGGAACGAAGCGATCTCTCTCGAAGCCGGTCTCCGCCTTACGCTCGACTGGTATCGTGACAATCTTGACAGACTTGGTTGAGCAACTTTGTCAACTTTAATCTGGTGGAATGCTACTATCTCTAATGTTTGCAATGACTTCAGATGAGTAGCCAAAATGTATGACACGGAAACGTAACATAATTGCAACCGATACGACACATATCTGAACTAGCTTGATTTTGACTCTGGAATGATTATACCCCGCCAGATTTGCCGGTTGTCCTGGGAGTCTGCAACATAATTACTGGCAAGTCTCTGGATTAATTCAGATATCAAAGGACAGAACTGTCTAAATTTCCGTCATTCAGCGTAGCCTTCACACAGGCGTCAGCTCACAGGTATTATCCCACTGTAATCATGTTGATGACGGAACAGTCCGGTCGTAAAAGTAACTGTCCGGACTTCATCGCCCCGCAGATGCTCCCGGCAGGCCCTGATAGTGGGTGGGGGTCTGGTGCTTGTCAGCAGGATGAGAGATCGAAGGGGCCACGGACGATGCGACCTATCGTAATGATTGGTCGATCGGCCAATGGCCGACCATTGGCCGTCTGGTTGACAAGTTAATCAAGCAATGGTGAGACTGTCCGCCAGATCGCAGCCTGACAAGCTGAAGAGAGAGTCAGGTCTGATCCTGAAGAGTCATCTTCAAGCAGGCGAACCGGCAAGAGAGGATTCTCGCCAAACTCTGTGAAGTACGAGGAATTCCAGTAGAGTGGAGTTCCAATAAAATGGATCAAGGAGAACATATCAATGAGAAGAACCAAGAGCCAAGTCCTCATCCTGATGCTATTTGCCCTGATGGTCGGCTTTAACCAATCAGCCCACGCCCAGGGAACATATGACCCGGCTGACAAGACATACATCATTGGTGATGGTCAGATGAAGATTGAGATGAGCCAGGCTTTCTGGAAGCAGGTCTTCATCAATAACAGCATCAATCTGGGCAGTATTGGATCGGCGAGCCTGAGGAGCCAGTCCTGGCGGTTCCCGATTGTCGCAGGGGCCATTGACCGGGTCCAGGTAATTGGAGAGATCAACACCGCGGGAGGGCTCTTTCTGCAGAAGGAGATTCCCGGAGTGGGGACGATCCGCGTCACCGTCGTCAGCTTGTCGATCGACCTGACCGAGTCACCGGCGGTTCTGACCGGACTGATGATCTTCAGCGACAACTACCAGACAACAAACACGGGCAGCAGTTTCAGCCGACTCAAAATTGCCAACCTGACCCTGCCCCCATCCATGGCGCCGCCGATCAAGGAAGAGGCATTCAAGACGATCTACAAACAGGATATCGTCGCCTCCATGCACCCTGATATGGCGGGGTTCCTCAATCTCGTCTTCAACACGACCAATTTCTCCGAAGGGAACAGCATCGGATCGATCTCCTTCTTCCTCGTCGGAGTTCCGTCGCGTGAGCACGTCGTGGAAGACTTCATCTTCCGATACTGAGTCGGATGAGGAACGACGGAGTCGATGACGGATGGGAGTAGCATCTCCCCCCTGTCGCGGCGCACCGTTACCGATGGTTGACAGGATATGTTCGGACTGACCACCGGATCAAAAGATCCGGTGGTTGGGGTGTTTATTGTCTCATTCCCTGCTCAAGAGCAGAGCGGGATGCAAGTTCTCTCTTTCACGTTCCATTTTCGATTGACGAACAGGCGGAATGGCTCCATCATCTGGACGCAATGGTCCAGTAGGGATCATCCCGCCTGTTTTTCGTTGTTTTGATTATTTGCAGGTATACCCTAATTTCTGAAAAATGTGATTCTGGCTCACCCTAGGGAGAGCAAACTGGAGGTGCAGCCGTGAAGAGGAGGCATATGAAGCAGACAAGACGAGAGATGCTGCAGCAGGCGCTCGGGGCCGGAATGATGAGTGCCCTTCCCCTGGAGGGAGTGATGAGAGGGGCGGAGTTGTCCAGTCCCCCGGCAGCAGGTTCAGGCTCAAAGCCACCGATCAGGATCGGTGTGTCGACCTACTCATACTGGCATTTTGACAAGGTCAAGTATCCGATCGAGAAGGTGATCGAGAATGCCGCCAGGCTTGGGTTTGACGGTGTCGAGATCCTGCACCGCCAGATGGAGAATGAAGATCGAAAGTATGTCAACAATCTGAAACGCCTCGCCTTCTCGCTGGGCCTCGATCTCTTCTTTCTCTCAATTCATCAGAACTTTGTCTGGCCCGATGCGGCAAAGCGGAAGGAGCATATCGATCATACGAAGCGCTGTATCGACCTTGCGGTACAACTTGGCTGTCCGGCGATCCGCCTCAATTCCGGTCGGTGGGGAACGATTCCCGATTTCCAGAAGATGCTCGATGCGGGAGGCAAGGAGGAGCCGCTTCCCGGCTACAAGGATGATGATGCCTTCAACTGGTGCATCGATTCGATCAACCAGTGCCTGCCGCACGCCGAGCAGGCTGGGGTAGTCCTGGCACTGGAGAACCACTGGGGGCTGACGACCCAGGTTGATGGACTGCTCAGAATCTACAAGGGAGTCAACTCGCCGTGGCTCTCGATCAATCTCGATACCGGCAACTTTGTCGGTGATCCATATTCACAACTCGAGCAGCTCGCGCCACACGCGATGGTGGTTCAGGCAAAGACCTATTATGGTGGAGGCCACTACTACACGCGCGATCTCGACTACAAGAAGATCGCGGGAATCCTGCGTAATGCCAACTTCAAGGGATATGTCTCCCTGGAGATGGAGGGCAAAGAGGCCGCCGATCTGGCCGTGCCGAAGAGCCTTGAGGTCCTGCGAAAGGCCTTCGCCTAGCGATCTGGCCGGTCAGGAACCGGGAGTGGGGGAACAGATGAGCAGCTGCTCGATCTGGTCGATGACGTTCTTCCGCGAGAAACGTCGCTGCACCTCCTCCCGGGCCCTGACGGCGAGCTGGCGTCGCAGGTTGGGATCGCGGGCGAGCTTGCCGATAGCTGCGGTGAGAGCGGTCGGGGAGCGTTCGATGAAGACGCCGGTCTGCTGGTCCAGGAGAATCTCGGCCATGCCACCAACTCGAGTGGCGATGACAGGCAGTCCGGCGGCCATTGCTTCGACGAGGACAAGGGAGAAGGCTTCGTTTTCGGAGAGGATCACCACCAGGTCGAGACCTGCCAGTTGACCTTGAAGATTGTCGATAAAGCCGGGAAAGCGGATCGACGCAGAGAGGCCGGCGGTCCTTACCCGCTCGAGAAGAGCGTCGGCAAATGGCCGATCAGCAGGATCGGGCGATCCGATGACCAGAAATTCGATCTCCTCTGGCGCCAATTCGTCCGTCTTCCCCGCAGAGGCAGTCCCGGCGAGCAGTCGCTGTGCGGCCTCGACAAAGATGTCCTGACCCTTGAGTGGTGAGATCTGCCCAATGATCCCAACGGCAAGTGGGCGCGTAATACCAAGGTTTCGGCGCGACTCACTGCGGTTGGGGGAGAGATAGAGCTGCGGATCGACCCAGTTGGGAATGATCTTGACACTTGCGGTCAGCTCTGGGACTACTGCTTCGAAACGCTGGTAGACAGTGGTGGAGACGGCAATCAGATGATCGGCCCGAGCGAGAGCCCAGCGGAGAAGCGGATTGGCGCGGAATGAATTGAAGTGGTGGCGGGTGATGAGGTACCGAACCCGCGGGTTGAGATGGGCCGCCAGTCCACTGACTATGTAGTCGCGACCGACGTGAGCGTGGAGAACGTCGATCTTCTCGCGGCTGATCAGCCTGGCCAGCCTCAAGGCCGATGGCAGATCGATGGAGTTGCGGAGCGGGAGTTCGTGGAATCTTACCGGCCAGCCGGCAAGCGCACCCAGCAACGGACTGGCGGGTCGAATCGCAAGATGTAGCTGATGGCCCCGCTCGATGAGTGCACGGGTCAGGTCGATGACGTGTCGTTCGCCACCGCCAAGACTCGCGGCTGAGCAGACCTGTAGAATATTCACTCTCTCCTCCCACGCCGAAACAGGCTTGAACGTCGGCCATTGTGAGGTTGATCGGCCGGATTTGCAAATGTTCAACAACCCTTGCCGTCAAGACCGACACCGATCGGTACGAGCGGCGCAGAAGGTTGACGGAAGCGGATTTACCAGACTGTTCCCATGATGATAACTCCCCTCTTAATGCTGACGATCATGGCATCCATTTTTGGAATGGTTATCGGCAGCTTCCTCAATGTCGTCATTCACCGGATTCCCCGTGGCGAGTCGGTCATCTGGCCGGGATCCCATTGTCCGACCTGTGGAGCAGGAATCAGACCGCTCGACAACGTTCCTCTGCTCAGCTTCATCCTGCTCCGCGGCAGATGCCGAAGTTGTCAGTCCGCGATCTCCAGCCGTTATCCGATGATCGAGCTTCTCACGGCCGTCGTCTTTGGAGCCCTGGTCTGGAAGAATGGACCGACACCCGAGGTGCTTCCAGAGATGCTTTTTGCTGCCGCGATCATCGCCCTGATCGGCATCGATGTCGAGACTCGGACGCTGCCAAACATCATCACCTATCCACTGCTGCTCTTTGGACTGCTGGCGAATCTCTGGCGCAGTGGCTGGGGTGAGCCGATCATCTACAGTTTCGACTTTTCGCTCCTCCTCGACGCCGGTGAGGTCGAGGTCGATCTGGTCAGACTCGCCATCCAGGGAGGTCTGCTGCTTGCCCTCGCAACACCCGCCCTCTGGCTGCTCGACCGGCTCGACCTGCTTCTCTTCGGAAAGTACTTTGGTTGGGATGATATCGGTAGCAGCCCTGATGATGAGAGATGGGAACGGGAGGAGCGAATCCACAACCGGGTGATTTTCGCGACAATACTGATCGGCCTGCTGATTGGAGCGGCCTGGATTATCGGAGTCAGGCAATATGGGGAGTCGGATCGAATGGCAATCGAGAACGCCAGCGAGGGGCTCCAGACCGCCCTGGCCGGGGCGTTGACCGGAGTGCTACCCGTCTGGCTGCTCCGGACCCTCCACTTCCTGATTCGTGGTCGCGAGGGAATGGGCCTCGGAGACATCAAGCTGCTGGCTGGAATCGGGGCATTTCTAGGCTGGCAGGGAGTACTTGGATCGATTCTGCTCGGATCCATCGGCGGGTCGGTCATTGGACTGCTCCTGCTGCGCCGAAGCGATGAGGGGCTTCAGACAACCATCCCCTTCGGCTGCTTTCTCGGACTGGCCTCGCTGCTGGTGCTTTTCAAAAGCGGCCTCTGACAGATCCGGGGAGAAAGCCGAGCTGATGCCATTTGAGACTTGCGCCTGTAAACTGTCCCAGTTATCCTTCACGACATGAATAAAGATAACCTGACCAATCGCACATCTTTCTGGACGCCGACGCGGCTCGGGATCACTGCAGGAGTTCTCATCCTGACGGTAGCGATCGTCACGGCTGTCTACCGACCCAACCGCTCCGGTGGAGTGCTGACCATCAAAAATGGCGGGGCGATGACCGCTCCCCGTGCGCTCTCAGAAGAGGTTCGTGAAGAGAACCTCCGCCTGATCAGTGGCCCAACAAAGAAATTCGACGACTACAAGGGCAAGGTTCTGATTCTCGACATCTGGGCGACCTGGTGTGGTCCCTGCCGGCAGGAGATCCCGCATCTGATCGAGATTGCCAACAATTACCGTGGCCAGGGAGTCGAGGTCCTTGGGTTGACGACCGAGGATCCCGAGTCCGACCTCGACCTCGTGCGCGGATTTGCCCAACAGTTCCGCATCAACTACGATATCGGCTTCGCGAGCCGGATCGTCTCGAGTGAGATCATGCAGGGACGTAACGGTATTCCGCAGACACTGATCCTGGATCGCGCCGGGACGGTTCGTAAACACTTTGTTGGATTCCACCCCCAACTGAGCATACCGCAGATGAAATCGGCCCTGGAAGAGGTCCTGGCGATGAACCAGTAGCGGGAGGGGCGCGTCTCCCTGCCCGCCTGATTGATCAATCACTGGAACGATGAGCCATCAGCTGCTGGTAGAGCAGGATGGCCATGATGCTGATGGCATCGGTAATCTCACCCGTCATGACCATCTGCAGAGCCTCTTCGAAGGGGAGATGGCGGAGGCTGATCTGCTCCGTTCCTTCCGGTGCGGCCAGCCCGGGTTGCAGCCCGGTTGCGAGATAGATGGTGGCCGTCTCATCGGTCACCGAATTGGATAGATCGGCGCATCCGATCTGCTCCCAGTTTGAGGCCGTCAGCCCTGTCTCTTCACGAAGCTCGCGTCGCGCCGCTTCGAGAGTCGACTCTCCACCCGGACAACCACCTTCAGGAATCTCCCAGGAGTACTTTTCGTGCGGCAGTCTGTACTGTCCGACCAGCCACGTCCAGCCGTTCTCATCAATCGGCAGGACTCCGACGGCACGATGATGAAAATGGACTATTCCATAAATTCCCGGTAGCCCATCAGGCCGGATGACCTCGTGATGCGTCAGGCGGATCCACTGATTGTCATATACGACATTCCTGGCGGTCACCTGCCACGGACTCTTCTCCATATTTTTCAGACTCCTTTCCGGTCGTTCAACTGAACCACCTGATTTCATCATAAAACAGACTGGCGGGCCACCTGAGCAGACCACTTGGCCACCGTCGGAAATCAGATCGGAGAGTCAAGGAAATTTCAACGATGATGCTGTTCGGTTGGTTGCGCACAATCCTCCTCCCCAAATCATCCGCCCAGGTTGATGAACCCGAGCCTTCGCCACTGGGAGCTGACGAAGATCCATTTGATGAGCCGGTCATGATTGGAACCGGCGACACGATCGATCTTCACACCATCCCACCTTCGCAGTCACGACAAGTTGTTGAAGAGTTCCTGCTCGAGGCACATCACCGTGGATACCGCTACCTGCGGATCGTTCACGGCAAGGGTATCGGGGTTCAGAGAAGAATGGTTCGTGAAGTGCTTGCCCGAACTCCCTTCGTCATCAGCTTCGAAGATGCCCCACCTGCCGCCGGTGGCCTTGGAGCCACGCTGGTCGTGATCGCCGGACAGGAGTCGATTGGAGATTCAAATTGTTGTCAGGTAGAATGAGGAATTAAGAATGGAGAATGGAGAATTGAGAATGGAGAATGGAGAATGGAGAATGGAGAATGGATAATTGTGGAGAGAGGCGAAGGGCGAGTTGAGAGGGAGTGTGAGGAGCTGAAATGATCAATCTGGCGGAGTTCAGAAACGAGAGTTATCGCGATTTTACCGACGAGTCTAACGCCAGGGCCATGTTGAACGGGTTGGCGCGTGTCGAGAGCGAGTGTGGGCGCGACTACGCGGTCATCATTGGCGGAAGACGTTACGAGACGGGAGATCTTCTCGATTCGGTCAATCCGGGGTGTTCGACCGAAGTGGTCGGACGAGTCCACCGGGCGACCCGCGAGTTGGCCGACGAGGCCATACGCAATGCCGCCGCCACCTTTGAGACCTGGAAACGCGTCCCGGCGACAGAACGGGCCGGATACCTCTTCAAGGCCGCGACGGAGATGCGGCGACGCAAGGATGAGTTCAACGCCTGGATGGTTCTTGAGGTTGGCAAGTCGTGGGCCGAGGCAGAGGCCGACACCGCCGAGGCGATCGACTTCATGGACTTTTACGCGCGCCAGGCCCTCCGCTATGCGGGGCATCAGCCACTCACCCCCTCGCCTCTGGCCGATGAGGTCAACGAACTGGTCTGGATTCCTCTCGGAGTAGGGATCGTCATACCACCCTGGAATTTTCCCCTCGCGATCATGGTCGGGATGACAACGGCGGCGCTGGTTACCGGCAACACCGTCGTCCTCAAACCCTCGAGTGACAGCCCGGTGATTGCAGCAAAGTTTGTCGAGCTGCTGGAAGGGATCGGTCTGCCGGCGGGTGTGGTCAACTACCTGCCGGCCAGTGGGGGGAGTGTAGGTGACTTTCTGGTAGAGCATCCACTGACCCGCTTCATCTCCTTCACCGGCTCGATGGAGGTGGGGCTACGAATAAACCAACTGGCAGCCAAGCCATCTCCCGGTCAGATCTGGATCAAACGGGTCGTCGCCGAGATGGGTGGCAAGGATACGATCGTCATCGATGAGACTGCCAATCTGGACGAGGCGGCGGCAGGCGTGGTCGCTTCGGCCTTCGGATTTTCAGGTCAGAAATGCTCAGCCTGCTCGAGAGTGGTGGTCGTCGATGAGGTCTACGATAAACTGATCGTCCGGGTCGCTGAACGAACGGCGGCGCTGCGGGTCGATGATGTCCGCAATTTTGGCCCCTTCACCGGACCGGTCGTCAGCCGCAAGGCCTTTGAATCGATCAACGGATACCTGACGATCGGCAAGGATGAGGGTGAGCTGCTGATTGGAGGAACGGCTCATCCACTGGCAGATCAGGGCTACTTCATTCCCCTCACGATCTTCAGTGGAGTCGATCCGCAAGCACGCCTCGCCCAGGAAGAGATCTTTGGTCCGGTTCTGGCAGGCATCCGGGCGCGAAACTTCGATGAGGCGCTGCGCATTGCCAACAATACCATTTACGGTCTGACCGGCGCCCTCTACTCTGCCGATCGGACGCGCATTGAACAGGCCCGCCAGGACTTCCACGTTGGAAACCTCTATATCAACCGCAAGTGTACCGGTGCGCTGGTGGATGTTCATCCGTTTGGCGGATTCAATATGTCCGGTACCGATTCCAAGGCTGGTGGACGTGACTATCTGGCCCTCTTCCTGCAGGCGAAGTCGATCGCTGAGAAACTCTGACCAGAGGCGAAGAGGAGACTGAGGAGCGTGAAGATGAGAGTTGATCGAACCATAATGGCGATTTGGACAGTCTTATTCCTTCTGGCAGCCGGAGCCGGTCTGCCGGTGGCAGCGTGGAGTTTGCCGATCGGCTCATCTGCACCAAACTTCACGCTGAAGGACCTCAACGGTCGAAGCCACTCGCGTGAGGATTACCGGGGAAAAACCCTCATCCTGACCTTCATTTCAGGGCGTTGCCCGATCACCAAGGCCTATCATGAGCGACTGCGGACCCTCGCCAAAGATTATGGTTCGCGAAGTGACACGGTTCTGCTTGGTATAAATGCGAGTGCTGACGAATCGATCGATGAGATCCGGTACAATGCAGAACAGAATGGCCTTACTTTCCCGATCCTCCGCGACCAACTCGGTGAGCTCGCCGATGCCTTTGGAGCGCAGCGGACACCGGACGTCTACGTGATCGATGGGGAGGGCAGGCTTCGCTACCGGGGACGAATCGACAGTGCTCACCGGCCACGCCGTGACATGCGGCATGATCTTCGCGAAGCTCTCAGCGAGCTGCTGGCCGGGCGTTCAATCACGACTCCAGAGACCGTGGCCATGGGCTGTCCGATCGTCAGAACGGATGAGAAGTCCTTCTCCCACTCTGAACAGCGGCCAAAGCCTGTATCATCGCCAGGCCCTCCTGGTCAGGTCAGACTGCTCAAGCCCCAGGAATACTGGAAGATGATTGGAAGCTCACCAGGAAAGGTCGTTGTCGTCAACTTCTGGGCGACCTGGTGCGGCCCGTGTGTCGCCGAGCTGCCCGAGCTGATCAAAATCAGTGAGACCATGAAGAGTCGTGGCGTCCGCTTTGTCGGGGTGAGCGCCGATGAACAGGTCGATCTTGAATCGACCGTCGTTCCCTTCCTGACCGCACGCAAAGTACCATATGAACAGTATCTGCAACAGACCGATGATCCGCAGGAGATGATCGACGTCGTCGACAAGGACTGGCCGGGAACCCTTCCCGCCACCTTTGTCTATAACAGGAAAGGCAGACTGGTCTTTCATCGTTTGGGGATCATCGATCGTGAGATGCTGATCGCCGAGATCGAGAAAGCTCTCAAGTAGCCTCAACCACGAACAGATAACAGAAAGTCGAAGGAGAGAGATCAGTGGCCATTGTCAAGCCTTTTCGTGCACTCAGACCGCAGCCAGAGCAGGTTTCAGCGGTTGCCAGCGTCCCTTATGATGTCGTCAACACGAGTGAAGCCCGGGCCCTGGCTGGAGAGAATCCGCTAAGTTTCCTCCGCGTCTCCCGCCCTGAGCTGGAGATGCCAGATGAGATCGATCACTACTCTGACGAGGTCTATCAGCGGGCGGCATCGAACTTCCAGCGGCTGATCGACTCGGCCCCGCTGGTTACGGAGAACCAACCGAGCCTCTACCTCTATCGCCTCCGAATGGGTGAGCACGAACAGACAGGACTGGTCGGCTGCTGCTCGGTCGATGAGTATGACCGGGACATCATCCGCAAACATGAACGAACGCGCCGTGACAAAGAGGATGATCGGACCCGGCACATCACGACCCTGCGGGCACAGACCGGACCGGTCTTTCTGACATATCGCGCCAGCCTTGTCATTGACGAACTGACCAGGGCCGTGACCGGTTTCAGCCCCCTCTTCGATTTTGTCGCTCCAGATGGTATCGCTCACACGATCTGGCGTATTCCAGTCAACCTCAACGAAGCTTTCGAGGAGGCCTTCGATCAGGTATCGCTCCTCTACATTGCCGACGGCCACCACCGCGCCAAGAGCGCCAGTCGGACCTGCGAGACACTCCGCGCCGCCAATCCCGGCCACGACGGCAACGAAGAGTACAACTTCTTCCAGGCGGTCATCTTTCCACACAACCAGCTCCGTATCCTCCCCTATCACCGGGTTGTGAAGGATCTGGCAGGTCTCGATCAGCTCGAGTTCATCAATCGGATCCGTGAACACTTCGATATCGAAAAGGGATCGACCCCATCGCCTTCCGGGCGCGGCCGATTTTCAATGTATTTTGAGGGATCATGGTATGGACTGGAGCCTCACCAGGCCATCAACAATCGTCCGCGGGTGATCGACCGGCTCGATGTGAGTCTGCTCCAGGATCTGCTGCTCGCTCCGATTCTGGGAATCGAGGATCCGCGAACAGACAAGCGGATCGACTTTGTCGGGGGCATACGCGGGACGCGCGAACTTGAGAGGCTAGTCGACAATGGTTCCGCTGCGGTCGCCTTCTCACTCTACCCGGTCACACTTGATGAGCTGATGGAGATCTCGGATGCCAATGAGATCATGCCTCCCAAATCGACCTGGTTTGAACCCAAGCTTCGCGATGGAATACTGAGTCATCTGATTTGAGCAATCATTACTGAAACTTTCCAGGAGAACTTATAAATGACCGAACGTATCTTCAATTTCAGCGCTGGTCCGGCAACCCTGCCCGAATCGGTGCTTCTGCAGGCCCAGCGAGATCTCTTTTCATTACCAGGAGTCGGAATGTCGATCCTTGAGGTAAGTCATCGCTCGGCGGCCTTTGAGACAGTTATCCAGGAGGCGGAGGCCGATCTCCGGGCGCTGCTTGCCATCCCTGACAACTACAAGGTGCTCTTCCTCCAGGGTGGGGCAAGTCTCCAGTTCAGCATGGTCCCGATGAATATCCTGCCGAGCGGACAGAGCGCCGACTACATTCTGACGGGAAGCTGGGGCCAGGGGGCAGTCAAGGAGGCCCGGAAACTTGGCGCCGTGCGCGAAGCCGCCACAACAGCGGCGACCAACTTCAATCGCCTTCCATCAAGTAACGAGATCCATCTCGACCCGCAGGCTGCCTACCTTCACTTCACCTCGAACGAGACGATCTTTGGTGTCGAGTTCCAGAATGAGCCGGTTGCCGGTGAGGTTCCTCTGGTCTGCGATATGTCGTCAAACTTTCTCAGCCGGCCGGTCGATGTCGCAAAGTATGGGCTGATCTACGCCGGTGCTCAGAAGAATGCCGGACCGGCCGGGGCAACGATCGTCATCATCCGTGAAGACCTGCTTGCCCGAATTCCTGGTGGACTGCCGTCGATGCTCGACTACGGAGTGCTGGCCAAGAATGGGTCGATGTACAACACTCCGCCCTGCTTTTCGATCTACATCTGTGGCCTGGTCTTCAAATGGCTGCGGAATGAGATCGGCGGACTGGAGAAGATCTTCCAGCTCAACCAGGAGAAGGCTGGCGTCCTCTATGAGGCGATCGACGCTTCGGAAGGCTACTATCGCGGGCATGCCGAGAAGGATTGCCGGAGCCTCATGAATGTGACCTTCCGGCTGCCCAGCGAGGATCTGGAGAAGCAGTTCATCAAAGAGGCGACGGCGGCCGGTCTGGACGGGCTGAAGGGCCATCGCTCGGTCGGAGGCCTGCGGGCATCGATCTACAATGCCTTCCCGAAGGCTGGAGTGGAGAGGCTCGCCCGGTTCATGGCCGAGTTCAAATCACGATAGATTGAATGCCGGGAAGGGGTGCCTTCGCCCCCTTCCCACACCTCTCACGCCAACCGTGCCTGATCCTCCGCCGCGATGATGGCGCCGGCCTCGGCAATGATCCGTGGCTCAAATCCGAATCCCTCCAGCCAGAATGTCTTTTGCTGTGCACGCCACCAGGTCCACTGACGTTTTGCGTAGTGGCGGGTATCGAGTTTCATCTGTTCGATCGCACTGGCGAGAGTCCTCTTTCCAAGCAGATACTCGACAAATCGCTTGTAGCCGTGGGCCTGGAAAGCCTTGGCGGTCACCGGGACCCCCGCCGTGATCAGATCCTCGATCTCATCGAGCAGCCCCCGTTCGACCATCAGATCGACGCGGCGGTTGATGCGATCATAGAGCTCCTCACGGGGAGGATGGAGGACAAGGTAGCGCAAGCGGGCAGCCTCTGGTGTCGGTTGCTCAGGTGAGGCCTGCTGCCATGCCGAGAGCGGCCGTCCAGTCGAGAACCGAACCTCGAGTGCCCTGGTCACCCGCGACCAGTCCCGCGGCGCATAGACGGCGGCGAGAACCGGATCGACACGGCTCAGTATCCGGTGAAGATACTCCGGCCCGCGACTCTCTAGCAGATGCTGGAGACGTGGCCGCCAGCTTTCGTCGATAGTTGGTGACTCGAAGAATCGCGTCGTCAGAGCGCGCAGATAGAATCCGGTGCCACCAACAAGCAACGGACGCCCTTCCCGCCCCTCGATCTCGGCAATCCGGAGTCTGGCCAGTTCAGCCCACTCGACGGCGGTCATCATTTCCGTCGGCTCGATAAAATCGATCAGATGGTGTGGAATCCCGTCCTGCTCCGCCACAGGAACCTTCGCCGTCGCGATCTCGATTCCACGATAGACCTGTACCGAATCACAATTGATGATCTCTCCGCCATGGCATTTGGCCAGAGCGATTCCAAGATCGCTCTTCCCCGAGGCCGTCGGGCCGACAACGGCAAAGATCGGCAGTTCAGGCGTCTCTATCTTCATTTCCAGTCGATCCTGATCCATCTGTAGAGCAACAGCAGGGTCAGTGATCCAAGCAGCAGCCACAATCCAACTCTCTGTGATCTGATCACCTTTCACCTCCGCGTCTCCACCGTTGAGGCCAGGGAAGAAATGGACTTGTCCGGGCCACATAGTCAGCATAATCTGGTCGACTTACAAGAAGCCCCTTCTCCAGCAGCGGGACACCAGAGAAACGGCGCAAGAGCCAGGTCATGAGCAAAGGGCCGAGCACGAGCCAGAGATTGGCTGGCCAGTCAGCAAGGATGGATGGAAGTGAGAGCCCCCACCAGACCAGTGCATCTCCAAAGTAGTTGGGGTGGCGCGTCCACGCCCAGAGACCACGGTCGAGAACCCTCCCCTTGTTGTCCGGATTTGCTTTGAATCTGGCCAGTTGCCAGTCCCCCACCGACTCAAAGATAAACCCGGTCGCCCAGAGAACGATCCCCAGTCCGTCGATGATCGAGATTGATCGACCTGATGCAGGGGCAAGCTGCACCGGCAGGGAGATAATCCAGATCAATCCCCCTTGAAACAGAAAGACGAGCGGCAGACTGAGAAGAGGAAAATTTCGGCCATAACGGGCTCTGATTGCCTGATAACGTGGATCCTCGCCCCGGCCCAAGTTGCGCCATCCCAGATAGACCGCGAGGCGCAGCCCCCAGATGATTGTCAGTGGCAGACTGATGGCAAGCCGACCTTCCGGTTCTGCCGTGAAATGCCACCAGTGATATCCGGCAATGCCGGCGAATCCGGCTCCCCAGAAGATGTCGACAATGCTCGCATCACGTCTCCAGAGGCTGACCAGCCACAGTATAGTCGTTGCCCCAAGGATGATCGGGATGGTTTCAAGTGCCTGATTCATCTCTCTCCGCTCCTTCGACCTCTCAATTCAACTCCCAGACCCGCAAATATCCGGCATCCTTGATGAGCAGTCGGTCTCCTGTCAGCACTGGATGGGCCCAGGTCGGGCTGTCGGCAACCTGGTACTTTCGAACCAGCGTTGCTCCTTTTGAGGCAATGGTGGTCACGAAAAGCTCAGACTGTTCGGTCAAAGCCAGCAGGTATTCATTGGCAATCAGCATCGCGGCATTCTCTCCCTGGCGCGGATCGCCTGTCCAGAGCGTACGGCCACTCTCCAGATCGAGACAGAAGAACTGCCCCTTCTGTCGATGCGAGAAACCAAAGAGCCAGTTGCCAGAGATGACCGGTGAGTTCATGTACATCGAGACTTCGCGATTTTGCCAGACCTGATCGGTTACCCACCGGTTGTCGCGCCAGCCGATACGCCAGGCACTCACCCCTTTGTTGAGCCCCGAGAAGATGAGCAGATCCCTCCAGGCGATCGGCGTCACTGCATTCTGAATGTAGTCGGTCTCGAATGGAATCTTCCAGAGCAGGGTGCCATTATCGACCCAGATGCCAATCAGATATTTTTGTGACTGTGTAACAACCTGACGCTTGCCGGCAATCTCGATGACGATTGGAGAGGCATACCCGGGCCCATCACCATTCCAGATCCAGCGCTCTTGCCCGGTCTGCAGATCGAGCGCCACCAATCCTCCCTGATCCTGCCCACCGGCATGCAGAATAACCAGCCCGCGCTCGACCAGTGGTGACATTGCCGTACCGTAGAGCGGGGCTCGCGCTCCCAGCCGATCCCCAAACGGTCGGCGCCAGAGCAGTCGGCCGCGTGTCAGATCATAGACCGAGAGGATCCCGGTAATTCCCAAGGTAATGAGGCGTCCCTCCGCAATGACCGGTGTCGACTTCGGCCCCTTGCCATGCGACCGTGCTGCCGGGTTCATCGCATACTCCACCGGATAGGAGTCCTGCCAGACTCTCCGGCCCGTCTTGAGGTCGATCGCCTGAATAACCTCGTTCTCGCCCAGGCGGGAATGAAGGTAGACTCGCCCACCCATTACCAGCGGACTAGAATGGCCTGCCCCAACCTCGATCTTCCATCCAGCACGGAGCTGCGGCGGCCAATTCTTCAGAACGGGCAGTCCCTCGATCCGCCCATCTCGGTTGACTCCTCTCCACTGCGGAAAGTCCTGCGCCTGAACATTGGTCTTTATCACCACAGCGCCAAACAGACTGCAGCAGAGTAGTATCTGAATGACCAGCTTGCTCTTACTCATCTTCGTCCTCTTTATGATTTGTCCGACCAGACACGGCGGTTCTTCGTTGCCATAGTCTTATGATTATCCTTGTCAAATCTCAAGCCTTGAGATCGATCATAGCATGTTCAGCAACCTGACTCGCGGCACGAGGCGAACAATCCGATCCCCCCCATCGTGGCAATATGTCAGAGCAGACCAATTATTGACCAGGTTACCTGGTATCCTGGAACCTGCCCCTGTCATTTTGAGCTCCGCCGATAGAACCTCCCCCTTTTTCAATTGACATATGTTTATATTTTAATTAGATTGCAGTTGTGTCTGAAGCAGTTATGGACTCCAAGCACCTCCGCCGCGAGACCTTTCGGACACCCCACACAGGACATAGTAATTGTCAGTTGAATCTGCCCTTGCGAGGCATCAGATTACTTTTTGTATCTTTTGAAACACTATCTTGAGCTGGACTCATCACCTGCCAATGCTACCTGGTTTAACCGGCAGAAATAGGGACGCTGTTATTCATCTGCGATTACCGACCAGTGATTATTCATCAACATTCATTCACCGGCAATTATTCGACTGCAGTTTTTCACCTGATTTATCACCGGGTTAAGGTGGACTAGCCCGTTTTCGCGCCGCTGGATATGGTCAAGTCACCAATCAATTCATCAGCCATTTAAAGCGCACCAGAGGAGGTAGAAGATGTCCGATATGGAACTGAACATAAACTATCTGATTGCCTGTATCGATTCAATTAATCAACTCAAGGACGTCCCTGCGGCTGACGAGCTGAAGACGATGGTCAACGATTGGGTCGATAGCAAGATCACCACGGCGGTCAACGATCCTGACTCGGCTGTCAAAATCTACTATAACTGGAAGAAGATTTCAGGTGACTCCGAGGCGCAGAAACTCATCTCGTGGATCGAGGAAATGCCCATCTCAGACTCGTCGAATGAGCTCAAGGTCATCCTCAACAGGTTTGTCAGTGCAAAGCTGACTGAGGCTCTGGCCAATCCCGAGAACCGGATCAACTTCTTCCGAAGCTGGTTGAGCCTCTCAACCGAGAACGTGGACACTACCTTCACAATCGTCATTGATAAGCCGGCTGGTGATGATGAGACGCCACTGAACCCTGGTGATACCGGAAGGCTCAACTGGCCTCGCTGGTAGCGGGGCCAATTTCAGAAGATTTACAAGAGCGTGATTGAGTAAGTCCCTGATCCGCCGAACCGTCGAGCTGAATACTGAGCCCAACGGTTCGGCGACTTCTGTTTTGGATGTGATTTCAGGATGGCAGTCGATTCAGCTCTCACTGCGGAGTGATTCGAGAACGGGCATGCGGAGCAGGACTCGCAGTGCGAAGAGTGAGGCAAGCAGTCCGGTCGCAAGTACCAGCAGCAGAAGCAGTCCAAGGGAACCGAGTGAGCTGAGCGACCCTCTCTCGAGCAGTGCGGGGATGATCGCAATGAAGGCCGAGAGAGTACCAGTAAGTAATCCACCGGTCAGAAGCAGCAGGTTTTCGGCAATGATCATCACGGTGAGGTGAATGGAGCCAAATCCGATCGCAGTGAGGAGCGCAAGCTCGTGGCGGCGCTCGAGGACATTGCGCAGCAGCACTGCTCCGAGGCCAATCGTCCCGAGCAGTAGCCCGAGACTGCCAATCGACTGGAATGTCGAAAGGTAGGTATTCTCGACTACATGAAAGGCTGCCAGTTTTCGTGATGCGCTGGTCGCATCGAATCCAAAATCACTCAGCCGGTCTTCAAGAATAGCCGCGATCTTGTCAGGATCGGTCCCCGCCGAGATTGGTAATTCCAGGCCAAACCAGCGATAACCATCCTCACGCGGGAAGAGACGAATAAAATGTGACTCGGCCATGAGCAGTTCGCTCTGCAGCAGACTATCGGCAAGGGTCGCAACGATCTGGACCGGCACCGCCTGGCCACTCGCTGCCGTTATCTGAAAGACCTCGCCGAGCTGGCGGTGGAGAACGTAATTCATCGAGTTGGCATCGACGATGATTGGAACAACTGTGCTATTTCTGTTGAGGAGTTCCCACGGATTGGTCACCGGTTCGATCATTGAATGAAAATTGAACCTGTTGGCCGCAATGAATTCCGCCGGGAGCCCGAGAATCCTCGGCTGGACTGGCTGGTAGAGATTGAGACAGCTCGCATCATCACCATTGCGCACCCGGAAACGAGTCACACGAAGACTGTTGAGCTCAGGGAGCTCTGATTCCTGAAGATTGAGTGCCTCGCGCCCTTCAGGAAGGTTGAGATTGTCGGCAAGAGGCAGCAGCGATTCAGCAACGAGCAGAAAGCCGCCAGTTCCTGATCGGGGGTTGCTGGTCGGGACCACCTCGGTGCGCCGGAAAGACTCGACCGAGACGATGATGAAGGTCGCAGCGGCGATGAGAGCCATCGAGAGAATCGACCGGCCTGGCTGGGTAGTTGCCTGGCGAATCCCGAGTGCAAAGAGACCTGACCACCCCTTTCTGACCACACTCTGCCGGTCGACTCGCAGCCACCAGCTCCAGAGAATGAGAAGTGAGACGAGGAGCAGTGTCCCCGCTCCAAAGAATGCCGCGACCGGCATAAGGGTCTGACGTATGGCAAGTGTCACCAGAACCAGTGCGAGCAGGAGCAGCGTAAGTGCAACGAGGAGCCGAATCTGACGACGATTGCCAAATGTGACGCCACTTCCCCGCCGGGGCTGTGAAGAGAACTGGCCTGCCAGTTGGCGGCGTGGTGAGGCCATCGAGGTTGAACGAACCGTCCACCAGATACAGACCAATGCGGCAAGTACGCCTGACAAGCCTCCGATCACCAGTGTGAGTGGCTCGATATGGAGTCGAAGCAGGCGTGTCCCGACTGCTCCAATCCACCATGTACGAAGCCCAAGCATCATCAGGCCGGCAAAGAGGATTGCCCCTCCCAGTCCAAGCCCTGCTCCAGCAAGCGCCAGAAGAGCCCCTTCATAGAGAAAAATTGCGCGAATCGTGGCGATCTGAAAACCAAGGGCAAGGTAGAGGCCGATCTCACGGATCCGCTGTTCGATGCCCAACCGGAAGAAGAGAACGACCAGAAGCAATGCCGAGACGACCAGAAAGAAGCTGAAGTAGCTGAAATAGGCCCCAAAATCTGTCGCCCCCTTCGCGGCGGCCGCGCCCTCCATTCGCACGGGCGTCGCAGTGAAACCACTCTGCGCCGGGCCGATCTGCTGACGGAGTTCCGTGGCAAGTCCCAACCGGTCGAGGCTGCGCGAGGCAAGCCTGATCGAGGTGAGGGCTCCGTAACGGGTCGACCAGAGCGGCTGGGCATCGGCAAGAAGCAGAAATGCCTTTGGTGTAGCACGATAACGATCCCAGTAATCCTCGTCGACCTTGCGAACTCGGCGCAGGTCGATGGGAAAGGGCGGATCCCAGTCGGAGAGACTCTCCGCACCGGTGATCCCGGGATATTCAGGCGCGAGTTGACGATCGGCAGCCAGACCGGTGATCGGTATCACACCAGCCAGTCGAAAGGTCGCCGACGCAGTCGACAGCCGCCCCTCATCCGCCCAGACATAGTATTCGAGGGTGACGTCCTGTCCCAACCGGGCGCCCAGATCACGAGCCGCCCATTCATTGAGAACCAGCGGGGGACGCTGGTCACCCTGGATGGAGACCAGTTGCGGGAGCTGCCCAGGTTCGACTGCCGTCACCAGCGAATATGGGACTTCTCGATCATCAACACGAATCGAGTTCGCAAGGTAGCTCAGGATCCGGTCCGACTGCAGGCCAGCACGGTTCGCGGTCAACTCGATGGAGTCTGCCAGAGCGCCACCGATAATCGCACTCTCTGTCTCGACGGCGACGACCTCCTCTCCGACCCGACTGTTGGATTCCACCTCCCGAATCCGTATTCCCTGATCATCGAGCGTCACTGTCTCACGAAGCAGCTCATTGGCAACCTCACGAGCCGCGGTCACCCCGGGCTGCGTGGCAAGCAGAATTATATTGACCCGTCCATCCCGGGGAAGATCGAGATCAATATTGCGTTGTAACTTCTCCAGCGGAATGAAGACCGCCCGAACTATTCCCTGCCGCGGTTGAAGGGAGAACTCACCCAGTAGACTGGGCGGCAGAATCTCACGCACGGTGAGCCGAATCGTTCTGCCTGCCTCATCCCGACGTCCGTGAAGTGACTCGATCGGTATCGCGGTCGGAAGCTCGATCCGCACCGCGAGCATCTCACCCGCCGCGGCCCCAAGCTCCTCCGCAAGACCCGGACTGATCAGGGCCTCACTCCCCGACGGGCCTTCGATGTCCAGACCATGAAACTTCCAGAATCGCCCATCGACACCATAGACCTGAACATCGCCGGCCCGCGCTCCCGTCTCGTCACGACTCGCCACACCCTGCAATGCCAGCATTGGCACGCCATCGACAAAAGTCGCGGCGAAACCAGGTCTCCTTCGCAGATCGTCCATCAACTGGTCACGAAAGAGGGTGTTGGCAGTTATCACCAGGTCGGTTCGGCCAATTCTTCCGAGAACCAGCTCGCTCAAACTGCGCCGCACCGAGTCACCAACCATCAATGCTCCGCAGAGGACCGCCACGGCAGCCGCGACTCCGAGAATCACCGCGAGGTTGGTACGGCGAAACCAGATCAGATTGCGGCGAATCAGGATTCTTGTCTTCATTGAAGATTCCCTCGACTACCCACTTGATCTCTTCTCAGAGTTCCCGAAGCTGGCGATTCAGCATTCGGTAACGAAGCGGGAATCGCGCCGCCAGCTCATCACTGTGTGTCACCACGACAAGTATGGTCTGATGCTGCTCATGAAGTTCGAGCAGGAGTTCGGCGACCAGGCCGGCTGAATCCTGATCGAGATTACCAGTCGGCTCGTCACAGAGCAGGAGTTGCGGCTCGGTGACCAGTGCCCGCGCAAGAGCGACCCGCTGCTTCTCACCACCGGAGAGCTCGGACGGTCGATGGTCGATCCTCGCACCAAGTCCAACCCGTTCGAGCAGAGACTTGGCACGGGCGGCAAAGTCTGTCTTTGACGGTGGAGCAACAATGGTCGGAATGAGGACGTTCTCAAGAACCGTACACTGGGGAAGCAGGTGATGATCCTGGAAGACAAAACCGATCTGGCGATTACGAAAACTGGCCAGATCGGCAGCGGTCATCGCATACGGGTTCTCACTCCCAAGCATAATCGTCCCGGAGGTCGGCGGTTCGAGACCACCAAGAAGATAGAGAAGCGTACTCTTACCACTACCTGATGGACCCATGATCGCAACGGCCGCGCCTCGATCGAGAGTCAGGTTGATGTCATCGAGAATCGGCAGGACTCCACGAGCCGTCGAATACTCCTTGCTGACGTGCAGTATTTGAAGCAATGATCAGCCCTCCAGCATCACCGGATCCATCTCCGGAAAGTTCAAGGCAGCGACCCGGGCATAGATGTCGAGTGCGCTGGTCGCCATGGTCTCGACCCGGTAATGCTCACGAACACCACGCTGCCCCTCAGACCCAAGATCGCGTGCATACTCCGGGTTGCGACACAATTCTGCCACCCGCTCCGCAAGGTCGAGACTGTCTCCCGGCTGGAAGAGCACCCCTCCTCCGGTACGGGCGAGTATCTCCGGGAACGATCCCCACTGCGGCTGGACCACCGGGACTCCACTGGCAAGCGCTTCGAGAACTGGCAATCCTTTCGGTTCGGCATAGGTCGTTGGCATTGAGAGCAGATCGACCCTCCGCAGAAATTCCAGCTTCTCCTGCCGCTCCAGCTTGCCGTGATAGTGAAAATCGGCGGTCAGACCGGCCGTCGCTATCCGCTGCTCGATCTCCCGTAGATACCCGGCATGCTCCGGCGCCAGGTAGCCAGCCACGTCGAGCCGCAAAGAGTCGATCTTCATCACTCTCCGCAAATGGACAAAGGCCTCGACCAGCAGGTGCAGTCCCTTCTCCGGTGCGATCCGCGCAAAATAGCCAATCGTGAATGGCCGCTCACCCTCGGCACGCAGCTCCGCTCGCGACTCATATTCATCGTAATCGCGAAGGTTGATTCCAAGTGGCAGAACGTGAATCTTCTGGCGTGGTATGGAGAGGTAGTCAGACATCCGGTCAGCATAGAAATCACTGACCGCGATAAAGGCATCGACGTGCTGCGAGTGCTGTCTAATCAGCTCGAGGGCCTGCGAGTGGTAAGGTTCGCGCAACCCGTCAAGAAAGAGATCCTCGCCCTGGAGGGTGCAACAGACGGGACGCCCGGTTGCCGCGCGAATCGGACCAGCCAGGCCAAGGAGCATCGAGTTCTGCATATCGACAATGTCATACTCGTATCCGCTCCGCCTCTCCGCAACCAGCCAGTCAACCAGCTTGCCAACCTCCTTGCGCTGGTGACCCTGCTCACCACGCAGCATGGAGATCGTCAGCTCGCCGAGTGAATCGGGATCGACAGCAATCGAGCGCTTTGAGGCTGCCTGCAAGGCCCGGCGTGAATCCCAGAGCCGGTCGAGCCAGCGTGGCGTATGTCTGAAGATTGCACTGTGCTGCTCGAGATAGACGCTGATCCCGCCAAAGAAGACCTTCCGGTTGCTCACCCCGGGCTCATCAGTCAATGGTGGAGTATAGAGCGGGAGCAGGTTGACCTCGTGCCCTTGGCGAAGCAGCTCTGAGGCCAGGGCATTGTCACGCAGACAGCTCCCACAGTACATACCGGCAGCGCCCGCTGTCAGGTAGAGGATTCTCATAGCCGTCTGCGCCCCCTGCTCCCGGCAACCTTCTCAAGCTCCCGCCTGGGCCACCCGCTGAAAGGCCCGCCGCGCATAGAGATGCTCAAAGAGGTTCCCCTCGTGCGGCTGATCCCAGGCAATCTTCATCGTCGGGATCGGCCCGATATTGAGGCGATCGACGAGCGGCGAAGCAATCAGCTTCTCGATCAGCCGCGGATCCTCGGTCAACGCCGTCACGACCAGCGTTGGGCCAAGACGCTCCGGCAGCTCACGCTGATCGACCTCGACGACACTGGCAAATGGAAAGAGAAACTCACGATTGGCGAGCGGATGATCCGGTGACTCACAATGGACTACTGTCGGCAAGAGATATGTCGCATCATTGAGGGTCACGACCCGTGAGCCACGAAGTTCACCGCTGACATCGGTCGCTCCACCCTCGCGGAGCCCTGAGTCGACAATCGCCGAGATCCGCTTGGCAATCTCGGGATTGGCAAACGGAGCAAGCAACGCCTGCTCATCCGTCACATCGCGTGGCACGATCTCCGTAAATCGCTTCGCCAGTGCTGCTGCTATCTCCCGGCCATGCCGCGGTACCCAGACACCCGAGGCATTGATACAAGATCTGCCTCCATTCTCGGTGATCGAGGCAACTAAGACGTCGAGGTACTTCTCCCAGTCGTCGATCAGATCTTCTCCAATGACCACCTTCGAATAACCCGTCCCGTGCAACTCGATCCTTGAGTCATTGGCATACTTCCCAACCGAAGCAGAATCCCCAAAGAACATCCCCCGGCCACAGTTCTGGAGAATCGCTCCCGATCCACCGTGGTCAGTCGGATAGTAACTGAAGGCCTCGGCCGGCACACCAGCCTTGATCAGTGCCTGCGCGATCCGGTACGGAGACCAGGGTTCGGCACTGCCCGGCTTGAGCACGAGCGGAATCTTCATCGCGATCGAGGGAATCCAGAGCGAATGAACTCCCGGCGAGTTACTCGGCAGAATCACCCCCAGCGAGCTGGTACGCGGATAGAAGCTCACCGCGTGTCCATCGTGCGTCCCATAGCCACGATCGAGAATCGCCGTGTCAAGACCCCTCGTCAGACCGGCGAGGACACTTGCCATCTCGGCCATGACTCCGCTGATCTTGTTCATGTTCTTCCGCACCAGAACGTGCGGCATACCCGTCGTCGCCGAAAGCTGCGCGACATAATCTTCCGGAGACTGCATCTCATCCCCGACTGGCAGCGTCGCTGTCATGAAATACCCGGCAGCCTCCCGCGACATGGCGATGAGCTGATCGGTCGTGAAGGCCTCCAGCGCTCTTCGCCCTGTCTCCTGATCGAGCAGATCGCGTCGGATCAGCCCGGCATTGGCCTGGCTGATCTCGACAAATGTCTCGCGGGTCCGAAAGTGGGGAACCCTCGCCACATCAACACTGCGGTATGACTCTCCCTTACGAACTATCGGTATGTGCAGCATCGCTCTCTCCCTCCTAGTAGACTCCCTCAACCACCGAGGTCGCAAACCGCGAGAAGGGACGCACATTACGTACCCCGTCCCACGGATAGGTCTCGCACGGCCGTTCCCGTTCCGCCTCGTCTCGCTCGAGGAACCTGGGCATGAAGAACTCCCTCGTCAGTGTCGTCAGACGCACCCGCCCCGTCTCACCGTAATCGACGATTCGTGTCGGGTTGTCAGGATCGACCACCTCGAGGATCGCCCGCGGCATCGGCGGATAGTAGATGATCGCGTAATTGTCGGCTGGATCGAAGGGTTTATGTGTCGCCAGACCCATCAGCGTATTGCCATAGGTCGGAGCAAAATAGGCACCTTCCATCAGCTCTTCCCTCGCAAAGCGATGAAACTGCGGCGTCATCTCCGTGCCTCCACAGAAGACTCCGGTGATCCCGGCCTTCTTCAGCGAGATCTTCTCACAGAGCGCCTCGAGCAACTTCGGTGTGGCAAAGATGCACTTGACCGAATCGTGGGCACGAAGAATCGTCAGCGCCTGGTCAATGACGTGCGCCTTGTACTTCTCCATCATCTGCATCTCACCCATCTTGATCAGCTTGATCACCCAGCGGGGATCGAGGTCGACACAGAACGAGATCCCGCCGCGGTGCTGAGCGAGGTGCTCGACAGCCAGACGCAACCGGCGTGGCCCACTCGGTCCGAGCATCAGCCAGTCCGCCCCCTTCGGAAAGTACTCATCCGGCAGTGTCCCGCTGAAGTGCTCATAATCGATCCGGAAATCTTCGATACTGATGCGCGACTTCGGAATTCCCGTACTGCCACCCGTCTCGAAGACATAGACCGGCTGATCGGCCATCCCCTTCGGAACCCACCGCCTCACCGGGCCTCCGCGCAACCACTCGTCCTCGAAGGAGCCGAATCGATCGAGATCCTCATAGGTCTTGACCTCCCGGCGCGGATCCCAGTCGAGCTTCGACGCAAAGTCGAGCCAGAAGGGCGAGCCGGTCTCCGGCGAGAAGTGCCAGGCAACCATCTCACGAACATGCGCATCGAGCGCCTCTTTCCAGTTCTTTCTGTCAGCTTGCGGTATGGCAGTCATACTTGCTCCAATTTGGTTCTTTGATCCCCGGGGATTTCCCCGAGCAGACTTTTCACCAGTTCAATGACGGCACTGGCCGTGATCAGGTTTCAAGCCGGAATGGATTAAAGTTGGTTTCGCGGTCGTAGTAGTCTTCGTTCTCTCTCTTCTTCAGAAAATTGACGATCCGGTAGGTGAGTGGAGTCGCAAGAATCTCCCACGAGACCTTGAGGGTGTAGTTGGTGATCAGTACCTTGACCAGCAGCGAGGTCGACCAGCCATCGGCCGCATAGAATGCCAGCGGGTAGAAGATCAACGAGTCGACACCCTCACCACAGATCGTCGAGCCAATCGTTCGCATCCAGAGCCACCGACCTCCAGTCAGCACCTTCATCCGCGCCAGCACAAAAGAGTTTGTAAACTCCCCGGCGCAGAAGGCGATCAACGAGGCAATGACCACTCGTGGCGTATTGCCAAAGATCAGATCATAGGCCGCCTGGTGTGGCCAGTCAGGGGCGGGCGGCAGCGCGACGACAACGTAGCTCATGAAGGCCGCAAAGATCAGCCCACTGAACCCGGCCCAGATAACCCGCCGTGAACGTGCATATCCGTAAACTTCGGTCAGGATGTCTCCAAACAGATAGCTTAGTGGAAAAAAGAGGATCGCTGTGCCGAAAGGTATCCCGGCAACCATGCTGACCTTCTGCACGCCGATTACACCTGAACAGAGCAGGACGATCACGAACCCGGCCATGATCAGGTCATAATACCTGTAGTTGCGGCGCTCACTGACGTTATAGTCTATCTCTTCCAAGTGGGTCTCCGGGTATTCTGCAGAAATTTTTATTGTCCGCTCAGTTGACCATACCGCAGGTTTATCCGTCCAGCAGAATCAGCTCAATTCAGTCGGGTTCTGGATGTATTGCCATGTTCTGGATTTTGTTTATGACAAAATCCCCAAAATCCCCAAGATATTGAACCGTCTCTGGGCCAGTCTGTCTGGGCCTGAAAAGATCAAGCTCAAGACTTGACCATCAATTTCACTTTTGCCAGAAAATTGTTCGGATTTTGTGTCCCGAATCAATGCTGCTCAAAAGAGATTACGTCGTCGGCAAGGTGTGCCACAAATTTCAGTTGATTACCGATGGATTGCGGAGATCGAGCAGAGATGTCAGCCAGGAGTTGACATCCTGGAGACAATCGTAGGAGATCTCATGACCAACCGGGTATTCACGGTAGGTCAGCTCGACCGGCAGCTCCGCGAGAAGCCTTCTCGATTCGCGGCCGTGGTGAATCGGCAGCACGACATCGCCAGTTCCGTGAGTGACAAGAACAGGCAACCCGGCAAGGGCACCCGGGTCGGGGATCTTCGCGATGGTCTCGGTAATGACCCGGCCACTCAGGGCGACAACCCCGGCGGCAAGTCCCGGATTGAGAAGCGCCAGCGAGAGGCTGATCATCGCCCCCTGACTGAAACCAAGCAGGTAGACGTCAGTCCGATCGATCTGGTACTGAGCAATCACACCGGCGATGAACTGGCAGAGAGTCTCACGTGCGGCCTCGACCTCACGCGGATCGATCATTATGCCCTCGGTCGAAAACCCCAGATTGAACCAGGCGTGCGACATCGGTCCAAGCGAAATCGGCGCCCGTGGACTGATCACCAGAAATCGGCCATCAACATAGGGGGCGAGTGAGAAGAGATCATCCTCGTTGGCGCCATAACCGTGAAGAAGCAGCAGCAGTGGCGCCCCGCGCCCCTCTCCAGTTCTTGGCAGAGCGGCATGATGGATGAGATTCAATCCTTGTGCAGACATCGGTAATCCTTCCGTTTCCGTGACAATCTACCGGCAATCTGACGACTCGCCGGGCCAGCTTTCGTTTACTTGAGAGAAGGTTATTCTATTTGGCGATCGCCCAATTGGCAAAAACAGTCGGGGTACCATATTCTTATATTTTTCCTGCTGTACCCTCTCGCCTGGTGTCAAAAATGGATCGTCCGGCGCTCGCCCTGCCCGTCCAAAATATCGGGTTCGGAGAACGCCACTCCAGGCATTCGGCGATGGCGTCATTAAGAAGCGAACCTTGCTTGGCTGAGAGATAAAAAAGATGAGTCTGCGCGATGCCCTGCTCCACCCTGCCCTGATCGATCCCCGCCAGTGGGGAGAGATCAATCTCTTCGAGTATGCCTTCACCCCGGATCGTTCACCAGTTGAGGGTGACGAGCACCAGACTCCTGAGCTGCGGTTCCGTGTCGAACATATGGATCTCGATTTGCGATTCGATCTGCCGACACAGAGCATCAGCGGGGCGGCCATCTGTCGGATCTCCCCCATCAACTCTGGACTCGACGAGCTCAGTCTCGATTCCTCTGAGCTGGAGATCTCGTCGATCACCCTGACCGGGGAGCGGCCGATTCCGCTCACCTGGGAGACTTTTCGTGACTCGATCACCATCCGCCTCGACCGTTCCTACAATCGTGGTGAGCTGATCTCGCTCCGAATCGTCTACGCAGCCCGTCCCCGCAAGGGGCTCTTCTTTATCAGCCCTGATCAGTCCTATCCCTCCAAACCGACCCAGGTCTGGTCTCAGGGTGAGAACGAGGATGCCCACTGGTGGTTTCCCTGTCACGATGTGACCAACCAGAAGATGACGACAACGCTGAGGGCCACGGTCGACCGCGACTTCGTTGTCGTCTCCAATGGCAGATTGGTCGAAGAGAAGGATAATCCTGATGGGACCCGCACCTTCCACTGGCAACTGGACCAGCCGCACCCGGCCTATCTTGTCTCGGTGGTCATTGGCAGGTATGAGGTGATCCATGACACGAGCGGTCGAGTTCCGCTTGCCTACTACCTCTACCCGGAACGGACCGCTGAGGGAGAGCGGCTCTTTGCCCACACTCCGGAGATGATCGAGTTCTTCTCACGCAAGTTCGGCGTCGACTATCCCTATCCCAAATACTCTCAGGCCCTCGTCGACGACTTTCTCTTCGGCGCAATGGAGAACACCTCGGCGACGACCATGACCGACCGCTGCCTGCTCGACGAGCGAGCCGCCCTCGACATCAATTATGACGACATCGTCGCCCACGAACTTGCCCACCAGTGGTGGGGTGATCTGGTCACCTGCAAGGACTGGACCCAGATCTGGCTCAACGAGAGCTTTGCGACTTACTCTGAATACCTCTGGCGCGAAGAGACCGAGGGGCCTGACAACGCCCGCTGGGCCCTCTTCCAGGACTACCTGGTCTATCTGCGGGAGGATCTGACGAGCCATCGCCGTCCGATGGTCTGCCGCAAATACCGCTTCTCGGAAGAGCTGATGGATCGCCACGCCTACGAAAAGGGTGCCTGCATCCTTCACATGCTGCGCGGAATCCTTGGAGATGATCAGTTCTTCCGCTCCCTCGGCCACTACCTGCGTCAGCATGCCCACCAGGCGGCGGAGACACACGATTTTAAGGTGGCCATCGAGGAGGCGACCGGACGCAACCTCCACTGGTTCTTTGAGCAGTGGATCTGGAATGCCGGCTACCCGGAACTGGAGGTCCGTCGAGACTGGGAGAATGGACAACTCCATCTGACGATCCGCCAGATTCAAGCGCTCGAGGGTGACGGACCGGTCTTTCGTCTCCCGGTCGAGATCGAGGCAACTCTTGCCGATGGATCGACCCTCTCCTGGCAGATCGAGATCGGACGCGCCGAACAGGAGATCTTTCTCGCCTGCCCGACCCGGCCCTCGCTGGTCCTCTTCGACAAGGGCGAGCGAATCTTCAAACTGCTCCGCTTTGAAAAATCGCTCGACGAGCTGATTCTCCAGCTCAGATCGGCATCCGAGCTGATGGACCGCGTCCGCGCCGCCCGCGAACTTGCCTCCTGGAGATGCCCAGGATCGATCGACACCTTGCGCGATATACTCAACAGTAATGATCATCAAGGGGTACGCATGGCGGCCGCCACCGCTCTCGGTGAGATTGGTGGAGAAACGTCGCGTCAGATCCTCATTACCGCCTGCCAGACGATCACCACCCTCCCGGTACTGCGCAGCGCAATCCTTGCCCTCGGACAGATCGCCGACCAGCGCGATATCCATATTTTCCGCGACCTGATCACAACCGCCCCGGGATACTTTGCCTCGGTCGCCGCCGTGCGCAGCCTTGCCAGCCTTGGTGTTGCCGACCTAACCGGTGAGGCCCGCGAGGTTCTCCTGCGGACCATCGAGGTCCGTTCCTGGCAGGAGGTGATCGCCGCCGCGGTCTTTCACGGCTTCAACCACGCCCGCGATCGACGCGCTGTCGATCCGGCTCTCAGTCACGTCGCTTACGGTCAACCTCTCCCGATCCGCCTCGCCGCCATCGGCTGCCTTGCCACGCTCGGCCTGGAGTTCCGGAAGGAGGAGAACTCTCCCCTGGCCGAAAAGATCCATCAGCGCCTGCTCGATCTGCTCTCCGATCCAAATCATCGTGTTCGCACTGCTGCCATTCGGGCTCTTGGCAAGATCGGCAATCCCGCTGCCCTCCCCAGACTCCGTCTTCTTCAAAATCAGGAATGTCTCGATATGATCCGCGGAGCGCTGCTCGATGCCATTACCAAACTCGAGCATTCGACAAGATCCTGATCTTTTTCGATACTTCAAGCCTCCAACCGGATTGCTCCGCAACGGGTGGATGCAGTATAAATCAGTTACTGAATGAGCATTCATTCAGCAATCAGTCCGTCAGAAGAGTGCCTGGTTTTCTTGAAGCTGGCAGAACAAGAGACCGGATTAAGTTGGCAGAGTGCTCGCCGAACAATGAGAAGTGAAGGAGTCTCGATGAAGATCATAGTCTGTCTGAAGCAGGTACCGAAGAACGACTCGGTCTTGAGGGTCAATGATGAAGGGACTTGGATCCAGGACCGGGATTTGAGCTACGAGATAAATGAATCGGATCAGTATGCGCTGGAGGCGGCGCTGCAATTGAAAGAGAAGGTAGGTGGAGAGGTACTTGCTCTTTCACTTGGTCCGGCGCGGGTCCAGACGGTGATCAAGGAGGCGCTGGCGCGGGGTGCCGACCGGGGAGTGCATCTCGATGACGAGGCATTCAAGGGGCTTGACGCGTATGGCGTGGCAACGGTAATCGCCGCCGCCGCCAAGAAAGAAGAGGCCGCCCTTGTGCTGACCGGGCTCCAGTCGGATGATCATGGCTATGCGCAGACCGGAGTGATCATTGCCGAGCAGCTCGGGGTAGCCCATGCAACGATCGTCATGGACGTCGAGGTGCAGGAGGCGAGGCTGCGGGTGAAGCGGGAGCTCGAGAGTGGCTATTTTCAGTGGGTAAGCCTGCCACTCCCGGCTGTGCTGACGATCCAGTCAGGAATCAATACGCTGCGGTATGCCACCCTCAAGGGAATCATGGCCGCCAAGAAGAAAGAGATCAGCCATTATGATGCGGCGACGCTTGGACTGGCGGCGGATCAACTCGCGCCCCGCCAGAAGATCCTGCGGATCTATGTCCCGCAGAAGTCGAAGCAGACGCAGTTCATCGAGGGCACACCGGCCGAGGTTGCCGCAAGACTGCTGGAGAAGCTGAAGAACGAGGCACGGGTATTTTAAAGGAGAGTGTGAGATGGCCAATGGTGAAGGCGGAATACTTGTCTATATCGAAGTAACGGAAGGTAGAGTCAATCGTGCCTCGTATGAGGCTCTGCGGGCTGGCCAGCTGATTGGAGCGGAGACGGGGCAGGAGGTTGCGGCAGTCCTCTTCGGCCAGGGAATCGAGGCGGCGGCAGCGGAGATCGCCGCGCGACAACTGCAGACGGTTCATCTGGTCAATGATGCAGCACTCGCCAGCTACACTGCTGATGGTATGGTCCGCGCATTTCAGCAGGTGATTGGACAGACCAAACCGGCACTGGTTCTGCTGAGCCACACCTATGAAGTGCGAGATTTTGCGCCAAAACTGGCGGCCTCACTCGGTCGGGTACTGACGGGAGACTGCATCGGCTACCGCGTCGATGGTCAGGATCTGGTACTGACACGCCAGATCTTTCAGGGAAAGATGGTCGCCGATGTCGTTCCGACGGGTGAGAAGCCCTGGTTTGTCAGCTTTCAGATCGGCACATTCCGTGGAGATGAGTGTGAGGCGGGGACAGCAGCCGTCGCGCTGACCTCCGTCACGATCGATGCAGGAGAGATCAGGCAGAAGCCGGAGCAGCGCTTCAAGGAGGCCAAGGCAGCCGTCGATCTGACCCAGGCGCCGCTGATCGTCTCGGTCGGGCGTGGCATCAAGGAGCAGAAGAATATCGAGCTGGTGCGGAAGCTGAGTGAGGCGCTGGGAGCAGAGCTGTCGGCATCACGGCCGATCTGTGACAATGACTGGCTGCCAATGGATCGGCAGATCGGCTCGTCCGGACAGACTGTCTCGCCAAAACTCTACCTTGCGGTTGGCATATCCGGGGCCATCCAGCACCTTGTTGGAATGAAGGGCGCACGAACCATCGTTGCCATCAACCGTGACAAGGACGCGCCGATCTTTGAGATTGCCGACTATGGAATCGTTGGTGATCTCTTCGAGATCGTCCCGGCCCTGACCGCTGAGGCGGAGAAGAACCGGTAGTAAACGAGGTAATGTCGATGCAAACGAGACGATTTCGATACAATTTGCTGGGATTCTCCTTATTACTGCTGATCCTGACTGCGCTCTTTGTCGATCCCGGTGATGTCCGGGCACGGATCTCAAAACGGGCGAAGAGACCGACGGCGCTCGACCGTTACGTCGCAAGTCCCGATCCGGCATACTCCTACCGGCTCGTCTCGACCATAAGGACAGATGGCAAGACAGGTGGGAAGGGAGATGGTTTCACGACCTATGTTCTGCGGCTCACCTCTCAGCAGTGGCGAACACCCGCCGAGGTCGACCATCATATCTGGGAGCATTGGCTGACGATCGTTCAGCCCGACCTGGTTACCAATCCGACCGGTTTTCTCTTCATTTCCGGCGGATCGATCAACAGCAAGGCGCCCGGTAACCAGGTACCTGTCTTTACCGATATGGCCGTTCGCACCGGTTCGGTAGTGGCTGAGCTGCGAACCATCCCCAACGAACCGCTCCAGTTTGCTGATGAGAAGTTCAAGCGAAACGAGGACGCGATCATCGCCTACTCGTGGGAGAAGTTCATGAAGACCGGTGATGAGACCTGGCCGCTCCGCCTGCCCATGACCAAGGCAGCCGTCCGGGCCCTGGACACCATCACCGCCTTTGCCGGTTCGACAGATAATGGCAAGGCCGGAGCGAAGGTCGACCGATTCGTCGTCTCCGGAGGATCGAAACGTGGCTGGACCACCTGGACAACCGCAGCGGTCGATGACCGCGTCGTGGCGATCGTTCCCTATGTCATCGATTGCCTCAATCTTCAGGTTTCGATGGATCATCACTACCGGGCATATGGATTCTGGGCTCCAGCGGTCAGTGACTATCTGAAGATCTGGCCTTGGATCGGCACGCCCCAGTACCAAGCCCTGCTGAAGATCGAAGATCCATACGAGTATCGTGATCGTTTGACCATGCCCAAGCTGATCGTCAACTCGACCGGGGATCAGTTCTTCCTGCCCGATTCATCGAAGTTCTATTTTGATGACCTCGAGGGCGAGAAGCACCTTCGATATATTCCAAATACCAGACATGACCTCAACAATTCCGATGCTACCCAGACCCTCGATGCCTTTTATGAAGCGGTCCTGACGGGCAGACCACGCCCGAGCTACAAGTGGAGATTCGAGAAGGATGGTTCGATCAGGGTCGAGACGAAGACAAAGCCGACCGAGGTTCGACTCTGGCAGGCGACCAACCCGAAGGCGCGCGACTTCCGCCTCGACATCATCGGCAAAGCATACCAGAGCGAGGTTCTTCAACCAGTTCGTGACGGACTCTACGTTGGTAGGATCAACAAACCAACCACCGGTTTCACGGCCTGGTTCATCGAGATGACCTATCCAATGGGTGGCAAGTATCCACTCAAACTGACTACCGGAGTACGGGTCACTCCCGACATTCTTCCCCACCCGGCGTGGAAGAGTCCCGGGCAGCCATCCGGAGACTGATGACGTGAAGGCCGACCAGCCCCGTGGTTCAGTGGTTGCAGGAGGTTAATGAAATGGAACAGATTGAACGCGACACACTTGAAGTTGACGTCCTCTTTGTCGGCGCCGGGCCTGCGTCACTTGCCGGTGCCTACCATCTGCGAAAGCTGATCGATCGATACAACGCAGACCATTCCGACGGGCTCGGTGAGATATCGATCGCCGTGATCGAAAAGGGACGAGAGGTCGGCTCCCATACCATCTCTGGTGCGGTAATGGATATGGGGCCATTCAGCGAGCTGCTGCCCGACTGGAAAGAACGTGGTGCGCCGGTCGAAGCCGAAGTGGCGGACGAGGAGGTTGCCTACCTGACCCGCCGTAGCAAGTTCAGACTTCCGATAGTTCCACCGCCACTTCGCAATCACGGCAAATATGTCGTTTCGCTCAACCGTCTGATTCGCTGGTTTGCTCCAATTGTCGAGGCGGCAGATGTCATGCTTCTCCCCGAATTTCCGGGGGCTGAGCTGCTCTACGATGAGTCTGACCGGGTGATTGGCGTGCGGACGGGTGACAAGGGGGTCGGTCGTGATGGTGAACGGCGGGAGACATTCCAGCCCGGGGCCGACATCTTTGCCAAGGTGACGGTACTGGGTGAAGGTTCACGCGGCTCCCTGGCCAAGAAACATATCAGTCGTCTCAAGCTCGACGAGGGGCGTAATCCCCAGGTCTATGCCATAGGGGTAAAAGAGATCTGGGAGCTCCCCAAAGGAAGAGTCAAACCGGGCTTTGTCATGCACACGCTTGGGTACCCTCTTCCCAACAATATCTTCGGCGGGAGCTTCGTCTATGGGATGCAGAACGACCTGCTCGACATCGGTCTGGTGGTCGGTCTCGACTATGCCGATCCCTTCACCGATCCACATCAGCTCTTCAATCGGTTCAAACAACACCCGGCAATCGCGGCACTTCTCGAGGGTGGGCGAATGCTCCACTACGGTGCCAAGAGCCTGCCGGAAGGCGGGCTCCTCTCACAACCCAAATACCATGGTGACGGATTTCTGATGATTGGCGACAGTGCGAGTTTTCTAAACTCGCAGAAACTGAAGGGAATCCACACCGCCATGCAGTCGGGAATGCTTGCCGGCGAGACGATCTTCGAAGCGCTTCTGGCCGGAAGGTTCGATGACTCACAGCTCTCGCGGTTTGCCGCGAAGGTGAAGGCAAGCCCTCTCCACCGTGAACTCTACGAGGTACGAAACTCACACCAGGGTTTTCGCCACGGTCGTCTCTGGGGACTCTTCGAGAATGGCATTCAGTTTGCCACACGGGGAATGGGCCTCCTTGGTGATCTGGAGACCGAACCGGGCCACGAGAAGATGCGCAAACTCCACGTCTTCAATCGCCTGCCCCGTCGTCAGGGTGAGTATATCCAGGCTGATCAACCGCGCCCCGACAATCGACTCACCTTTGACAAGGTCTCGGATGTCTACCGCTCGGGAACCGAACATGGCGAGGACCAGCCACCACATCTGAAGATCATCGATCCGGATATCTGCATCGATCGCTGCACGACCGAGTATGGCAATCCCTGCCAGTACTTCTGTCCAGCTGCCGTCTATGAGATTGAGGAGGTCGAGGGCGGGCGACGACCCAAGATCAACTTCTCAAACTGCGTCCACTGCAAGACCTGCGACATCATCGACCCTTACCAGATCATCGACTGGGTGACTCCGGAGGGGGGAGGTGGTCCGGACTACATCAATCTGTAGCCACCCCTCTCTCAACGATGGTCTTTCGACACCACCGGAATTCAATTCCTGACCAGAGCTCACCCGGGCCATTGGAGAGTTGTTGAAATGAGTGAGTACAGACTGGTGGTGCGGGATGAGGACCACAATTTTCGACGCCCCCTGCCAAATTGCAGAGACCATCGGTACTGCATAGCCAGAGGCGATGTGAAAAGAGCCTGAAACAATCGAGCGATAACAGGCCAGACCGGCAGAACGCCCGGCGAGAAATTTCTGACTGCTCATACCTCAAAGTCCCCTCAGGGCCAGTATCCACTGAAGAGTTATCTCAGTGGAGATTCACCATACCTGTGCTCAACTTTGACTCAAACTGACTGATCTGTCGATCGACTCGTTTTGCCATTCACGACGCTTCGCGTTACTCTTAATTTCTTATCTTAAAAGTGATCGATCAATTTGAGGAGTCGCCAGCTTATGAAAGTCAGACATGGTCAACCGGGTCTTATTGCCCTCCTGATCCTGGGAATCCTTGCCACCACCAGCGGTGGACAGGGACTCAATCCGGTCAGATTCGATGCGCGAACTGAACCGGCGGAAATAGCACCTGGAATGAGGGCGCGGATTATCCTGACCGCAACGATCGACCAATCCTGGCACCTCTACTCGCTGACCCAGCCAGCCGGAGGGCCACGCCCGACACGAATCGTCATCGACGAGAGCAGCCCGGTCACGCTGGTTGGGACTCCGCAGCAGCCACGCCCCCGCATCGCCCCAGATCCAAACTTCTCGACTCCCGGACAGCCCCCTTTCATGACTGAAACCTTTGAGAAGAGAGTGGACTTCACGCTCGATGTCGAGGTCAAACCGACGGCACCGGCCGGACCTGGAAAGGTTCTGCTCAAGGTAAGCTTCCAGGCCTGTGACGACCACCAGTGCCTCCCCCCGCGCACTCGACCGATCGAGGTCGACCTGACTGTCACCAGCAGCACCCGGTCGCGTGGCGGTGATCCCCTGCTCTCAATTCTCGGTTCAACCAGCCAGAAAATGGGCCCAGCGGTGGCGTCACCAGGTGCTGAAAGACCAGGACTCACAGCACCGACACCATCGACCTCACCCGCAACCATCGAGATGCCCGCTGCTTCCGGTTCTGCAGATTCAGTCCCTGCCGGCTCCCGCGATGAGCGCCGCCGTGGTCTTCTTGGCTATATCATCTTTGCCATGAGCGTTGGATTCCTCTCGCTCCTCACACCCTGTGTCTTCCCGATGATCCCCATCACCGTCTCATTCTTTACCAAGAAGGAGGAGCGCTCGACGGGTGAGGCAATCCGGCAGGCGACCATCTACTGCCTTGGCATCATCCTCACCTTCACCGGTCTCGGCCTCGCCCTGACCTTTGTGGCTGGACCGGCCGGGATCAACCGCGTCGCGGCAAGCCCGTGGATGAACATCTTTCTGACCACACTCTTTGTTGTCTTTGCCCTCAATCTCTTCGGTCTTTTTGAAATACAGATTCCAACCCGCCTGCTCAACCAGCTCGATCAGAAGACCCGCTCCGGCACCACGGCGGCCACTCTGCTCATGGGTCTGACCTTCACTCTGACCTCCTTCACCTGCACGGCGGCTTTTGTCGGGACGGTTCTGGTAGCCGTTACCCAGGGGGAATGGTTCTGGCCCACCGTTGGCATGCTCTCCTTCTCGACCGCCTTTGCACTGCCTTTCTTTCTGCTGGCCCTCTTTCCCAGATATCTCCAGTCACTTCCACAGTCAGGTGGCTGGCTCAACAGTGTCAAAGTGGTCATGGGCTTCCTTGAGCTGGGCGCCGCCTTCAAATTTCTGAGTAATGTCGACCTCGTCTGGGGATGGAATACCATCTCGCGCAACCTCGTCCTTGCGGCCTGGATTGCCATCTGTCTCATCACCGCGCTCTACCTGCTCGGCAAGTTTCTGCTTCCCCTCGACTCACCTGTCTCTCGACTGAGCGTCGGGCGAATGCTCGCCGCAACCTTCTTTCTTGGACTGGCCTTCTATTTTCTGACCGGTCTGTTTGGCGGAAATCTTGGAGAGTGGGAGGCGATGCTCCCACCAGCTCCCCACTCGGCATCCTCTGTCCGTTCCGGCTCTGAGGATTCTGCATCAGCCGAGTGGATCGAGGATTACGACGAAGCCCTCACCATCGCCGCCCGCGAGAATCGTCCGGTCTTCATCAACTTCACCGGAGTCACCTGCACCAACTGCCGGTGGATGGAGAGCAATATGTTCACCCTCTCCGAGGTCGAACAGGAACTCTCAGGTTTCGTTCGCACCGAGCTCTATACCGATCGCGAAACACCGGGCGATGAGAGGAATGGGCAGCTCCAGGCCGAAAAGTTTCAGACTGTCGCCCTCCCACTCTATGCGATTGTCGACCCGAGAGGTAAGCCGCTTGCCAGCTTTGCCGGTCTGACTCGCGACAAGTCCGAGTTTCTCAGCTTTATCAGGCAGGGTGCGGCACTTTATGCCGGCTCAAAATCCTTGAATTGAAGGGTTATCCGGGCTAGAATGCTTTTTTGCGTCTGACTGGTGCTGCCCATTCGTATGGGCAGCCACACTAAAATCTGCATTGGAGTTACTCGGCTATGCTACGGTTCTTCTCTAAATTCCAACGTTCACGCAACATCGTGCTGCTTTCATTCAGCCTCCTCCTTCTGGTGGGTCTGGTTATCTTCTACATTCCTAATACTCCCCTCAATCCGGATGGACAATCCGTAACGAACACGGCAGACGGGGATGATGAGGTCGTGGCTGAGGTTGGATCAAAAGAGATTCTGATGCGCGAGTACCGCACCCAATTGCAGGCGATGGCACTCCAGTATGGCCGGGGAAACAGCCTGCCACTTCCGGCGATGAAGAGCCTTGGTCTCGACAAACAGGTTCTCGACAGCCTGATCAATAACCGCCTTCTGCTCGATCAGGCAGAGTCGCTCAATCTCACTGGAACGGATCGCGAGATCGCCCAGACAATCAGAACCACCTTTGTCGACAATGATGGCAAGTTCATCGGTGCGGAAGAGTACAAGCGCCGACTGCGGCTCCAGGGGACCGAGATCGAGCGCTTCGAAGAGCAGGAGCGGAACCGCATCAGCGAGACCAAGGTCCGCGACTACATTACAACCGGCATCTTCGTCTCCGATCGTGAGATCGAGCAGCGTTTCATATCGAATAACACCAAAATCGACCTCGTCTATGCTGTCTTCGACATCGAGAAGATCCGCAAGACCTACCAGCCGACCGAGCAGGATCTGCGCGCCTACTATGATTCACACCAGGCCGATTTCAAGGCCAATGATCCGACCCGTCAGGTCAACTATCTCTTCATCTCGACCGACGATGCAGCAAAGATCGTCCCGGTCTCCGACGATGAGCTGCGCGCCGAGTATGAAACGAACAAGCAGGTTGAACTGCGGGCTAGCGTTATCAGACTCGACGTGCTGACCCCGGCTGATGAAGATCCGGTTCGGGCAAAGATCGAGGCTTTGAACCAGCGGGTTCGCGGATCGAAGGATGCCCCTGGCGAGGACTTCGCGACTGTCGCGCGTGGCAATTCCCAGGATCCGACCAGTAGTAAGGGTGGTGACCTCGGCTGGATCAAGAAGGATGCCAACAAATCATCAGACTGGAGACAGCGTCCTTATTCGAATGCAATCAAGGTCGGTTCGATCGATGGACCGTTCCGCGATGGCCGCAGCTGGTACATCATGAAGGTGACAGAGGAGCGCGATGTTCCATTCGAGCAGATGCGCCAGACCCTTCGGGCAACGGTCAGCAACAACAAGGCCTTCCAGAAGGCCTCGCAGCTCGCCGATCTCGCCTATGAAAAAGCGACCGAATTCAACGACCTCGCCAAAGCGGCAGATGTTCTGGCCAAAGAGCTGAAGGTTGCACCGGGAACCATGCTCAGATCGACTCCGTACTTCAAGGCGGGGGATCCTCTTCCAACACTGGGCAAGGGAGCCGGCTTTGCCAGTAACCCGGCCTTTGAGGAGGCGGTCTCGACCCTCAAAAAGGGAGAGATTGGCGACAAGGTAAGCATCCCGGGTGGGCAGGCGATACCACTTCTGGTCGATCAGGTTGGTAATGGTCAGCAGCTCACCTTTGAGCAGGCTCGGAACCAGGTCGAGGACAAGCTGCGTCGTGAGCAGGAGCCGCTTCTTGTCAAGAGCCGGGCAGAGGCTCTGTTGGCAAAGGCCACAACACCTGCTGAGCTCGAGCAGCTTGCCAAGGCACAGGGACTCGAGATCAGCAATGATACGAACTTCGACAATTATCGCTTCCCAGGGGCGACCGGCAGCCGTAACAGCAGCTCCTACCAGGCCAAGCAGCTTGCCCAGCAGCTGAAGGAGGGTGAGGTTGCCAAGGCTCCTCTTCGTGCCGGGACTGCATACATTGTCTATGCAGCAAAGAAGCGTGTTGAAGCAGATCTCTCCCAGATGCCCGGACAGAAGTCGATGATCCGTTCGACCGTCCTTGGTGAGTTGCGCAATGCCTCAATCGATGCCTTCATCAAGGGTATGCGCATGCGTTACGAGAAAGAGGGTCGATTGAAGATCAAGCAGGAGCTGATCGACAAGATGTTCGCCGAGACTCCGAATCCTGCTCCATAGTGTCGAGAGCAGTCAGCACAGAAAGAGAGAGGCGGAAGAGTGGTCAATTAGACTCTTCCGCCTCTCTCTTTTTATCTTCCGCCTCTCTTTTTAAAAGTTACACCTGTCGAACTGTGAAAAAGCAGGCGTCTCTACTCTGTCGTCGAAGATGATTGCAGATCCGAGCTAACGTGATCGACATCAAACATGATCTTCTCAGGACTTCTTTGATGACATCTGCTCGATAAAACTCGAAGGCAGAGCGATCTTCAGTGCGACATCGCGATCCTTAACCGAGATCCTGACCTGATTGATGATGGCGGTCAGATTTGGATCACCGCTGGCGAGCAGGACACGGCCAAGATTGACCAGGCCCTTGAGCCCCTGCTCGAGTTCCTGAGCATCCCTTGTGGTTGGGGTGCGCATGACAGCGTTGAGTGAGAGGGCAAGATCCGCTCCGACGCCCAGATCACCAACGAGCACACTGACGGCGGCGATCGATTTGAAAAGATCGCCCTGTGAGCTTGCCGCCTCACGCATCTCGGGTGAGAGGATAAAGGCAAAACGGATCATGCTGGCTGGGTTTGCCTCGCGAAGTGCAGTGGCCTGAACACCTGCTGGGGGAGCCGGCTTGAGTCGACGCTCAATGGCCTGTCGAACTCTGGAGAGTTCACCGATTACAATGCGCCCTTCGCCAAGTGAGGCATATGAGATATCGGAAGTGTTGATCGATAGTGGCCCGAGTGCAGGAGCTTGAGGCGGACTGGCAAGCGTCAGAATGGTCACCCCTTCGTGGACAAGTGACCTGTACTCGACCTGGTACCCTTTGAGCAGGCCCTCGACCTTCTTCTGATCCGGATCAGCCCCTTCGATCAGAACCAGGCCTGAGGCAGCAAAGGATTCGAGGGTGATGGAGAAGACTGCCCGACGCAGTTGTTTTGGCTCGATACCAAGAGCCGTGGCGATTCTGTTAAGCTCGGCGGCAAGAGACGATGCCCCCTTGACCCCAAGTTTGTCGAGACGCGGCAGGAGGTCGACCAGGAGTGATGGCAGATCGACCACTCCCACCAGATCTGCCGGGGGAAGAAGAGCCAGCAGCCGTTCATCCTGAGCGGCCAACGCCGGCTGGCCATCCGAATTTTGAGAAGCGGCAGGAGCACCCTGCCACTCAACGCCTCCCCGCACCGGGGTAAGCATCGACAAGACGATTAACATAAATGTTGAAACTCTTCTCATTACATCCCTCTCTTGTAAAGGCGGCCACCTTGTCCGATAGTTGACTCGGGGGCCAGGTTCGCTCAGCATGGGCAAAGCTGCTTACAGTTGGTGATTATAGCAGACGATCGAGAAAGAGGTTCGTCACTGATGGATCTGATACAGGGTAAATCTGAGTGGGTGATTCTCTCCTGTGAAACTGAATCGATGTTGGAGAGCCTTCTGCAACGGCTCGAGGGGGTAGGAGTCCGACCGGAGAGGCTGACGCTGATCAGGGTCGAGCGAGAACCTACCGACCGCACCTGGAATCTGACAACACCGATTTTGCCACATCGGGGTCAGGATCGGTCCGCTCATTTGCCCTCGATCGTTATTGAGACCTGGAGGTGGCACTCAATCCTCTGGGGGCTGATCAGCGCCTTAACCGGCCTTCCGATCATCATGATGATCAGACTGGCTCTCGGTCTTGGCCGACTTCCGACCGTCAGCCTTCTCCTCCTGATCATGCTGCTTTTTGTGGGTGGATCGCTCGGCCCAATTATTCTGACCGCCTCCCGCCGGAAGGGTCAACCTGACCAGAAGACCTCAGGCTTGATTGAAGAGCGAACGAAAGAGAGAGTCGAACCACTCCTGATCGGGATGAAAATTGCTTTGAATGAGATTGACCAGGTCAATAAAATTGCCGGTGAGGTCATCTCCAGACGGATCTGATCGACACAATTGGATTTAAACCATGCGATACGATGCAATTGTCATAGGCGCCGGACCGGCCGGAACAGCGGCAGCGATAACTCTAGGGATTGCCGGACACCGGGTTCTGCTGGTTGAAAAGAGCCGCTTCCCCCGCGAAAAGCTCTGTGGTGAGTTTCTGACTCCCGAGTGTCGACCCCTTCTGGCTCGGCTTGGCGTAGAGGAGAGAATGATCGGTGCCGGGGCGGCCCTCATCGAGCAATTCAACCTCTATGCACCTGACGGGAGTTGCCTCGAGATCCCGATGCGGTGGATAGCCGATGGAGCCGCTCTGGGGATCACACGAGGCCGGATGGATCGAATTCTTCTCGACCGGGCGATCAAGGTCGGAGTCGAGGTGCGTGAGGACTTCACAATAGGCCCCAGCTTTCAGATGGTTGATGGCGTACAGATGATCGAGGGCCGATATTCTGAGGGCCCACTGGAGAGATTCTCGACGACGATGACGATCGACGCCTCAGGACGCCACGGCGTCTTCAGCAGACAGATCCGTCAGGAGGCATCGCGACTCAACGGGGCGCGACTCTTTGGATGCAAGGTGCATCTCGAAAGAATAGAAGGAATGGAGGGCCTGGGGGAGCTCTTCTTCTTCAAAGATGGATATGGCGGGTTATCAGACGTCGAGGATGGACGGTCAAACCTCTGCTTTCTGACGACGGAGCGGACCCTCGTCGAGGCGCGTGGCGATCGGATGAAGCTGATCGATCTGACGGTAAGAACCAATCCCGCTGGCCGGAAAAGGCTGATCGATGCGGCGATGGCGGGTGAATGGCATGGAACCGGCCCGATCACCTATGGTAGACAGCAGACCATGAGCGGAGTACTCACTGTTGGTGACGCGAGCGCATTTATCGATCCATTTACTGGAAGTGGAATGCTTCTCGCTCTCTCGAGTGGCGAACTTGCGGCGAGGGTCATCGACGAGCATCTCTCGACCAACCGCCGCGACTCACCAGCAATGATCGCCGATTACCAGGAACGCCACCGGAACCTGTTCAGTCGCCGCTACCGGGCGGTCTCATTATTGCGACGCTCCGCTTTCCAACCGGCGATCCGTCAGTTGATGGTCTCGCTACTCTCACGACAGCAGGGGCTGGCACGCTTAATCACCCGCAGTACCAGGGCGGCCAGTTACTGATCTCTCAAACGACCACTGGTCATGAGGGCATTGAAGACGAACGGGTAGTTGGTAAGACTTCGCCCACGGTAGAGGGGACGAAATCCAAACAGGATGATCCGTCCACTTCCTAGCTTGACCTCGACCAGTGCCGCCTGCCCGCGCAGCCGGTACTGGGGTTCAAGCGGCAGGGTCTTCCCGTTCTCGGCCGGATACCGCGCGATGACCCGGGCTATCCGCGGGTCGAGAATCTCAAAGGCCGGCCCGTTCTCAAAGCAGGCAATCGACTCACGGCCAATACCCAGGCTGAGCGGATCGGCTGGATCGACCTCAAGCCGCAGAACAGAGATATGGTCACGGCCATTGCCACTGCCTTTCGACTTGCCGATGGGGACATGGCGAACCGGCAGACTGAACTTGCGCACGGCAAAGAGAGAGGCGCGGTTGAAGGTGATGAGTGTCCCGCCAGACTCGACGAACGCACGCAGCGCGCGCGCACCTGCTCCTCCAATTGTGGCTGCCTCCTTACGACTCTTCCCTCTCTCGTTCGACTGTCCTCCATCTCCAGAAAAGATCCAATCCTGGTCAGGAAGGACGATCGAATCAAAGCGCGACGACAATCCCGGATCTCCCGTCTCCTGTGGAGTGATTACCGTATATCCAAAGCGGTACTGATCGAACAGCAACCGTATCCATCGCTCGTCAGATGATCTCTGCCCACTGCTGTAGAGAGCCACCCGAACGCCTCCGTTTTCACGAACCCGTTCCTGAATTACCAGAGCCATCGGCTCCGGCCTCGATTTGATCTGAAAGGGATTACCGACTCGGACAACCTCAACATTGAGCAGCAGCGGGAGATTCGCTTGCCCACCGCTCATCGCACCTTTACCGGCTGACAGTGGATCGAGCAGATCACGCGCAAATTGGGCATCTGGTTGATTCATCATCACCAGATGAGTGCCAGCCGGCCAGCTTCTCCCTTCAATCTTGAAAGGCTCATCTGCACGGCGAACTTCAACCCGGCCACGCTTGAGAATGGCCAGCATCCGGTCGAGCCCTTCGGTCTGATAGAAGTATCTGATCTCCCTGCCGGTCGAGGGTTCTCCCAGCGCTTCGTTATAGAGAGCCTCGGTTCGATCGTGCCGCTCACCCTCATCTCCCGTCACCTCGCGCAATCCCTCGGTCAGTTGCTGATAGGCGCGACTAATCGACTCTGGAACTGCAGGTTCGGGAATGATGTAGGCAAATGGCCGTCGCTCCTTCAAATTCTCATCTTGAATCCGCCGGCGCTCTGCGGAGATCCGATCCCGTTTTCGACCGATATTATCCAGAATAGAGATTACCGCCGCGGCCTGCCGCTCGTGTTCGGTCGACCATTTGAATAATCCAGATCGACCAGGATCCGGCTGCTTGCCATTTGCAGTCAGTGTCGAAGCCCTTTTTCTATCTCTACTGCTGACTTCAAAATAGAGTGTTGCGTGTTGACAAGACCATCTCTCCGGACTTCCTATCCGCGCCACCGAGGCACCGTGCGGCCCCGCCCCAAGGCATCTGGCAACCCGGGGGGAGATCAGATCGCGCGGGTTGAAGACCGATCGACCAGACTCGCGCAGGTTGACCCAGACTTCCGGTCGCCATTGATTAAGTACCTTGTCGACAAATATCTGCGTCTCAACCAGCGAGAAGGTATCAAAGTCGAGGTCCATCTCTCCACCAATGTTGATTGGGTAACCATCATCCTGAAGGCGAACTCCCACGCTCTCAGTAAAATGGCTGGCCACCCTGTCGGCACCATCCGGATCGAGCGATGGGATGATGATGATCACGACCCGGTCAAGAATGTCTCTCACTGCGGCTGTCTGCTCAGTCAGAAGTCGTTTGAGGATCCTTCCTGCCACCAGTGTCCCATCAGCCTCACGCGGATCGATACCAGCCGTGAGGGCGATCATGACCGGGGCATCGATGGTCTCGCTTCTGCTTCCCTCCTTGATCTTTCGCTGCCTCTCCGCGAGTCGGTTCAGGCCGCGCAGATTTGGCGGGGCAGAGATGAAGAGCGCAACCTGAGATCGCCCCTCCCTCGTCCTCCCGATCTCTCGAATCTCAAGACGCTCACTCTGCCGATCCAACTCGCGCAGTTCACTCAGCAAATCGACCCACCGGACCAGTCGAGGCTCCTCGCCAGTTCCACCTCCAGCCATCGGCGATGGCATCGTAAACATTCGGGCCGAACTGACCCTCTCTTGCGAGGCCTGAACAACAGTGATCACACCACTCAGTAAGACCGCGATACCGGCCAACAGGGCTGCTCGACTCCAACTATCCTGCTTCACCTCAACCATCTTACTTCTCCTCTGCTCAGGTTTACTCCGGCCCCCCATCCTCTTCAGAAAACCGTACCGGCTCACCAGAGGGCAATCGGCTTTTCACTCCAGCTCTCTCCCTTGCTCTCTATCTTCGTGTGAGATCTCTCTGACTGGAGAGTTCCGGGTGGCCCGACGCGAATGCGCGAAGAGAGATAATTGGTTTGCCCTCAGGCCCATCCGGTTCCGCTTGATACTGCCGCTCAGCCTGCTCACTCAGCCTTGAAATCGACTCCATCTCCCGTTACCTTATCTGGGTTCAAAGACCCGACAATCCCCCGGTCTATTTCTCAACTGCTGATCGAGGGGAAGCGGGACAGAATCGCCAACCAGAGGATCGTATGAGATCTCTTTTTCTTATCAAGTTCGGTATCTTCTCTCTTCTCCTCTTCCATCTCGCAGGGTGCTCGACCATTGCCGATGAGGGCCGCCGTGCCAGAAAAGATACCGCCGAGATAGACATGAGCCGCTATCAGCAGCCTCGTGCTCTTGATGAGTATGTCGATCGACTCATCGCCGATGGACGCGACTGGCAGCAGCACGGAGTTTACATTGAATCCCTTCAGGATCCGCGCCCGATTGCCCTGCTCAACGAGAGTCAGGAGTTCAATCCTGCCTCGGTCATCAAACTGGCGACCTCTCTCGCCGCTCTCCACAAGCTGGGCTCAGAATTCCGTTTCCGTACCGAATTCCGTGCTGAGGGGGATGTCCGCTCAGGCAAACTGGACGGCGACCTGATTCTCGTCAGTGGCGGTGATCCCGCCTTCTCGATCTCCGATGCGCGGCGGGTCGGGCAAGCCATTCGCCAGTTTGGTGTCCGCCAGGTCTCCGGTCAACTTATTGTCGTTGGCCATTTTACTTGCAATGAGAACTCCACCACGGACGTCTCCGCGCGGGTCTTTGCCAAACATACCGGAATCACTTTCAAGAGACCACCCCGCTTTATCCAACCGAATGAATACCATCCTCGCGGCACTCAGATCGCAACCGTCGAGTCCGATTCCCTCCTGAAGATAGTTCAATATCTCAACTCCTTCAGCGTCAATTCCATGGCGGAGACTCTTGCCATTCACATTGGCGGTCCTTCCGGTGTCGAAAGATTCCTCATCGAGGAGATCGGTATGCCACGCCAGTCCGTCTTTGTGTCCCACGCCTCCGGACTCGATGTCAACCGGCTTACACCTCGTGAAACAGTTCGACTTCTCCGGGAGATGATGAAGTGGCTCGATCGACACAATCTCCATCCATCGACCATCATGCCCATTGCTGGTCGCGATCCCGGCACTCTCCGAGAACGATTCACAGAGGAGAATTTTGCCGGAAGTATCATTGCCAAGACCGGTACACTCCATTCAACCGACTCTGGCGTTGCCGCGCTCGCCGGGATCATCTACACCAGAGGCTATGGCCCGCTCCTCTTCGCCGTCTATGACATGGCGGAGGGTCGACGTGTCGACCAGCTGCGTCGTCTTCAGGATCAGTTTCTGAAGGAGCTCATCGATGAATGTGGCGGCCCCAACCCGCTCTCCTCTCCGCCCGGCAGACAGTTAGGCCTCCAGATCGAGAGTCTGATCAGGCTCTCGACTGGCGACTTCTCCGGTTGAGTAACCAGTTATCCAAAGAAGAGATTGCCGTCCTTCAGACCAGGTTTAGCTTGATGGCCTTTGCCACCGCTTCGGTTTTGGAGTGGACCTGCAGTTTTTCGTAGATGTTGCGAACATGGAAGGAGACGGCGTGGACAGTCACCTTGAGTTCAACTGCCGCCGTCTTGTAGATGTGCCCATCAACGAGCAGCTTGAGGACTCTCTGCTCGTGTGGGGTCAGATTGTACTCATCCTGTTGGGGAGGTCTCCAATGTTTGAAGATGTCGACCACCCGGCGTGCGACCTCCGGCGACATTGGCGCTCCCCCCTCGACCACCTCGCGAATACTGGTCAGTATCTCCGTCGGCGGTGTCTTTTTGAGAAGATAACCGGTCGCCCCCGCACAGAGCGCATCGAAGATGCGCTTGTCATCCATGAAGACGGAAAGAACAATGAAGAGAAGTTCGGGATAATCACCCTTGAGACGCCTGATGCCTTCAGTGCCTGACATTCCCGGCAGACCAAGGTCGATCAGAATTACCGATGGAATCTCACCCGTGGAATCCATCATTGAACCGATTCCCCGGATGGCAAGTTCCATCGTCTCGTATGTGGCAAGACACGAATAACCTGGTGATTCATCGAGGATCCTTCGAAGCCCTTCACGGATCTCCTTTTGATCCTCGATGATCACCACCCTGATGGCTGAGGGAAAACTAGGTTTGTCCTGATTCTGGTTGAGCATGTCGCTCTTATTCATAACCTGTTAGCAAGACATTTTTGAGCTGGGACGCAAATTCATTAAATTTCTGACAGTCAATTCTCGCCAGTAGAGCAGCCACTAACCCGGGCAGATCCGACTCCAACCTGGCAATATCGGCCCTATGACACTTTTTAATGCTGAATTGGTAAAACGTCATTGACTGACAACCTCCATTAACAATTGATGACCGATATCAACGACCTATCAATTGCTTAATCAATGACTGAATCAATACCATTAGTAAATTAATGCCAAGCAGTAAATTAATGTCAATTGGCCTATTCATGCTGGCAGATACATATCATTCCATTTTAAAGATCAAGACCGCATTTTTATAGAACAACAACCCAAAACTCTACCTTGTACAATAGATAGCGAAAATTTCAGAAAAAAGAGTTCACAAAATCCATCTAAAAATCGGTCGAGATATATAAAATTTGTATAACATTCTGTAACCGAGCAGATTGCTGCTCTTTTAAAGCGTCGCCGGCCAGACAGATGTGAAACCTTACTCCTCGACTGGGTCCGGACTCTCCAGAATAATGTTTACCAGCATTGTCCGCCGGTGAGGTCTCACAGGAGCCCCGGGTAAGGCAATCCGGAAATCTGTCGGGATCAATGTTGTCGTGGACATTAAACCAACCGAGGGCAAAATAAAACTACATATTCGTGTAGCTTTAGCACTCTCCCACCCCTCTTTTACCCTTCAATTGAGCGGAATGATCAGAGAGATGTGCGTTCCGTTCCCGGGACTCGACTCGATGCTGATTGTTCCGCACAACTCCGCTGCACGATTTCGCAGTCCATTGAGACCGTTACCACCATACCCTTGGTGACGCAGTTGAGCCATTTGAAAACCAACGCCATTGTCACTGATCCGCAGCAACAGTTCACTCCCCGTGACGGTGATCTCGATCTTGACCCGGGTAGCCTGGCTGTGGCGGACGATATTGTTGATTGCCTCTTTGAAGAAGAGGTAGATATGGCGCCGTTTTGGGACATCGAGTGGAAAGTCGCCTTCACTGGCCGCAAAATTGAGTTCGATATCACCGCGGGCAGCGAGAGATTCACCGGCAAAGTGTCGAATTCGTTTGGCGAGATCGGTCAATGAGTCACGATGTGGATTGACCAACCAGACGATCTCCTCCATCGAGTCGATCGCGGCACGAGAGATCTCGGCAACCCGGCGCAGATAGAGATCGCGTGTCTGATCGGCCGTCGGGCTTCCACTCTCCGTCTGGCGAAGGGCCACTTCAGTGAGAATGGCGATCTGTGAGAGGCTCGACCCAACCTCATCGTGCAGATCGGAGGAGATCTGGGTGCGAAGACGCTCCAGACGAAGCTGCTGACGAAATCGTGTCCAGTGGATCAGATAGCCGATAAAGAAGGTGACCAGGAGCAGCAGCAGCACAAACCACCAGCTGAGCCAGAAGGGAGGTGCGATGCTGAAGTTGACTACGGCAGGACTGCTGCTGGGAGTTCCCTCGGCATTGATGGCGCGGATCAGAAGACGGTAACGACCTGGACCGAGATTGGCATAGTTGAGAGTCCGAACATCACCACGATCAACCCAGTCCTGATCGACTCCATCGAGGCGAATCTGGTAGCGGAGGTTATCGCCGATCGCAAAGGTAAGACCAAGATACTGAATCTCGATCTGATTGTTTCCCTGCTCGATCTCCGGGATGGTGACCTCGCTCTCACCAAAGGCTGAGACGTGAAATTCGCGACCGCCGATACGGAGCCGATCGACAAATACTGCCGGCGGAACCGAGGCGGTTGTACCACCGGGAGTGAAGGTCGAGATTCCCTGGGTCGTCGCCGCCCAGATGGCGCCATTCCCGTCCCGAAAGAGGTCATCGACGCTGCCGAGAGCAAGCCCCTCAAACTGCGAGAAATGCCTGATTCGATCCGATTGGAGATCAAGTTGATCGAGACCACGGGCCGTCCCGGCATAGATCCGTCCGAGATTATCAGCCGTGATACTCGTAACCCGGTTTGAGATGAGCCCCTGCTCCTTGCCATAGTATCGGAAGACCAGTCGATCAGCCTGAGGGTCGTTGATCCTGATCAATCCCTGGATGGTCGAACCTGCCCACAACCTTCCGGCCTGGTCGAAGAAGAGGCAGTGGAGATTGCCGCGCGGAGCATCGGGCTCCTCATCGACGAGTATCAGTCTGCCATTGAGCAGGCGGGCCAGGCCACCCATACCCGTATCGTGACTGAGTCCCAGCCAGACTACGCCATACCGATCCTCGGCGAGGGCCGTCACCTGACGATTCTGGAAGATCGACTGATTGTCTCCCTTTGAGACGTTGACAATGCGGTTGGTCGCCCGCTCCCATCGATCGAGGTGATGAATATTCTTCTGACTGGTGGCGATCCAGATATCACCACGTGAGTCCTCGAAGAGGCGGGTTACCCAGTCGAGCGAGAGTCCGTGGCGTCTATTGTAGACCCCGATCGGGCGGGCAGTCTGGAGATGACGGATCGAGTTGCCGCGCGGAAAACGGTAGATCCCATTGGTGGTTGGAATCCACCACTCACCCTGCCGATCCTGGAAGCCGACCTGGTTCCAGCCGGATGAGAATGAGCCCCCGGCCGGAATGTTGGGGCGAACCCAAAAGAATCTACCATTTTCGAGCTGACCAAGCCGTAACTGCAGGTTGAGGGCACCTGGAACCCCGGGAGGAATTTCATTGACGTAGGCAGCAACTGTTGTCTGACCGTTGAGGGTCGAAAAGATGGAGACGGCGGAGGCAATACGGTCGGCCATTCCATAGCTGGTGAAACCATCGGTGACCCATTTCATGATGCCCGCATTGGCCGTACCGATCCAGATACTGCCCTGGGGACCGGTTGTAATCGTGGTCAGATAATAGTCACTCAACCCGTTCTCGATCAGGTATTTCCTGACGTCAGTCGCCTGTCCGTCGCTTTTGAGACGAAAGGTGGTCAGACCACGATCGGTAGCTACCCAGTAGGTGCCATCCTCAGCCTGATAGAGATCACGGACCCAGTCTCCCGGCAATCCTTCGATGAAGTGGAAACGGTCTTTGATGTTGAGCTTACTGACTGCGGGATTGACGGTCTGGGCAAAAAGTCCACGGCCTGTCCCAATCCATATCCGCCTGGACCGGTCCAGAGTGAGGCGGGAGATCTCCATATCGGGAAGTCCCTCACGCTCTCCAAAGCTCTCGAAGGCCTGCCCTGGTTCACGTTCAGGATGATAGACAACAATGCCATTCGAAAGGCCGATCCAGAGTGACCCATCCTCGTGAGCGAGCATTGACCTGATGTATCGCTGATCGCCACCCGTTGTCACAAAACTGGTCGGCTCAAGTGCATAGCCCCCATTTCGATTGGTCAGTTTGAAGAGACCACTCCCGGTTCCACACCAGACGAGACCATCAGCTCCTTTGACGAGGGAGGTCACCGGGCTCTCCTGCGCCTCGCCCGGAAGGCGATAGTAGGTGAACATTGGCGGAAGACCGGAGAAACGACCTTTCGGTGCGCCCTGTGGATTGAAGTGGACCAAACCACCGTTGGTAGCCAGCCAGAATCGCCCGTCACCAGACTCGATTATGTCCCTGATTTGACGATGCGGGAGCCCCAGCTCGACCCCATAGCTCACAAATCGATAACCGTCGAATCGGGAGAACCCCTCGTTTGTCCCAATCCAGGCAAACCCACGCCGATCGAAGAGAATCCGATTGATGAAATTCTGGGCAAGCCCGTCCGAGGTATTGTACTTTCGTATGGGGTAGAGTTCTGCACGGGCAGGCGGAAGGATGACGGTCGGCAGGGTGATCAGGAGCAGGAACCGTACGATCACATGGCCGACCACCTGGCCGAGCATCCTGGAAACAGTGAACTTCTTGCTGCGAGAGTTGGCCAACATCATCGCCGTATTGACTTCCTCGACCGGGCAGGGTGGAGTCGGTTCAGATCAGTGAGGCAGCGTGGTTGAGTCGTTCAATCGTCCGCCGCTGGCCGATCGCCACGAGCACCTCGAACATTCCTGGCCCAACCGCCTGCCCGGTCAGGGCCGTCCGCGCACCGTTGATCAGAAGACCTGCCTTGACCCCCTTCTCTTCGGCAAATGAGCGGAGTGCCGACTCGGTGGACTCGTGATCGAATTGCTCAAGTAGTGCAAAGCGTGTGGCCAGTTCCGGGAGAAGAGTCTTCAGCACCGGATCCTTGCGCAGATTCTTCGCCACGGCCGACTCCTCCCATTCAAAATCGAGACCATCGACGAGATAGGGGCGACCAAGAGTTGCAAAGTCGGTCAGCGAACGGTAGCGGTCACGCAGCAGGCCGATCGTCTGGCGAACCTCATCGCTCCGCTCGGTCTCGAAAGCTGGTTGCCAGATGCCCGCCCTCTCGAGTTCAGTCTTCACCAGCGGCATGAGCTCATCGATCGGCATCGCCTTGATATACTCGCCATTCATCCAGAGGGCCTTCTGATCGGTCCAGTTGCGCAGGTCCCCCTCGTTGAAGTTGAAGACGGCATTTGACTTGTGAATGCGATCGAGGGAGAAGAGCTCGATCAGTTCGGCGCGGGAGAAGATCTCGCGATCCCGGTAGACTCCACTGTCCGGGGCCCACCCTAAAAGCGCCAGAAAATTGAGGAAGGCCTCAGGGATGAAGCCGCGATCACGATAGGCAGTGACACTGACGATCTCACCATGCTTGCGCTTGGAGAGCTTCTCCTTGCTTGGTGCCAGAATCAGCGGCAGATGGGCAAACTGTGGAACCGGTTTCCCGAGCGCCTGGTAGATCAGAATCTGCTTGTGCGTGTTCATGAGGTGATCCTGACCACGAACAACGTGGGTAATCCCCATATTGATATCATCGACAACTACGCAGAGATTATAGAGCGGATGACCATCACTTCGCAGCAGGACTAGATCCTCCAGTTCACGACACTCGCGATCCTGCTGTCCAAAAACGCTGTCAATGAAAGAGGTTCGCCCCTCCTGGGGCACCTTGAACCTGATGACGTGAGGTTCACCGTTTGCCGCCCTGGCATCCGATTCGGCCCGCGGCAGATCACGGAAGGGCCAGTAGGCCGGCGGTACACCCTGCTGACGCGCCGCCTCGGCGACCTGCTGCTTGACTGCCGCGTCCGACCGCTCCTCTTTTGGCGTGAAGTCACGATAGGCCCATCCCGACTCGAGAAGCTGTCGAGCCGCCTGACGGTGCTGCTCGACGTAATCCGACTGATAGAATGGGCCCTCATCATAGTCGAGTCCGAGCCATTCCATTCCCTGGAGGATCCCTTCGACCATCTCGTCGCTCGATCGCTGCAGATCGGTGTCTTCGATGCGGAGAATGAAGCGTCCACCCTGCTGACGGGCGAAGAGCCAGTTGAAGAGCGCGGTCCGGGCACCTCCGACGTGGAGGTAACCGGTTGGTGATGGGGCAAAACGTACTCTGATTTGTGTCATGTCGATGGTCTATCCGTCCGGGTTAAATTTGGCCTGTATGAACAGGTAACCAGTCAATGCTTGAACTGGTCGATCAGAACGGGTCAATGAGTCAACTGGCAACCGGAACCGACCCCGCCAGGTTGCCATTTAAGCCGCTGCGCATAACGGAGCGGATGGCAAATGACCGCTGGTCGATCGCCCGATCGGTAGCAAGAATCCCGTCAAGGTGGTCGATCTCGTGCTGCAGAAGCTCCGCCAGATCATCGCGCGCCGTCACCCGGCAGGTCTGCGCTCGGTCATCCTGATATTCAACCTCGATCTCGCGGTGGCGGACGACTCGTACGAGAAGATCCGGAAATGAGAAGCAGTCATCCCAGAGCTCGATCATCTCCTCACTGGCGCGAACAATGCGCGGATTGATGAGTGGGGCGGGACCAAAACTTCCGTCATTCATGTTGACAAAGAGGATCCGCGCTCCTACCCCGATCTGCGTGGCAGCGATCGCCCGCCCAAAACCCTGGCGCAGTCGAAAGTCGGCGAGCGTCTCACCAAGGTCCTGCACAGTCTGCCGGATCTCGGCACGGGCCGGATCTTCGACCGGGACCGCCGGACGCCACAGGAACGGATCACCAAGCAGCAGGATTTCTCGAATCGCCATGTGTTATTCTCACCCCCTGGTCAACTTCAAGCTTCAGGGAAGGAATACTATCAAACTTCGTGACAAGAGAAAATTCGATCCAACGACCGGAAACCATCCTCTTCGATTTTGACGGAACCCTCGTCAACACGACGCCACTGATCCTCAGATCTTTTCACGAGACCTGGCAGACCCATCTGGGTTTCAGCTTTGCCGACGAGATCTATATTGCGACCTTTGGGACCCATTTGCTGAACGCACTCGGTGATCTGCTCGACCTCGGGGTGAAGACGGGTCGACACCCGGCAGTCTCGGATCGCGAACAGCTCATTGTAGAGATGCTCAACACCTACCGAAGAATCAACCTCTACTGGCACGATTCGATGGTTGAGCCATTTCCTGGCATCGACCAGATGCTCGAGCTTCTCCGAGCGAGAGGGCTGCGGATGGGTATCGTCTCATCAAAGATGCGAGCCGGGGTAGAGAGGGGTCTGCGTCTCTTCAGCCTTGGCGGATATTTTGAAGATATCATCGCGGCCGAGGATGTCTCCCGCCACAAACCCGATCCGGAGCCGATCTGCCTGGCCATGGAACGTCTCGGGGTCACGACCGCAAAGACACTCTATCTTGGTGACAGCGTCCACGATATCCACGCTGGACGTGCCGCCCTGGTCCAGACCGCCGCGGCTGCCTGGGGACCTTTTCCACGGCAAGCCCTGGCCGAATCAGGCCCCGACTTCATCCTCGACGCACCTGAAGATGTAGAGAGAATAATCGATAATCAGTAAGTTGGCGGAGCAGTCTCGTTGAGTTGAACCAGCAGCCGGGGGACGACTCTTCTCTTTCAACCGCCTTCTACTCCCCGCTCCAGCAGTTCCCGGACACGTGCGAGATCCTCCGGCGTATCGACACCAAACGATCGGTGGGCGACGTGCACCACTCTGATGCGCACTCCGTGCTCGAGAGCACGCAGCTGCTCGAGCGACTCGAGCAGCTCGAGTGTGGTCGAATCCCACTGACTGAAATCGATCAGAAATTGGCGACGGTAGACATAGAGCCCGGTATGCTTACGGTAGTTGGCCAGCAGATCCGGTCGCCCAGCCAGCGCCTCGCGCAAGTCTCCGGCCTCGAGCACGGCATTGCGCGGATACGGAACCGGATGGCGTGAAAAGTAGAGGGCGTTTCCCTCCCGATCGGTTACCACCTTGACCACGTGGGGGCTGAGCAGATCGTCGACCGAGGTGATCGGCTCTGCTGTTGTCGACATCTGCAGATCGGACTCATCGAGGAGTGGAGCCATCGCCGCCTCGACCGTCCGGGGATCGATGAGGGGCTCATCACCCTGGATGTTGACGATGATCTCTGCATCGATCCGCGCAGCGACCTCTGCCAGACGATCCGTCCCGGTCCGGTGCTCACCGGAGGTCATCATCGCCTCGGCCCCACCCGCCTCGACCACCTTGGCGATGCGGAGGTCGTCGGTGGCAACGATGATCCGCTCTACCCGTGCCACCTCTCTCGCCCGCTTGACGACGTGCATGATCAATGGCTCTCCGGCAATCTCCAGAAGCGGCTTGCCGGGCAGCCGGGTCGACTCATACCTTGCCGGAATTACCGCGACAATACTCTTCTTCATTCGCTCTCCCGTCTCCATCCATACTTCCCTTTTTGCTGATAAATCACTAATATCAATAATTGTTCCGTCAGGCAACAGCCTGCACGTCATTACCAATACAGTGTCAACAGGAGATTCCGGAAGCTCATCCGGCAGGTTATTACATCTATGGCATTCTCAACCAAAGCGATCCACGCTGGTCAGGATCCTGATCCAACGACCGGTGCAGTGATCGTCCCGATCTATCAGACATCAACCTACGTCCAGGAATCACTCGGCAATCATCGTGGCTTTGAATATGCGCGAACCCAGAACCCGACGCGCCTCGCCCTCGAACGAAATATCGCCGCCCTCGAAGGGGGTATCGCCGCCCACTGCTTCGCCTCGGGCATGGCTGCCATCGACACGACCCTCAAACTGCTCAAAGCAGGCGATCATGTGATCGTCTCCGATAACACCTATGGTGGAACCTACCGTCTCTTTGAGCGAGTGCTGCGCCAGTTTGGCCTCGACTTCAGCTACGTCGACACCACTACGGCTGCCAATGTCGACGCTGCCTGGCGTGACGAGACGAAGATGGTCTTCCTCGAGACGCCAACCAACCCGATCATGACCATCGCCGATCTCGAGGGCATTGCGACGCTCGCTCGCCAGCGCGAAGCGCGTCTGGTGGTTGACAACACCTTTCTAAGCCCCTATCTGCTTCGCCCCATCGAATGGGGTGCCGACATCGTCATCCATTCAACCACCAAGTACCTCAATGGTCATAGCGATAGTGTGGGTGGAGTGGTCGTCACCAGCCGATCGGATGACGCCGAACGGATCGGGTTCCTCCAGAACGCGGTTGGAGCCATCCTCTCTCCCTTCGACTCATTTCTCATCACCCGGGGAATCAAGACCCTCGCCGTACGCATGCGCCAACACGATGAGAACGGCCGCCGCGTTGCCGCCTTTCTCGATGAACATCCCGGAATTCTCCACGTCCACTACCCAGGACTCCCTCAACATCCCCAGCATGAGCGGGCCCGGAGGCTCTTTGAGGGTTTTGGGGGAATGATCGCCTTTGAGACTGGCTCTCTTGCGGCAGCACGCAGAGTGTTGGATAATGTCAAATTGTGTGCATTGGCTGAGAGTCTTGGCGGGGTTGAAACCCTCATCAGCCATCCGGCAACCATGACCCACGCCTCGGTTCCTCCTGAACAGCGGAACAGGCTGGGGATCACCGATGGTCTGGTCAGAATCTCTGTCGGCATTGAGGATGTCGAGGACATCATTGCCGACCTCGATAATGCCCTGGGAGCCAATTGAAGCTACCCGGTGCTTGCTCTTGTTCTCTAGTCTGTGGGCAGGTTGGCTGGTGGGTTTCAGGGTGACGATATATCTCGGTTACGGTCTGTTTCACCGGGAAATGGCTCTGATGTAGTGAGAGACGAGGCTTTGGTGCACTATTGAGCAGCAGGCAGACTTTTACACCGTGGACAACCAAACGCCCATCGGCTGATCTCCAATTGGAGCGATTTTTGATCATCCGGTAAATCCTGAGGATTCTGGCACTTGCCAGACAGGTCTAGGCAGTTGACAGAGAATATTTTATTAGACCCAGCTTGTTCTGATATGACGGAGATTCCATCCATTAATCTTTCCCTCTACGCCCGGACTGATGTCGGGATAGTTCGTAATGGGAACGAGGACAATTTCCTGATTCTTGATCTGTCGACTGGCAGGTGCCTGACAGCGATGGACGAGGAGCCGAAGACCGTTCTGCAATCCCCACAGGGATACTTTGGAACTCTGCTCGCGGTATCGGATGGGATGGGTGGGGCCCTCGCCGGCGAGGTGGCCTCGCGCATGGCAGTCGAGACCGTACGGGATCTGATGCTCAGGTTGCAGTCCCACCCTGTCCATGCCGAAATTCCCTTTCCGGAGAGGTTAAGGGTCGCCATCGAACAGGCCAATGAGACGATCCACGAAGAGAGCCTCTCCAATCCTCTCCACAAAGGTCTTGGCGCAACCTTCACGGCCGTGGCGACCGACGGCGTCGATGCATATTTCGCCCAGGTTGGTGACAGCCGGGCCTATCTGATCCGGCGGGGCAGCATCCATCGCATTACCAAAGATCAGTCACTCGTGCAGCAGTTGATCGATGCCGGTCAGATCACGGAGGAAGAGGCCGAGACCCACAGTTACCGGAACGTGATCCTCCAGGCGCTCGGCGCCCACTCAGTTGTCAATGTTGAGATGAACACGATCAGTCTCTGTCATCTTGACATTCTGGTCATCTGCAGCGACGGTCTCTCCGGCAAGATATCTGAAACGGAGATTGCAGACATGGTCACGGACGCCGCCGACTTTCAGTCTGCCGCTGAGCGACTGATCGAGCTGGCCAATCTGCGTGGGGGTGAGGACAACATCACTGTCGTCATCGCCCAGTTTACCGGTTCGCCCCTGGCCGAAGCCAAAATAGGGGCGGTCTCCCCTGTGTCGCTGATCCGTTCACCTGCCTCCCCGACCCAGCTCAATTGGCAATCGGTAAAGGAGGTCTCTGTCAAGACCGATCGAGGAGCTGCTGATGAACGTCCGGCGCCACCGGAAAAGGTCATCCCGTTCACCTCGCCGGTAGAACGTACTCGTCGCGAGCGCGGATTGACCAACGACCTCTCTGATCGCCGCGGGCCGATAACGGCCGTCTTTGGAGTTGACGACCTGGCCCCACCCCCTGCCCTGCCAGATCAAGCCCCCCCGCAAAACAGACGACCAGCTCCTTTGTTGGCGAGTGTCTCATCTCCTTCAAAATTGATACCCCGGCTAAAACAGACTCTCTTCTCCGCGGTTATCCTGGTCTCACTGACCTTCTTCGGGATGGGAGTGGCGACCTACTTCAAGCGTCAGGAGAATGCACGAATAGAGCAGGAGATGCAGCTCAACACCCAGAAAGAGATCCAGGTTACCAACCTTCGTCAGAGACTGGTTGGGTTACGCAACGATCTTGAAATGGAGTTACCAGGAAAACCATGGCTCAAATCGAGGGTGCCCAGCCTCGAAGATCAGTTGGACCGACTTTCAGCGCGAATCGACGAGGTGAGTCGGATGGACGCCAAATCGACCACCCAGATCGACCAGGCCTGTACAGAGATCAATCAGGAGCTGAAGAATATCGAGCTTGAGCTGAAAAATATGAAGGGCTTTCTTCCACGTGGACTCTCCGTGAGGGACCCGGTAAGAATCTGAGAAGTGCCGAGCCGATTTCAGCGCGCCGAAATCGGCTCCAGAGATTGGGAGGCGTGTTTCAGGCCATCATCGATCCCTTTCCATCAATCGTTGCGGGAGCCACCTCCCGGTAAATCGAACCAATCGGCATCAGCCTGCGTCGTCCGTGACACTCCATCAAGCCTCTTTAGCCCATCTTTTTCGCTGTTGATCCCCCAGTGGAAGAGGATCGGATCAAGGATGCCTCATCCGCTTCAAGATTTGAAACCACTGGTGGATCTGCCATCCTCTGACTGAAATGTGACGAAGCGGCTCTGGCCATTTTCAAATTGATAATGCCTTGCTATTATGCGCCAGACAATATTTTATCCATATTTCAGGGAACAGTCTCAAGGTCCGAGGTTGCTCCCAATTCAACATCCGCAGATTGAAGACGCAGGTGAGTGACTCAGGTTTAGAAGAGCCGCACTGGAATCGATCGAGCAGAGCCGACTCACCGGAAACTGTCTGTATAGAAGGTCTGATTAATGTCTGATAATAGATTTCTGGTGACTGGAGCACGGGGTTTTATTGGCGCCTGGATAGTCAAGAGGCTGCTGGCACAGGGGGCAGAGGTAGTTGCACTTGATCAAAACGACAGCCAGCATCGCTGGCAGTTGATCATGGATCGAGCGGAGATCACACAGATAAGGTCGGTCTCGGGCGACATCACTGAGGATGGATTTCTGCACCGGCTGGTCGAAGAGCACGAGGTTGGTCGCATCATTCATCTGGCCGGGCTGCAAGTACCAACCTGTCGGGCCAACCCACGACTCGGGGCCATGGTCAACGTCATCGGAACGATCAACGTCTTTGAAGCGGCCCGACTCTCTGGTGGCCGGGTCAAAAGGGTCGCCTATGCCAGTTCCGCGGCTGTCTTCGGTTCGGCTGAGGACGGAGTAGCGGTGACCGAGAGCCAGGCGGGTGGGATGAACACCCACTATGGTGCGTTCAAGCGCTGCAATGAGGACAATGCCCGCGTCTATTTCCTCGATCACGCGATCAGCAGCGCCGGGTTGCGACCGCTCACAGTCTACGGAACCGGACGGGATACCGGAATGACCTCGGATCCCACCAAGGCCATGAAGGCGGCCATCGCCGGTCGCCCGTTCCATATTCGCTTCGGTGGACGGACAGATTTTCTCTACATCGCTGATTGTGCCGATGCATTTATCAAGGCGGCGACGGTCGAGCTGCCCGGTGCGCATGTCTTCAATCTCCACGGAGAGACGGTTCATCTGCAAGAGATCGTCTCGACCATCGAGCAGATCCGACCTGCTGCAAAAGGAACGATAACCTGTGCCGAAACGGGCATTGCCATGCCCTCCACTCTTGATGATTCTGCGATTCAAGAGGCCCTCGGAGGAGTGCCGAGAACATCGATGGTCGACGGGATCACCGAGACCATGCGCCGTTTTGAGCAGTTGCAGGCTGAAGGGCGACTTGATCTGAGCGATCTTGACCAGTAAGGGAGAGTTGCAGTATCAACGGATCAGGACGGGGGAATATTACCAATGACAGCTTCGAGAATGCGCGGACTGGCCCTCACCGGGGTCAAGCAACTGGAGGTAATCGACCTTCCGGTCACTCCGCTCGGCCCACGGCAGGTCCGGGTTCGAATCGGTGCGGTTGGACTCTGCGGGACAGATTTCCACATCTATGAAGGACACGCCAACTACAGCAGTGATGAACAGGGGCATCCGATTCCATTTGAGGTGCAGCCCCAGGTGCTGGGTCACGAATTTGCCGGCATTATCGTCGAGACCGGAGATGAGGTGAAGGACCTCCGGATCGGAGATCGAGTGGTCGTCGATCAGGGTGTCAATTGCTACAGCCGTGAGGTTCCTCCCTGTGAGTACTGTGTCACCGGCAATTCCCACCAGTGTGAAGGCTATATGGAGCATGGGATCACCGGGCTGCAGGGTGCGCTGGCCGAATATCTGGCGATTCCAGCCGTCAATGTAGTTAAGATTGAGAGTGATCTGCCGATCGACCAGGCAGCCTTGACCGAACCACTCGGGTGCATTGTCCATTCATGCGACATGCTGCAGAGAGTTCCGGCGCGTTACACCTTTGGTGGCGAGAGGCCAATCCGCTCGGTGCTGGTATGTGGAGCTGGCCCGGCTGGGCTGCTCTTTACCCAGTATCTGCGGGAAGTAGTCGGTTTCGATGGGCTTCTACTCCTCACCGAACCAAATGAACGCCGTCGCGCCCTGGCCCGGGGTTATGGTGCGACAGTCATCGATCCAACCAGCTCAGACCTCATCGAGACGATCCGCGAACTGACCCGTGGCGAGATGATAAACTGCCTGATCGAGTCGGCGGGTATCGGCAAACTCTTCATTCAGATGCCCTCGCTGATCAGAAAACAGGCAACCATTCTCCTTTATGGCCATGGACATCACGGAGTCGACCTGGGTGTCCTCAACCGACTCCAGTTCATCGAACCGACTTTTATCGCCCCAACCGGAGCCTCCGGTCCATTCGAAACCGATCATCGTCCTGCCACCTATCGTCAGGCGCTGAAATGGCTCAGCGAGAAGAGGATCGACGTCTCGAGGTTTATCACCAATCGTTATCAGACACTCGAAGACGTACCCCGTGGCTTCGCTGCCGAGCGGTTCAGTCCCGACTATATTAAAGGCGTTGCCGTCTTTGAGTAGAATGGCACGACATTTGACAATACCATTGAACGAGTCGAACTCTGCCTACCCGGTTGCGGCGGGCAGGTATCGGTTCACCAGTCACCAACCACAGAAGATAGGGCCTGAAGATAGGACCTGAAGATAGGAATTGATGCATGAAAAAGCAAAATGTAGTGAGGATGACCATCCTCGTCGGTCTGCTTGCTCTCACCTTTGGCGCACTCTCGGCCTGTCGGCGGGGTGAGCAGAAGAAGACGCAACCAGTGATTGCCGTCATACCAAAGGGTGTATCACACTCCTTCTGGCTGACGTTGAAGGCGGGCGCAGATGCGGCAGGCAAGGAGCTTGGCGCGACGATCGACTGGAAAGGTCCGGCCTCCGAGACCGATATTGCCGGACAGATCAACATCGTTGAAGATGCCATCAACCGCCAGGTGGATGGCATTGTCATTGCCCCGTCACACGGTGACTCTCTGGTGCCGATCGTAGAGCGCGCACAGCGTGAGGGTATCCCCGTCAGCATCTTCGATTCGGGTATCTCGACCGAGAAGTATCTCTCCTATGTCGCGACAGACAATCGCGCCGGTGGAGCCCTGGCCGGTGACCGGATGGGTGAAAGGCTCAATGGCAAGGGAAAGGTCGCGATTCTGGGGGTCAAGAAGGGTTCAGTCTCGACCGATGAACGTGAAGAGGGATTTGCCGCCCGTCTGAAGGAGAAGTACCCTGAGATTCAGGTCGTGCAGTGGCTCTACGGCGATGCCAATGCCAGCAAGTCGCTCTCAACGGCAGAGGATATTCTGACGACCCATCCTGATCTGAACGGCCTCTTCGCCTCGAACGAATCGTCAACGGTTGGAGCGGTTCGGGCAATCCGTCAGCGTAATCTGGGGGACAAGGTTGTCCTGATCGGTTTTGACGCGACACCGGATCTGGTCAGCAATGTCCGTGACAGCTCGATCGATTCACTCGTCATTCAGAATCCATTCAAGATGGGCTATGAAGGCGTGCGGACACTCCTCGACAAGCTGGCCGGTCGCGAACCAGCCCGCCGCATCGACACCGGAGTCAGCCTCCTCACCAGGGAGAATGTTGATACTCCGGAGATTCAGCAGCTGATCAAAAATCCCTGAGCGAGGTCTCATGTCCGAGAAGATACCGGCGCTTGAGATGCGCGGAATCGGCAAGTCATTTGCCGGCAATCAGGTTCTGGCGAACGTCACACTGACAGCCCAGTCCGGAGAGGTACTGGCGCTGATCGGTGAGAATGGCGCGGGAAAGTCGACACTCATGAAGATTCTTGCCGGGGTTCATCACCCTGATTCGGGCGAGATTCTCATCGACGGGCAGCGACGCAACTTCGAGAGACCGGCAGATGCACTGGCCGCCGGCATTGCCATGATCTATCAGGAGCTCTCGCTCGCTCCCCACCTGACGGTGGCCGAGAACATCTTTCTCGGCCGCGAGCCGCGACGAGGAGGCCTCCTCAAGGCGATCGACTCACGTCGACTCAATGCGGAGGCCAGACGACTGCTTGAAGATTATGGTTTCAGGATCGATCCGCAGATTCCGGTTGGACGACTGAGTGCGGCAGACCGGCAATTGGTCGAGATCACCCGGGCGATCGTCGAGGCACGTCGAGTGATTGTCATGGACGAGCCGACCTCGTCACTGACCACTCATGAGGTCGAAGAGCTCTTCCGGCTCATTCGCGACCTGAAGCGGCGCGGACTGGCGATCATCTTCATCTCCCACCGCATCGAAGAGCTCGAAGAGATCGCCGACCGGATGACCATTCTTCGCGATGGAGTCGCCGTCTTCAATGGAGACTGGGGTTCAATCTCGACCGATGAGATGATCCGCCACATGGCCGGACGAGAACTCAAAGAGATCTTTCCGCCCCGCCAGACAACCATTGGTGAAGTTCGACTGCGGGTCAGTAACCTGAGCCGTCCACCCGTCTTCTCAGGTATCAATTTCGACGTGCGCGCAGGAGAGGTGGTCGGAATTGCCGGACTGGCCGGGGCAGGTCGAACCGAGGTGGTCGAGGCCATCTTTGGTGCTCAACCGGCCTCAGGCGGTGAGATCGAACTGAATGGAGAGAGGATCAGCTCCTCCTCACCTTCACTGGCAGTCGATAAAGGACTCGGATTGCTGACGGAGGATCGAAAAAGGACCGGTCTCTGCCTCAATCTATCGCTTTCAACCAACATTACTCTTGCCAATGTTGGATCAATGCTCAAAAACCTGCGCTTACAGGCAAAGAGTGAACTGAAGACAACCCAGGGTTATATCGAGAAGCTCAACATTCGCCCCCCCTTCCCGGCCATGCCCGTTGGCCGGATGAGTGGCGGAAACCAGCAGAAGTCACTTCTCGCCCGCTGGCTCTTTGCCGGATCGAAGGTCTTTCTGCTCGATGAGCCAACCCGGGGAGTCGATGTCGCCGCCCGCTCGGAGATCTATCGAGAGGTCAACAGCCTTGCTGAGTCTGGTGCAGCCATCGTCATGGTCTCCTCCGATCTTCCTGAACTGCTGGGAATGGCCGACCGGATCCTGATCATGCGCCGCGGTCAGATGGTGGCCGAGTTGGCCGCCCGCGAGACCACCCAGGAAGAGATTCTAAAATACGCCGCTGTCGAAGAAGGTTGATGTTATGCAGGAACTGCTCAAACGATTTCTACCATTTATCAGTCTGCTGGTCCTCTGTCTCCTCATTCCGCTCTGTGAGTACTTTGTGCTGGGGAATGATCCCAAGTTCATCACGGCCGGCAATCTGGCGGCCATCTTCAGGCAGACGGCTGTCATATCGATCATGGCCATGGGAATGACCATGGTCATCGTGGCCGGGGGGATCGACCTTTCGGTAGGCTCAATCGTCGGATTGACCGCAGTAGTCGGTTCGATGTCGATGGTTGCCACAGGAGGCGCAGTTCTGCCGGGAATCGCCGTCGCGATAATTGTGGGTGCAGTCTGTGGCCTCATCAATGGTACAGCGATCACCGGACTGAAAATTCCGGCATTCATCGTCACCCTGGGGGCAATGGGAATTTATCGTGGTCTCGGACTCTATATCTCCGAGGGCAACGCCGTCGTCGGACTCCCGCAGTCGGCGGGATATCTCTCCGAACTGAACCTGCTCAAAGTGATCCCGGTACCGCTTCTCCTTGTCGTCGCCATCGCCTTGGTGGTCCATTTTGCCCTCAGTCAGATGAGGCTCGGCCGCTACTGCTATGCCATTGGCAGCAATATCGAAGCGGCACGCTATGCCGGAATCAATGTCTGGCGTTACCAGATCGGCTACTACACGATCCTTGGCGCTTTGAGCGGCCTGGCGGGAGCGATCGAGACATCGCGGACAGTCACCGGACAGCCAAATGCTGGTGAGACCTACGAGTTGAATGTCATTGCCTCCGTCGTCATCGGTGGTGGAAGCCTGAGTGGCGGCCAGGGAACAGTTGTCGGAACCATCATTGGTTCCTTAATCATGGGTGTGCTGGCGAATGGTGGGAACCTTCTCCAGATCTCACCCTTCATTCAAAAGATCGTCATTGGCGCCGTGATTGTCCTGGCTGTAACCTTTGACGAATATCAGCGGCGGCGGCTGAACAATGCCGAAGGATAGAAACAGACAATGAAACTGATACAATTCAAGACTGCAACAGTGGCGGGCCCCCGACTGGGACGGCTCAATGGTGAGACGATTGTCGATATCACCGCAATCGCGGCAGATGTTCGGGCGATGATCGCCCTTGGTGCGGAGGGTCTGCGGGCTGCCGCGCAGCATAATGCCGGTGCAGCCTATGGGCTTGACGCCGTCCAATTCCTGCCGGCGGTGACACCAAGCAAGATCCTCTGCGTGGGGCGAAACTACTATGAGCATGCCAAGGAGGGTGGTGATGAGCCACCACCGATGCCGCTCCTCTTCAACAAGCTGCCGACATCCCTCAACAGCCACGGCGGCGCGGTAACACTCCATTCCATCAGCGAGCAGATCGATTTCGAGGCCGAGCTGGCAGTGATCATCGGAAGCCGTGCAAGCCGGGTCAGCGAAGCGAACGCGCTCGATTACGTCTATGGTTACTCCTGCCTGAATGATGTGAGCGCCCGCGACCTGCAGTTTGCCGATGGCCAGTGGATGCGCGGGAAGAGTCTTGACGGATTCGCACCAATCGGCCCGTGGATCGTCACGAAGGATGAGATCGCCGACCCGCAGGCTCTGGGAATCGAGGGAAGGCTGAACGGCGAGACCATGCAGAAGTCGAATACGAGCAATATGATCTTCAAGGTCGCTTACCTGATCCACTATATTTCGCAGGGAATCACACTCGAACCCGGAGATGTGATTGCGACTGGAACTCCAGAAGGTGTCGGTGTCTTCCGCAAGCCGCCGGTTCTGCTCAAGAATGGAGATGTCTTTGACGTCATCGTTGATGGCATCGGCACTCTTCGCAACCATTTTGTGAGCCAGTAATGTCCGTCAAGAGTGAGTACTTCATTGGAATCGACAGCGGAACCCAGAGCACGAAGACAATACTCTTCGATGCTACCGCGGGAGAAGTTGTCGCCGGTGCGGCAAGGCCATACGATCTGATCGATGGCCTGCCAGCCGGCCACAAGGAACAGCACCCATCTGCCTGGATCGCGGCAGTGCGTGAAACGATCGCCGAGGTGCTCTCGGCGGCAGGGATCGACCGCGCGCAGGTGCGGGGAATCGGCGTCTCTGGTCAGCAGCACGGTTTCGTCGCGCTTGACGGGGAGGATCGGGTGATCCGTGCCGCCAAGCTCTGGTGTGATACGAGCACAACTGACGAATGTGTCGAGCTGATCGAACGACTGGGTGGGCTGGAACGTACAATCGGTCTGGTTGGTAATGGCATTCCCGCCGGGTTCACCGCATCAAAGATCCTCTGGATGAAGAGGTATGAGCCGGAGAACTATGCCAGGCTGGCCAGGGTGCTTCTGCCGCATGACTATCTTAACCTCTTTCTGACCGGGCGCCACTGCATGGAGTGTGGTGATGCTTCAGGAACTGCCCTGCTCGATGTTCGTCGCCGCGAGTGGTCAAAAGCGGTCATCGAAGCCATCGACTCAACCCTCATCTCCCGCCTTCCCGAACTGGTGCCCGCCGATCGACCGATCGGGCTGCTGCGTCCCGATCTGGCAGATGAATGGGGTCTGCCCCGCACAGTGAGGATCAGCCCCGGTGGTGGTGACAATATGATGGGCGCGATCGGGACTGGAAATGTCCGGGAGGGTGTCGTCACGGTCAGCCTCGGGACATCCGGAACGATCTATGCCTGCACCAATGGTCCGGTAATCGATCCCCAGGGAGAGGTCGCCGCCTTTTGTGACTCGACCGGCCAGTGGTTGCCACTTATCTGCACGATGAACGTCACGGTAGCCACGGAGATGGTGCGGACGCGATTCTCACTCTCCCATGACGAGCTCACTGTGGCGGCCGCTTCGACGCCAGCCGGCAATGACGGACTGCTGCTCATTCCCTTCTTCGAGGGTGAGCGTACACCAAATGTTCCGGATGGGACCGGGGTCTACTTCGGCCTGCGAGAACAGACATACTCGGTGCCCCACTTTGCCCGGGCAGCGATGGAGGGGACAACCCTCGGTCTTAACTATGGACTCAACCGCCTCCGCGACCTCGGACTCGCTCCGCGTGAGATCCGCGCCACCGGAGGGGGAGCACGTAATCCTGTCTGGCGTCAGATCATGGCCGATGTCTTTGACGCTGAGGTAGTCTGCATCGACAGCGAGGAGGGGGCCGCTCTTGGGGCCGCTCTGCAGGCAATGTGGGTCTGCGGCAATGCCGACTCTACAACTGATGAAGCCCCGTCCATCCAGTCGATCTGTGACCGTCACGTCCGCCTGCTCGAAGGTACGCGGACGAGACCGGTTCATCAGCATGTCGGGATCTATCGGGAGATGCAGACCATTCACGACCGGATCGGGCGTGACCTCGGACCATCTTATAGCGCACACCGGAAATTGATTGCGGGTCGATGATCACTCGCCGACTTCGCTCCAGCCATCAACCGCTGCAAATCGGCGGGGAGCCAATTCAAGCTCGCCTCGCTTGGAGAATCGACAATGACTGAGAGAAGTGTTGGCCTGATTGGCCTCGGGATCATGGGCCAGCCCATGGCACGCAATCTGCTGCGTGCCGGGTATCAACTGACTGTCGCGACCCGCCAGAGAGGAAAAGCTGAGGCCTTTGCCAAAGAGAACAGCCATCTCGGTCAGGTTGAGGCGGTCGAGACTCCGGCAGCCGTCGCCCGCAACTGTCGGACCATCATCACCATGGTTACCGATACTCCTGATGTCGAAGCTGTCGTCCGTGGTCAAGATGGGATTCTGACCGCAGCCGGTCCGGGCAGTATCATCATCGATATGAGCACGATATCGCCACGGGTGACAAGAGAACTGGCGGCCGAGGCCGCGACCAGGGAGGTTCACTGGCTCGACGCTCCCGTCTCCGGTGGAGAGAAAGGAGCCATCGAGGGGACATTGACGATTATGGTTGGAGGCGCTGAGACCGCGCTGGAGAAGGTCCGCCCGATCCTTGAGGCGATGGGCCGGCGCATCACCTACTTTGGCCCGGCTGGAAATGGACAGGCGGCCAAGCTCTGTAACCAGATTCTCGTCGTCGGCAATCTGCTCGCCGTCTGTGAAGCACTCACTTTTGGTGCCAAGTCCGGTCTCGACCTGCCGACTCTCCATCAGGCGCTCACTGGGGGAGCTGCCAATTCCTGGGCGCTTGAAGTGCTTGGAAAGAAGATCATCGACCGTGACTTCAAGCCAGCCTTTATGGTCAGGCTCCAGCAGAAGGACCTGCGCCTTGTCCTCGACGCTGCCTATGAAAACCAGACGCCCCTTCCTACCACCGCCCTCGGCCACCAGCTCTTCTCGATCATTCAGGGCGAGGGCCGTGGCGACGATGGAACACAGAGCCTCGCCCGTATCTTTGAACGAATGGCTGGTCTGGAGTCAGACTAGTGGAGGTGTCACCTTGCGGATCCGAACGATTGCCCTTTCTCTTCTCCTCTTTTTTTCTGCTGTATCAGGGTGTCTGGCCCAATCGGCGGTGCCCGAACCTGAGTTCAGAGCTGGTGCGGCACGAACCGATATCACCCCCAGCTCTCCCGTGCCGATGTGGGGCTATGGTGATCGCCACGATGCGCTGTCGACTGGCATCCTCGATCCGCTTCATGCCGACGCTCTGGTTCTCCAGTTCGGAAATGAGAAGCTGGCCCTCGTCGGACTCGATCTAGGACGTTCCCCTTCTGAAGCCTCATTACAGCATATCCGTGAGCGAATCCTCACCGAAGCCGGCATCAAATACTCATTCATTGCCGGTTCGCACACCCACCATGGCCCGGTGCTGGAACTGACCGATCAACCAGGTAAAGGTCAGGGAAGATTTGACGCAACCATCCGTTATTACCGCGATCTTGAGGACAACATTGTCGCCGCCATCCTCGAAGCTGACCGCCGCCGGGTCGCCGCACGCCTCATCACCGGTGCAACGACGGTCAACGACCTCAACCGTAACCGCCACACCAAAATCGAACCTAAACCTGTCGACCGCCAACTGGCGATCATCCGGGTCGAGGACTTGAGTGGCCGAACCATCGCCTCGGTCATCAACTTTGCAGCCCATCCGACGATGCATCCATCATCGCTCCTCAAGTTCTCAGCCGACTATGTCGGCCACCTCAAAGCCGAGGTGACCCGGGAGCTGGGTGGCGAGACCATCTTCTTCAATGGTGCGGCCGGCGACCTCTCGGTCAATCCACGATCGAACAGTCCCTCACCCCGTGATCCCCAAAGCTATGGTCTGGCTCTCGCCCGCGAGGTAATAACCCTTGCCAGGAGCCTCCAACCAGTCAATCCACCCCAGATCTCTCTCAAAGTATTGGAGGATCGCTTCACCTTCTCCTCGCGAACCGACCTTGCCAACCCGCTGGTCCGCAAACTCTACGAGAAGGCCTTCTTTCCGGAGCTCATCCCAAATTTTATCGATGAATACTCGAATGGCATCAGACCAAGACTGACTGTCGCGCTCATCAATGGTGATATTGCCATTGTCTCCGGTTCGGGCGAGTTCTTCTCGCAGCACGCCATTCGCCTTCGTGAACGAGCCAGGGTCGGTCAACTCTTCTTCTTTGGCTATTGCAATGGATATCACCAGTACTTTCCAACCATTGAAGCGGCGGCAGAGGGAGGATATGGTGCCGACAATCAGGTCGCACCGGCTGAAGTCGGTGCGGGTGAAAACCTGATGAACCAGGCGCTCAAGTGGATCTTCCAGCTGAAGGGGCTGCTGCGAAAATAGTGTCCACTGTTATCGCCATTGGCGTTGGAGATGAGAACTGACTACTCCGATTCAGTTGACGACTACCCTAAAGGCAAAAAGAGTATGGCGATACAATGACCGCCATACTCTTTTTGCTTTGTCAAAGTTGACATTGACCGGAACCAGCGTCGCTTAGCGTCCCTGGTTGTTCTGCACACCGTAATCGGACGGGCCCGACTTGTTGCCCTGGCACTCGCAAAGAGCGCCCTGGAGCGTGAAGTAGAGGTAGTTGGCGGTCAACTTGCTCCACTCCGTCTGGCTCTCCTG
>CAIOZW010000018.1 GCA_903862855.1 uncultured Acidobacteriota bacterium
CGCTGCTTGAAGGCGCGTACGCCTATTCGGTGATCAGCGAAATCGAACTGCTCTCCTGGCCGCAAATGCAAGCCGAGGCTGAACTTGTTTGGCGTGGGTTGCTGGCTGGGCTGCGACGAGTTGACTTGGAAGCCAAGGTGTGTGAAGCCGCCATCCACCTGCGCCGCGAGCATCGCCTGCGCTTGCCCGACGCCATCATCGCTGCCAGCGCCTTGGCTTACCACGCCACCCTGTTGACCAACGATCAGCGATTACTGGCGATTCCCGATGTACGCAGTCAGGCACTGGAGCTGAAGCGTGCATGATTTGTAGACTATTCGCCACCAATGTGGCAGGGATTTTGGAGGGGGGTGACGTGATGGCTGAGTGGACTCGTTCGCCTCTTGGCACTGTTGCAGATCTTTGCCTAGGCAAAATGCTCGACCAAGACAAAAACCGTGGTGAGCCTCTGCCTTACCTCGCCAATGTAAATGTCCGTTGGGGTGAGTTCGTGCTGCACAACTTACGAACAATGCGTTTTGAGCCTCACGAACGGGAACGTTACGGTCTGAAGTTTGGCGACATCGTCATGTGCGGGGGTGGCGAACCAGGGCGCTGCGCCATTTGGAAAGAGCAGATCCCCGGAATGATGATCCAGAAGGCTCTGCACAGGATCAGACCGCATGGTGTCCTTGACTATCAATTCCTTTACTACAACCTTCTGAATCTCGGGAACGCCAAGCGATTCGATCAGTATTTCACCGGGGCGACCATAAAGCACCTTCCAGGTGAGAAGCTCGCCAAGGTTGAAGTGGATATTCCCCCCCTCCCCATCCAACGGCGCATCGCCGGGATCCTATCGGCCTACGACGAGCTGATCGAAAACAGCCAGCGGCGCATCAAGATCCTGGAGGCGATGGCCCGTGCCCTCTACCGTGAGTGGTTCGTCCACTTCCGCTTCCCCGGCCACGAGTCCGTCCCCCGTGTCCCGTCTTCGCTTGGGGAGATTCCGCAGGGGTGGGAGGTGAAGCCTTTTACGGAAATTGCCGACGTGCTGAGCGGCGGCACGCCCAAGACAGACGTGCCCGAATACTGGAACGGCGAGATTCCGTTCTTCACGCCGCGAGACGTACCCGACTGCTTCTACGTTCAAGACACGGACAAGCACGTTACTGCACTCGGTCTCTCCAAGTGCGCGAGCGAACTTTATCCACCCGATACCGTGTTCATCACAGCAAGAGGAACAGTTGGCAAGGTTACGATCCCGTCCGTGCCAATGGCGATGAACCAATCCTGCTACGCGTTGAGAGGCAAGCCAGGCTTTCCGCAGCGGTTTGTCTTTCTAATGACGCTCCAGCAGGTGGACTACTTGAAGACAAACACTGGCGGCGCGACGTTCGACACCATCGTCGTAGACACGTTCCGCCGAATGGAAGTCATGAAACCAGCCCGCGACATCATCGCGAACTTTTCGAAGAAGGCAGATGCTATCTTCGAGCAAGTTCTCACACTCCAACGCCAAATCACCAACCTCCGCCGCACCCGCGACCTGCTGCTACCGCGGCTGCTCTCCGGCCAGATCGATATGGAGGC
>CAIOZW010000019.1 GCA_903862855.1 uncultured Acidobacteriota bacterium
GTCGAGGTCGGGGTCTTCCCGGCCCCGGTCACCCCTGACTTGGAGTCACTGATCACCGGTTGCGAAGCATCGACCAGACCGGCATCGATCAACGGGCGGACAGGAAGGATGATCGAGGTCGGGTAACAACCCGGATTGGCGATTAGCCGCGCCCCGGGCAGCTCATGCCGGGCCAGCTCGGTCATCCCGTAGACGGCCTGCTCCAGCAAGTCAACCGACTGGTGTTCAAACCCATAGAACCCGGGATAGAGTGAGGCATCGCGCAACCGGAAGGAGCCACTCAGATCGACCACCGTCGCGCCTGTCGCAAGGACTGCCGGCATGATCTCGTGAGAGAACTCATTTGGGGTGGCGAGAAAGATCAACTCCGGTTTGAGGCTGGCGAGAGCGGAATCTTCATAAGGATGGCAGACGACCGAATCGAGCCCGTTCCGCCCCCCCAGCAACTGCGGATGTATCGTGGTGAGCGGCAGACTCTTCCCTCCACGGGAGGCAAATACGCCTGCCAGCTCCATCCCCCCGTGTCCGGCGATCAACCGGATCAGCTCCCGTCCCGAGTATCCTGTCGCACCGGCCACAACCGTGCGGACTCTTCTGTTCATCTCTCAGTCTCTCCTCACCTTGTTATCCCGATCAAATATCCTGTTCAACACGGCCCGGCATGGCGATCCGGGCGATCCGGGCGATCCGGGCGATCCGGGCGATCCGGGCGATCTCTACATCCCCGACCAGCATACCTGCGCACTTGAGTAATGGGCGAACCGGCGCACCGGTCGACTTGATCAATAAATCAGTCTGACTGTCAAAAATCGCAGTCTACACTAACATCGCCCTTAGACAAAGAGTCAACCCGCCTCATCGTATTTGCGCAGAGCAGGTTGACAAACCGATTGATGGAAATATAATTACAAACTTTGTCACCATGACCGTGAGGTCGGGTCTCTTGCTTTTCATTGCTTGAACCTGCAGACGATCAAGGTCGAAGGTTTTATTGTGAGTAGCGGTTATGCTGATTTCGCTGGTTCGTCTGCCAAATGATGGCCTCAAGTTCGAGCACCAGTATAAAGATGGCGAGCTCGATCTTGCCGATCGCGACTTCACGCTCTCACGGCAGGTCACGATTATCGGAAGGGTGGATCGTGTCGGAGCCGAGATGAGGCTCCGCGGCAGCCTGACGGCCAGCCTGCGACGTCCCTGTGACCGCTGCCTGACCGATGTCGAATGGCCTCTCGAACTTCCCTTCGACCTGATCTATGTCGCCGCTGACAAAGACTCGCAAAGGTCGGGTGAAGTTGAACTGACGGTCAACGATCTTGGGATCTCGGTCTATGAGAATGACCAGATTGACCTCGACGAAATGGTGATCGAGCAACTTGAATTGAGCCTCCCTTTCCGGCTACTCTGCACTGAGGATTGCCGTGGGCTCTGCCCGCAATGCGGGGTGGATCTTAACAATGACAAGTGCGACTGCCAGCCCCTGATCGATCCACGATGGGAGGCCCTGGCAGCCGTCAAAGAGAGTTTAGAGAAAAAATAGTGGCGGCATCGTCCGCGGAACCAGGAGAACTAAAATGCCAAATCCAAAAAGAAGACATTCCAAATCGCGCAGCCGCAAGCGTCGTACTCATGACGCCCTGAAGAGAACGAGCGTCGTCTCCTGCTCCAACTGTGGTTCGATGCGCCTTCCGCATCGCGTCTGTCCCTCCTGTGGCTTCTATGATGGCCGTGTCGTCATCGACAAGCAGGGCATCTAGTCCGAAATTGAGCGGGGGTGGAGTTGACAGACGACTTCACCCTCAATCTGCAAGTAAGATCCCTCCCGATGCTCACTACCATTGCGGTTGACGCCATGGGCGGAGACAATGCTCCCGCCATCGAGGTAGAAGGTGCGCTGCAAGCCGCGCGCGA
>CAIOZW010000020.1 GCA_903862855.1 uncultured Acidobacteriota bacterium
ACGGATAATCTGACTGATGAGCTGCCCGATTTCTGACGAGCCGGTAAAGATGGTATCATTTATCGCTCAAGTGCAGATAAAGTATGGAGGATCACCGTGGACTTGAAAGAGGTGGTCTCAGGATGGCTGTAACAGACGTGTGGAGACCATCCGGAAATTCAATCCACGGGATGGTCATAACATAATCGGTTTTCAGTAGTGAGACCTGACAGCTTGCTCGGGTCGCCTGTGGCCTGAAGCGAGCACTTCCAGCTCATAGAAGGAGACTGATTGGCAGATTGGGTTACTACCGGGTAAAGTATTGTCCAAGTTGTGAGAGGATCAGGATCTGTCACAAAGTAGGGATGGTTGTTTTTCAGCACCTGCGGGTGCAGAGATGCTTGATTTATGGTGTTATGTCCAGCCTGCGGAAGTTCACGAATCCGGCACGATTACCGTCCGGCTCCACTCTATCTGAGACTGTTCCTGGTGCGTGCGCTCTTGTGTGATCACTGCAACCGGCAGTTTCGGGCATTCAGTCTGCAGATGCCGGGTGACCGACAGTCGACACGCCCGCGAAGACGAGCGGATATATTTGTCCAGTCACCGCTAACGCCAATCAGAGAAGGTGGAAACATAGAGCTCGATTCGGTGAATCATTCGCACGATGAGAGTCGGCTGCTCATTAATCAGATCGTCGAACGCCAGCAGCCAGTAGCGCCAATAAATCCTGAAGATATTGAAGTGTCAGGCCGAGGGACGGGGAACGCGGAGGAGGACCCAAATCCTGCCAAGGTCCCGGCGATCGTCTGTCCTGATTGCGGCTCCTCACGTATCAAACGGAGGCCTCGCAAAACGCTCGAACGACTGCTCCTTTCGATTACTGATCACCGCGCCTATGTCTGTCGGGAGTGTCAGAACTCTTTTTATGATCGTCCCAGCCATTAGCCGGTCGAACAAATAATGGCAAGGTTCAGGCAAGGTCAGGGTCTGATCGATGAGGGATCGGGAAAAAGAATCCCCAAGGACAGTTTCCCGTAGATCAGTGCTCCAAAACGGGCCCTTGTGGAGAGCGGTGGAAAGACAAGTGTACCAGTGATCACCTGGCGGGCAGGTATCCGAATCAAACCTGGTGACTGGCGCGGCTGGAGAAATTCGACATCCTGAAGTCCATACTGGCGGCATTCCTGATCAACCACGTAGACCCGATCCTGATCCCCGAGAAGCCAGCGTCCGCGACTCGAATGATAGAGTGGAAGTTGAAGGTCGAAAGACTGCTCACCTGCCCAGACGACAAGCTTGATATGCGTGCGGTTAGGGAGTCGTTCGATTGAGCTGATCGAGATTCTATCCCAGGATGTGCTTTCAGCCGTCGGGAGACAGCCACGGAGCCGGGATATCGACTGCTCCAGTCCGCCTGGATCCTGCTGATCATCAGATGAGCCATATGAACTTGTTGAGTGGGCTGAACCCGCCCGATCGGAAAGCCCGCTGCAGGAGAGGCCGAAACACGAAAGAATGGTCAGAACGAGCGGCATGGATTTGGTGAGGTCTCTCCGGTTCATGGCAAACTTGCTCCAGGATGGTTACGGTCAAAATAGAGTACTGCTGCGAATATTCATTAAAGCGAACGACAGGGATATGTTTCAAGAGATCGGACGACGACAGAATCAAAAGGCCGAAACAAGACTTGAAGTCTGCCTTGAACAAAGCCTTGACGATCTGGCGGTTGGCAGGTCATTGGTCGTCGGAGTCTCTGGTGGCGCGGACTCGATGGCCCTCCTCGATGCGCTCTGTCGATGGAAACAGCGGAGCGAGAATGGCGTCCGGATAGTGGTGGCTCATCTCAATCACCTGCTCCGCGATTCCGCATCTGATAGTGACGAGGACTTTGTGCGAGAGGCGGCGACTCGTCTTGGTCTGCTCTTTGAGTTCGAGCGCTGTGATGTTGCCGCAATCGCAAAGTCAAGGCAGGAGAATCTCGAGTCAGTCGCCCGTGAGTGTCGTTATGACTTTCTGCATCGGGTTGCGCTCGCCTCTCTTTCGGACAAAGGCGATGAATTCGAGGCGGTTGTCCTGACGGCCCACCACGCTGACGATCAGGCGGAGACCTTTCTGATGCGCCTTCTGCGCGGTAGTGGAACCACGGGGTTGACCGGGATCCGTCCACAGCGGCAGTTGAGCGGTTCGGTCAGGTTGATCCGTCCTCTTCTGGGTGTCGATCGGGCAACAGTTCTTGAACACTGCCGCCATTATGGCATCGACTTCAGGATCGATCAGTCGAACTTTGAGGTCGACTACTTTCGAAACCGGATCCGACATGAACTGCTGGTCGACTTGCGCCGCTACAATGGTTCGGTCAGTGAGATCATTGTCCGGACGGTCGAGCTTCTGCGTGATGATGAGATCTGTCTGCAGGATCTCGCACGCGAACAGCGTCAACGCGTCACAATGGGTGATGGGCTCGCCATCGACCTTCTTCTGAAACTGCCGGTTGCCCTGCGCCGGCGCGTCGTTCGTGACTGGATTGCCGAGCGGAGAGGGGGAATGGCCGGGGTGACCTCGTCCCATTCTGCGGCCATTGAAAGGCTTCTCGAACGGAGCCAGAGCGGACGGCGCATTGAATTGCCTGGAGGACTGGTTGTCCAGCGGGTATTTGAGACCCTCAGGTTTGTTGATGAGTTGCAAGTCGTGCCCTCTCCGCAGGCACTCACCCCCGGGCGGCCGGTCGATTTTGGCTCGTTCTGGATTCTGCTCCAGGCTGATGGTGATATTGACTCCCCCCCGGTCGAGGATGGCCGATCGGAGGCCAGATGGAAGATCCGTCTGAGGGCGGAGCTTCCACGAGAAACTTGGAGCGTCAGGGGGCGCACGCCAGGTGACCAACTTCGCCCGAATCAGTCACGCCACAGAATCAAACTGAAAAAGTTAATGATTCGTCACAAAATCCCCGTATCGAAACGTGATACTTGGCCCGTTATTGTAACTGGAGATCAACAGCTCGTCTGGGTGCCCGGTCTCGCCTTCAATGCGGACGCAGTCAGTGTCCATTCAGAAGATGACGGGGACAGGAAGGGTTTCTGGTTACTTGCTGGTGAAAAGTGAAATTGGCGAGCGAAAATGGCACAGATGGGGTAGAATGTGGCGAGGTCATTAACGGAGGTATAATAGTTGAACTCGACAATGAGACAGGTGATCTTTTGGGTGGTGGTCATCGCCGGGGCAATTCTGCTCTACAGATTTTTCCAGAATCCATCGGCCAATCAGCCGGTGCAGCTCTCCTATTCGGAGCTGGTGGAGAAGGTTGAGTCCCGTCAGGTGGCGACGGCAGTGATCGATCGCGAGAAGGTCAATGGCAAGCTGGCCAGCCAGGCCAACTACACGACAAAACTTGGCAACGAATTTGTGGCCCGCGATCTGGCCGACTCGATGAAGAAGAGCGGAGTCAAGGTGGAGTTTGATCCATCTTCAAGCAGTGGACTCTGGGCCAACATGCTGGTCATGTATGCGCCGTTTGTGCTGATCATCGCCTTCTGGATCTTTATGCTGCGGCAGATGCAGTCGGGAGGGAACAAGGCCCTTTCATTCGGCAAGAGCCGGGCCAAGCTCCTCTCCAATCAGCAGAAGCGGGTCACGTTCAAGGATGTGGCCGGGGTTGAAGAGGCCAAAGAGGAGTTGCAGGAGATCATCGAGTTCCTGAAGGAGCCGCAAAAGTTTCAGAAGCTTGGCGGACGAATTCCCAAAGGCGTCCTGATGATGGGGCCTCCGGGAACGGGAAAGACATTGCTGGCGCGGGCCATTGCCGGAGAGGCCAATGTGCCGTTCTTTTCGATCTCTGGTTCCGACTTCGTTGAGATGTTTGTCGGAGTTGGCGCAAGCCGCGTGCGAGATCTCTTTGAGCAGGGAAAGAAGAATGCTCCCTGTATTATTTTTATCGACGAGATCGACGCGGTTGGCCGGCACCGTGGGGCCGGACTTGGCGGAGGACATGATGAGCGCGAGCAGACTCTCAACCAGTTGCTGGTCGAGATGGATGGATTCGAGTCGAATGACGGGGTGATTCTGGTCGCGTCGACCAACCGGCCCGATGTACTCGATCCGGCGTTGCTTCGACCGGGGCGGTTCGACCGGCGGGTCATCGTCAATCGTCCGGACGTCAAGGGGCGTGAAGGCATTCTCTCCGTTCACACGCGCAAGATTCCCCTCGATGGTGATGTCGATGTCTCGGTGATCGCACGGGGTACTCCCGGATTTACCGGTGCCGATCTGGCCAACCTGGTCAACGAGGCGGCGCTCAATGCGGCACGTTACAACAAGAAGGTCGTCACGATGTACGACTTCGAGTGGGCCAAGGACAAGGTTCTCATGGGCTCCGAGCGTCGCTCGGCGGTCATGTCTGATGTAGAGAAGAAGACGACCGCCTATCACGAGGCCGGACATACCATCGTCGGCCTGAAGGTTCCAAATGCCGATCCGGTTCACAAGGTGACGATCATTCCGCGTGGAATGGCGCTGGGGCTGACCCAGCAGTTGCCGGAGGGTGACCGTTACACCCACACCCGGGACTACATCGAAGGCTCGATCGCCATTCTGATGGGTGGTCGGCTGGCAGAGGAGATCTTCCTCGGCACGATTACGACGGGCGCGTCGAACGATATCGAGCGGGCGACGGAGATGGCGCGGCGGATGGTCTGTGAGTTCGGTATGTCGAATCTGGGGCCACTCACCTTTGGCAAGAAGGAGGAGCAGATCTTCCTCGGCCGGGAGATTGCGCAGCACCAGGACTACAGTGAAGACACGGCGATCGGTATCGACCGTGAGGTGCGGCGGATCGTCATGGAGCAGTACGAACGGGCGCGTCAGATCATTCTCGATCATCGCGATGGTCTCGATCGTCTGGCGAAGGAGCTGCTCGTGCGTGAGACGCTCGATGCGGTGCAGATCAGGCGAATCGTCGCCGGCCTGCCACTCGATGGAGACGACTCGCAGCCACCGGCCGATTCCGATCAGCCGGCAGACAAGGAGCCGTTGCTCAAACCGATCCTTCCGCCGATTACCGGAAGCAATCCCGCGACGGCGTAGATTGCCTGCGGAGATCAGAGGCCGGTGGTGCTTGAATGAAGTGCCACCGGCTTCCGCTTTTCTGCATTTCCATTATCCACATCCGACAGACTTCGCCTTGAACCACAACTCATTGGAGTTCAGACAGAATATTGGTTACTTCAGCGCACTCTTTCTGCTGGGGTTGATGGTCGCCTCACTGGGCCCGACACTGGGAGTGCTGGCGGCGCAGACCGGTTCGCCTTTGAAAGGGATCAGCTTTCTCTTTATCGCCCGTTCGACCGGTTTTATGCTGGGATCGATCTTTGTCGGTTCGATCTACGACCGGTTGAAGGGACATCGTCTGCTGGTGATCGGACTGCTGATCCTGAGTGGGATGATCGTCCTGACCCCGGTGATTACCGCGCTCTGGTTGTTGACGCTGATATTTCTTCTGCAGGGAATGGCCGGGAGTATCGTCAACGTCGGGGGAAACACGCTGGTCCTCTGGTCGAATCGGGAGAAGGTCGGCCCGCGGATCAGCGGACTCCACTTCATCTGGGGTGTTGGGGCATCGCTCTCGCCGGTCCTAATGGCGCGGACGATGGTTGCCACCGGTGGGATCCGTGCCGGATATGCATTGCTCGCCTTGCTGACGCTGCCGATCTGTATCTGGATCCTCCGTCTGCCAAGCCCGGAGCATCCGCAGGTTGAACATCGTCAGGTTGATGGTGAGGCCCCACGAGCGCTGGTCATTCTGATCGGTTGTTTCATTCTTTTCTATTCTGGTGGTGAGGCAAGCATTGGAAACTGGATCTTCACCTATGCGACGACTACCCGGGTCATGGAGTCGCAGGAGGCCGCCCTGCTCAATTCGACCTACTGGGGAACCCTGACCGTTGGACGGCTGGCCTTCATTCCCATCGCCTCACGGTTGCGGCCAAGATTTATCCTGATGACAGCTCTTGGTGGATCGCTGCTGAGTGCGCTGACGTTGATTTTTGGCAGCGGGACACGCCCGCTTCTCTGGATCGGTGTGGCAGGGATCGGTCTTTCGTTTGCACCGATCTTTCCGACCATCCTGGCATTTGCGGAGCGCCGTATCACCCTTTCGGGCAAATTGACCGGTCGATTCTTTGCGTGTTCGAGCGGTGGGGCGATGATCATGCCCTGGTTGATCGGTCAGTTCTTTGAATCGCGCGGACCGTGGGTGATGCTCTGGACGGTGCTGACCGGTCTGGTGCTGGCAGTGGTCATATTTTCATTCATGATGAGTTTCCCGCTGCGGCGGGCAGGCCAATCGCCTGAGACTGTCGACGGGAAGGCTGATTAATGACGTTGCTTTCGCTCGAAAATGTGGGTAAGAGCTTTGGGATCAAGCCGCTCTTCACTGGAGTAACCTTTGGTCTGGAAGAGGGTGAGAAGATCGGAGTGATCGGAGCGAATGGGTCAGGCAAGAGCACCCTGTTGCGGGTGATTGCCGGCGAAGAGGTCGCCGATACTGGCAGGGTAGTGATCTCGACGGGGAGACGGGTGGCGATGCTGCCGCAGAATCCGCCCTTTGATCCGGAGGAGACGATCCTCGCGGCGGTCTTTCACGGTGGTAATGACGCCCTGACGAGTAAGCTCGAGCTGGTTGAGCGGTATGAGACGGCGTGTCACGAGCTGGCAGTTCAGGGGGGGACGGATGAGAGGTTGCTTGGACGCGTGGCCGATCTGGCCCATGAGCTGGAGATTGCCGGCGCGTGGCAGCTCGAAGCGACGGCAAAGGCGATGCTGACTGAACTTGGAGTGGTCGATCTGACCGCCCGGATGGGCACGCTCTCGGGAGGGCAGCGGAAGCGGGTCGCGCTGGCCCATAGTCTGTTGATCGAGCCGGATCTGCTGATTCTTGACGAGCCGACCAACCATCTCGATGCGGAGACGGTCGAGTGGCTGGAGCGGGCGCTGGCCGATTTTCGGGGAGCGCTCCTGCTGGTGACGCACGATCGCTATTTTCTTGACCGGGTGACCCGGCGAATGATCGAGATCGAGCGTGGACGGGTACAGAGTTTCAACGGGAACTATGCCGACTATCTGGAGCAGAAGCAGTTGCAGGAGGAGCGGCAGGCAGTCGAGGCGCAGAAGCTGAAGCAGATGGCACGGCGTGAGCTGGAGTGGCTGCGGCGTGGCCCAAAGGCGCGGACGTCGAAGGCGAAGGCCCGCATCGACCGGGCCGAAGGGGTGATTCAGCAGGCCCGCCAGGCCGCGTCCGATCTGGCTGGGCGCAAGTCTCTCGAGATCTCCTTCGAGTCGAGCCGGCTTGGCGGGAAGATTCTGACGATCGATAACATCTCGCACGGCTATGGTGAACGGACACTCTTGCGCGATTTCAGTTACCAGTTCAAGCGTGGAGACCGGATCGGGGTCATCGGTCCGAACGGGGCCGGGAAGACGACCTTCATAGAGATCCTTGCCGGACAGTTGAAGCCTCGTGCCGGGATGATCGAGATCGGAAAGACGGTCACCATCAGCTACTACCGTCAGGAGAATCGCGACTTCGACGAGTCGCAGCGGCTGATCGACAATATTCGTGAGATTGCCGAGCGGATCGAACTGGCGGATGGTGAAGTGATCACGGCCAGCCAGATGCTGGACCGTTTTCTCTTTCCACCAGCGATGCAGTATCAGCCGATCGGGACACTCTCGGGTGGTGAGCGGCGCCGACTCTCGCTGTTGCGTCAGTTGATGGGTGCGCCAAACTTGCTGCTGCTCGATGAGGTGACGAACGACCTCGATCTGCCGACGCTGGTGGCGCTCGAAGAGTATCTTGAATCCTTCCCCGGATGTCTGGTCATTGTCAGCCATGACCGATACTTTCTCGACCGGACGGTCGAGACGATCTTTCGCTTCGAGGGCGATGGTGTCATTCGCGAGTATCCAGGCAACTACAGCGCATTTCGTGAGCAGCAGGAGCTCGAGCGACAGGAGGCAGCGGTCGTCAGGGCGGTCAAGGTTCCTGCGACTCCGCCGCCGGTAGCGGCAGGGGAGGCGGGGCGCAAGCGCCTTTCATACAAGGAGAAACGCGAGCTGGAGGAGCTTGAGGCGCGGATTGCGGCGCAGGAGGCGCGCCAGGCCGAGGTCGAGCGACAGCTTGCCGCGCAGGGAAGTGATCACCTGCTGGTCGCGCAGCTCTATGCTGAATCGCAGCAACTTGCGGTCGATCTCGAGCGCGACCTGACCCGCTGGACCGAGTTGGCGGAACGGGAGTCTTGAGTGGTGTGAAATCAATTGTTGACGGGGGGCAGATGCTGATGAAGGCGATGAAGAACGGGCGTGAAATGTTTTGTCAACTGCTGGTAGTGCTGCTGGTGGTGTTGCCATTGGGCGATCTGCGCGCGCAGGACCGGATCGCGAGTCGCGGTTTCGCGACGCGTTCCGAAGTGCTGGCACGACAGGGGATGGTCGCGACAAGTCAGCCGCTGGCGACCCAGGCCGCTCTCGATGTGTTGCGTCAGGGCGGGAGTGCGGTCGATGCGGCGATTGCTGCCAACGCTGTTCTCGGCGTAGTCGAGCCGATGATGGACGGAGTTGGCGGCGATCTCTTCGCGATCATCTGGGACGCGAAGACGAAGCGGCTCCACGGATTGAATGCGAGTGGGCGGTCGCCGGAGTCGCTCACCCCCGAGATCTTTCGGGCACGTGGTCTGAAGTCGATTCCTGGCAATGGTCCGCTCTCGATCTCGGTGCCCGGGTGCGTTGACGGATGGTCGGAGATGCACCGCAAGTTTGGCAAACTCTCCTGGTCGACCATTCTCAAGCCGGCGATCGAATATGCACGCGAAGGGTACCCGGTCTCCGAACAGGTCGCCTTCGACTGGGAGTTCTATGGGCGGAACTATCGCGATCAATCGGCCAACTTCCGCGAGGTCTACACGATCGATGGACGCATCCCGGTCAAGGGCGACGTCTTCCGCAATCCACTCCTCGCCACCTCGCTTGAGAAGATTGCCCGGGGCGGGCGTGACGTATTTTACAAGGGAGAGATCGCCAAGGTCATCGACGCCTACTGCAAGCGCGAGGGGTGCTTTCTGACCGAGCGGGACCTCGCCGCACACACCTCCGACTGGGTCGAGCCGGTCTCGACCAACTACCGCGGCTACGATGTCTGGGAACTGCCGCCGAACGGCCAGGGCGTCACTGCACTCCAGATGCTCAATATTCTGGAAGGCTACGACCTCAGGAAATTTGGCTTCGGCAGCCGCGAACATATCCACTATTTTGTCGAGGCGAAGAAGCTGGCCTATGAGGATCGGGCGAAGTTCTACGCTGATCCGGCCTTCAACCGGCTGCCGCTGAAGGGCCTCCTCTCGAAAGAGTACGCGGCGGCACGGCGGAAGCTGATCTCTGATACCCGGGCCGGGGTCAATTACGAGGCCGGCAATCCGGCGCTTCAGCAGGGTGACACGATCTACATGACAGTGGCCGATCGGGATGGAAACATGGTCTCGCTGATCCAGAGTGTCGCTGCATCGTTTGGTTCAGGCATGGTCCCGGACGGGCTCGGCTTTCTCCTCCACAATCGCGGCGCCTCCTACACCCTCGAAGAGGGCCATTACAACACCTATGCCCCACGCAAGCGCCCGTTCCACACGATCATTCCGGCCTTTATGACGAAGGATGGCCAGCCCATCCTCAGTTTCGGCGTCATGGGTGGAGCCTTCCAGCCGCTTGGCCACGTCCAGATCGTCACCAATATTGTCGATTTCGGGATGAACATCCAGGAGGCGGGCGATGCGCCGCGGATCGATCATACCGGATCGTCGATGCCGACCGGCAGTCGGGCGGCGACTGACGGCGGGCAGATCCTCCTCGAATCAGGCCATTCTTACGAGACGATCCGCGAGCTGATGAAGATGGGCCACAAGGTCGGCTTCAGCCTTGGTCTCTATGGCGGCTACCAGGCGATCCGCTACGATCCGGTGCGCAAGGTCTATTATGGTGCCTCGGAGTCGCGCAAGGACGGCCAGGCGGCGGGGTACTGATGGCGAAGACCGAGAAGGAGAAGATGCTCGCCGGTGAGCCCTACAATTCACGCGATCCGGAGCTGATTGCGCGATACCATCTCGCCCGCCAGCTCCTCCGCCAGTTCACCGAGGCCGACTCGACCGATCCGGCCGGACGCGCCACTGCTCTCGCCCGGTTGCTGGGCCGGGTCGGTCGCAGTGTCTGGATCGAGCCGCCCTTCTTCTGCGATTATGGCGAGAATATCCTGATCGGTGACGATGTCTTCATCAACTACAATTGCGTCCTGCTCGATGACAATCTGATCGAGATCGGTAACGGCGTGCTGATCGGGCCGGCGGTGCAGATCTATACTGCTTCCCATCCCCTTCAGGCGGATGAGCGGATTCTGACCGGGGCAGACGGGCGAACAGAGGGCTATCTGACAAGCACGAAGCCGGTCCGCATCGGCAACCGGGCCTGGATTGGGGGCGGGGCGATCATTCTGCCCGGAGTGGAGATCGGCGAAAACACGACGATCGGCGCGGGCAGCGTCGTGACGAAGTCGGTGCCTGCCAACTGCTTCGCGGCGGGAAACCCTTGCCGGGTGATCAGGGAGCTGCCGACTCTCGGGTGATCGTAGGGGCAGGCCTTGTGCCTGCCCAGATCCCGCCTGCCCGGATTCCGATTAAATGGATTGCTACCGAAAGCGCCCCGGTTCGTCTATGCCACACCTCTGCCTGGATAAGGACCAGCCGGCCATAATCGACGATCACGATCTCCGTGTTGGTCTTGATAGCTGTCTCCCGCGGCCCGGCGCAATGCGGCCATCACCAATTGAGGATCAAGCCGCGCCGCGTCAGATTTAAACTTCGGAGAGTATTGCCGTCTCTTTGTCTTCTCCACCTCCAGGCGCACTATCGCGCCAAGTCAGGTGTCTACAAAAGGGGGGGAACCTCAATCCCGGATGATGGTCTCCACACCCCGCTGAAAAATGAGTCCAATCGATTGTTGGCACATAGGGTGGACGCCAAATCAAAGGTAGCTCACAGGAATTGACTGGACGGTCTCCGTCAGGGGAAGTCTCATTTCCGCGAGTGAGATCAGGCAGCCCGGCCCTACGGGGACGCCCAGTGTGTCCAGCGCCTTGAAATGGCGGATCGCCTCCCGGCCGGCCGAAGCCGATCGCTTGATCTCTACCGGAAAGAGCTGGCCATCCTGCGCAATCAGCAGGTCGATTTCGCGACCATCTCGATCGCGGTAATAGAAGATCGGGGCCTCTCTCCCATGGTGCCACCAGCTCTTGACGATCTCACTCACCACCCACGACTCGAAGAAGGCTCCAGACATGGCTCCAGCCTCGAGGGTGGCCGGACTTGACCACTGGGTCAGCCAGGCGGCGAGTCCGGTGTCCAGGAAATAGAGTTTGGGAGTCTTCACCAGCCGTTTGTTGATGTTGGAATGGTATGGCTGAAGCAGGAAGACAATTCCTGAACTTTCAAGAATTGAAAGCCAGCGTTTGCCGGTCGCATGGTTGAGATCGACATCACGGCAGAGATCCTGAAGGTTGACCATCTGTCCGGTTCGTGCGGCACAGGCACGCAGAAAGCGCATGAAGCCGTTCTCATCGCCAACATTGGCCAGATCGCGGATGTCCCGTTGCAGGTAGCTCTGGACAAACGAGCTGAAGTAGAGTCCTGGATCCATCTCAACCTCATCCCAGAGCGCTGGAAATGAGCCGCGCCATATCCGCTCATAAATTTCATGAAGCAGTATCGGGCGGCTGCTGTCACGCTCCTCCAGATTGGCGAGGTATGGCACGAATGGACTGGTGAAGGGGGCTGCTTCAAGCTCACGCTGTGAAAAGCCGAGGAGGTTGAGTATCCCGACCCGTCCTGCCAACGACTCTGAAACACCCTTCATGAGGTGAAACTGCTGTGATCCGGTCAACCAGAAGAGTGCCGGCTGGCCCGGGCGGCGCTCGCGGTCGACGATCATCTTGATATAGGTCAATAGTTCCGGAACGTACTGAACTTCATCGATAAGGAGTGGGGTGGGAAAGCGCTGTAGAAAGAGGGCCGGATCCTCCCGCGCGAGCGTTCGCACCAGCGGATCGTCCAGTGTCACATAGCGCAAGCTCTCACCGGCGAGGTGCCGCAGCAGGGTTGTCTTACCCACCTGCCGCGGTCCGGTGATCATGACCACCGGAAACTGCTGCGCTGCCCGCTGGAATGCCTGCTCCATGGTCCGTGTGCGATAGCTGCTCATCGATCACCCCAGATAATTTCCGGCAAGTTTTATAGTACGCTATAAGATTAGCCGAAATAATTGGTGGATTCAATACTGACTGACGTGATCGAATAGCCTGTACTCCGGCCATCGATGCTGTCTTTGATGAGCAGGCCCCGGCTGACGAGGTCAAGCGGCACTAAAAACCATCGAGATCCTTTGCGGAGATTATGTCGCTGATTCTCCGCAAAGGGAACATCGAACCAGAAAAGACACGGGCCTTTGAGCATGAATCAGGGCAGGCACAAGGCCTGCCCCGACAGTTCATCGTGAGTCTGATGGCGATGATCGCGACGGATCTTGGACGTTTTTACTTGCGTTCCGAACGCGCGTACTCGTCACGCAGGATGGTCATGAACTCTTCACGACGATCATAGAGCCGCTTCAGCGGGCGGGGCTGGTGAGTCGCCATGGCATAGGCCGTGATCAGCGGCAGGGCGACCGTGGTGTCAAGGTAGCAGACGACGGTCCCGGGCAGCAGTTCCGGATCGATCTTCCCCCAGCTGACCGCCTCGGCTGGTGTTGCGCCGCTCAGCCCGCCGGTATCAGGGCGGGCATCGGTGACCTGCAGGAAGTAGTCGTGGCCCTTCTCCTCGATGCCGAGCACCTCCTGGATCTGTGGTTCAGTCTGTAGCGCGAAATTCTTCGGACTCCCGCCGCCGCAGATGAAGATACCCGATTTGCCGCCGCCGCGCTTCGCGGCAAGGACGATCGAGGCCGTCTCGTTGACATCTGCCGATGGATTGAGCCTTAGCTTGCCACCCTGCAACTCCATCGCCGCGACGTTCATGCCGATCGAGCTATCACCGGGTGATGAGGTGTAGATCGGGACGCCAAACTTGTACGCCGCCGAGAGCAGCGACTGGTTCGTCAGGCCGAGGACCCGCTCCCGTTCGGCGATATACTTTCCGCAGAGGTAATGGAATTCGGCCGTCGACATCTCGCGCTGGAACTCCTCGGCCCGAATGATCTCGCGGAAGAAGGCATCAGTCGAGAGAAGTACCTCGTAGTCGAAGAAGATGTCATAGATGCGGACGACGCCCTCTTCGCGCAGAGAGACATCGTCGATCTGGTGGCTCCCACGGTGCATGGCGAGGCCAAGGCCAAAGTGGGCGTCGTGGTAGAGGTTGGCTCCCGTTGAGATGATCCAGTCGACGAAGCCGGCCTCCATGAGCGGGATGATCGCCGAGATCCCCAGGCCGGCTGGTGTCAGCGCTCCAGTGAGGGTCATGCCGATCGTGACGTCTTCCTTGAGCATCCGCTCGCTGAAGAGCTGCGCGCCCTCGCGAAGCCGGGCAGCATTGTAGGCCTGAAACGAACTCTCGATCAGCTCGACGACTGAGGTCTGTGAATTGATCGGCTTCGGAGCGATCCGCTTGCCGTGAAGATATTTGCTCTTGCTCATCCTGAACCTCCCTGAAAAGTAGTAAGTGTATGTTTTGCCGATGTGAAAGACAACTTCGATTGTCGATCCATCC
>CAIOZW010000021.1 GCA_903862855.1 uncultured Acidobacteriota bacterium
GGGCGGTTCGCCGGCAGCTCCCATTCGCAGGTCCGCGCGAGGATCTCCAGCGCCTGCTCCACCGGCATCCAACTTCCGACAAGACCGGTCTCGGTGAAGATGATCGCGTGCGGATCGGCAATGACCGGAGGAGTAGCTCTTTCTCCGATCAGCAGCAGCTCATCCGGTGCGGTGCGGAGCCGCACCCCGTTCTCAGACTGGCCGAGCTGATCGAGGGCGGCTGGAGTGGCGACGATGCGCGTTGCACGAAGTCTCTCAACCACGGGCTCTTCCTCCTTCCGGATCATAGAACGGGGTCGGAACCCGCCGCGCTTCGCGTCCGGCGATCGTCACCTTTTCGGGCAGCCGGTTCGCGATCAGGTTGAGCCAGCCAAGCATGACGCTGCGCCCAAGCGTTGGTGACCAGGTGCTGGAGGTCACATAGCCCGCGTACTCTCCATCGTGCCAGATTACTGCTCCCTCGGCCGGGGCCTCTCCGTCCATCTCGAGTCCGACCAGTTGCCGGTTGAGCGGAATCCGGTTGGTTCGCTGCAGGGCCAGCTTCCCGACGAAGTCGTCCTTGTCGAGCCGGACCGCCCACTCGTGGGCGAGCCGGCGCGGGGTCGAGTCAAAGTCGGTGTCCTGCCCGACGATCAGGTGGCCCTTCTCGAGCCGCAGTTTGAGCAAGGCCTCCAGCCCGTGCGGTCGAATGCCCAGATCGGCCCCTAACTCCATCAAACTCTGCCAGAGCGCGACCGAATCGGTGGCAGCGTGGTGTAGCTCGTATGAGATCTCGCCCGTAAAGCTGAGCCGCATGATCCGGCACTCGATGCCCGCGACCTCTCCATCCTGGAAGTGAAGAAATGCCGGCGGGGCGGCCACTCCGGCCCGCGCCAGCAGCTCATTGGCCCGTGGCCCGGTGAGATTGATTGCGCCAACCGACATGGTCACGTTCATGATCCGCACATCCAGTCCGAAGGCCTCTGCCCAATCACGAACCCAGAGCTCGGCGAAGGTCGCTCCGCCGCTGGTGAAGGTCAGCCGGAAGCGCGTCTCATCCTCGCGGCAGATCATCCCGTCATCCAGCACATAGCCGCGGTCATCCAGCAACAGCACATAGCGCATCCGCCCCGGCCGGATCGTGGCAACGCGGGTCGGATAGAGCCGCTCGAGCAGCGCCAGCGCGTCAGGGCCGGTGACGATCATCTTGCCGAGCGTACTCACGTCGCCAATCGAGACCGCCTGGCGGACGGCTTCGTACTCGGCCCAGACATCGCCATAGTTCCAGGGGCGCCACCAGCCACCCATCCGCTCCATTCTTGCCCCGCTTCGCCGGTGCTCTTCGTCGAGCGAAGTGCGCGGCGTTGGTGGATGAAAGGCTCCTGCCGCCGCCTCGCCCATCGTCAACTGGCGGGTCACCGGCCGCGCGGTGAAGGGTAGCGGCAATGTCGCGCCATCCGTATCGGCCTCTGAACTGGTGGCCAGATAGCGCCGCAGATGCGGCAGGCAGGCTGCTCCCTGACAGGTTCCCGTTCCAGCCAGCGTCGCCCGCTTCACCAGCTCCAGTTCGTGAAATCCGCGCGCGACGACCGAGGCGAGGTCATCGACCGTCACCCCCGCACAGTGGCAGACTACGCCTGCCCGCGGGCAGGCCGGAACATCACCCGACCGCGCCGCTCCACCGACGACCCGCGTCGGCAACCCCGCTCCCATCCGCACCAGCACATCCCGCGGCTGCCGTCCCAGGTCGACGGCTACCGTGTCGCACTCGACCCGCTTCTCATTCCCCTGATCATCCCGCACTACCACGGCGGCGACTCGCCCCTCACCTTCAAAGCGGACCAGCTCTCCGGCGAGGCTACGCCCGCCCGCTCGTGCCAGGACTCCCCAGCCATCCGCCGGCTGACCGATCAGCGCCAGACGCCCGAGATCAAGCCCGGCGGCCAGCATCTGCTCGGCCGCCCGCCGTGTCGCGATCCCGGCCAGTCGATTGCCCGGCGCCACCGGCTGAATCTCTGCTGCACCGGTGGCGATGATGATCTCCCCGTCCGGCATTCGCACGTGGATCTGCCGCATCCCCTCGGCCGTCCGCACGACGACCAGCGGGCCCGGATAGACTCCGATCACCTCCTCACCCTGCCGCGCATCGAGCGCAATCACTTCGCGCCCAGCTTCCCGTGCTGCCCGTGCCGCGGCCTCTCCTGACTCACCCTGACCGATCACGACGATATCGGCAAAGAGATGGCGGACGCTCGTCGCGGCGCTCTCCTGATGGCCCGCTGGCCCGGGCAGGGGAGGAGCCTCACCCAGCGGCTGCCGCGTCACGACCATTCCGCCCCGCGCCACCACCTGGCAGCTCCGCACATAGGCGACGCCATCGACCGTCACCAGGCAATGCGGACAGTCTCCGCTCAGGCAGAGGCATCCGCCAGGCTGGCTGCCGGCTCGCAGCAGACTGAGCAGCAGACTCTCCCCGGCGACGATCTCGATCGCTCTGTCTTCGAAGGTTATCTCTTCAGTTGGTTGACTGGTCATGTTGGTATGTCTGGATTGTTGTCTTGAACGGCTTCACTTCGCAGCCTTACTGCACGAGTATAGCCAATAGGTCAGGATTAGTCACCGCATCTTACACGTTGCAGATACCACATCGACGGTCGGATCAGGCCCTGTCCATTCCGCTCATCATCCATAAGATCGTGGAGATCGTGTTCTCTCTGTGGCGTCGGCGCAGTCGTACCGGAAGGGAAATGCAGTGGCGCTTCGTGAAGCACCCCAGAGCTGTGCCACATACACCGTGGGGTTGCCAACCCCAATGGTTCGCAGGTATTCTCAAAAGCGCATTGAAGCCGGACCTCAGGCAAGAAATTAGCGAGAGAGAGAACTGTGATTACCTCGCCGGTCACAAGCTGACTGGCGTCTCAACTGGATCTTATGAGCAGCGTATTCATCTCCTACAGCAGTAAGGATCGCGAGACGGCACTCAAGGTCAA
>CAIOZW010000022.1 GCA_903862855.1 uncultured Acidobacteriota bacterium
GCGGTCATCACTAAGGCAAAACCCGTCAAGCCAAGCAGGCTGGTTGAACGGTTACTCTTGGCCGTCAGTCCTGTTTTCTGATATTGCTGCCGGTCACTCTATCCTGCCTGCCGGGTCGATCTCTTTGCGGCAAGGTGAGTGGATCGGCACAGTCCGACTTGACTGGTCGATTGATTTGCGCACCGGAACATTCAATTTCAATGAGCGTATTCTCTGATTGAATTCCTTGGGCGAATTCCTTGGGCGAATTCCTTGGGCGAATTTTGTGGGCGAATTCGATGAGCGAATCGCCAGATGACCCGTGCGTTGATGCCTGACCGATAACGAGTAAATCAGACCGCATCCCGGCCATCGAAATCCGCACCAGCCCGATCGGCCGCCGATCGGGGAGAGGCAGGCTATCCTGCCCCCAGGAGAGCCTGCCTTGTGGACCATCCGCGACAATCAATGATCTTCAGCAAATACAGTAAATACCCTTTGCCCCACTGATTGCCGCATTTGTTTACTAAAGACGCCTGTTTTCAACTTAAATTCCATCCCTCCAAAACTTTTTCACCACTCAGAAAACCACGCATAATCTGCGCTGAATTGGTCCCTCTCAGAGTGATGCGACCAGTGGGCCATTTCCACTCGAGGGACCGGGTCAATGTTCCACCACCATCATTGGAAACAAATACGGGAACGATCCGCTTTTTCTTTTCCGAGTGGCCGGGAAATCGTGTTTCAATAAGAGCAGGAGGAGATGGGGAATGAATTCTCGCGCTTACCAGCAGAGTCCGGATGAGGTGCTCGAGTCGCTGGCCGTCGACCAACGGGTCGGTCTGACACCAGAAGAGGCAGGGTCGAGGCGGAGGCTTCATGGTTGGAATCGGCTTGTGGAGGGAGAGGGGATCCGACCCTGGCGGATCTTTCTCGCCCAGTTCAGGAGTCTGGTCGTCGGTCTCCTCGCAGTTGCGGCCGTGGTGGCCTGGGTAACTGGTGGACGAATCGAGGCGCTGGCCATCCTGGTCGTTCTGCTCCTGAACTCCCTGATCGGTTTCTTGATGGAATGGCAGGCTGGACGGGCTCTCGAGGCACTGCGGAGTCAGACAAAGTCGCAGGCGAGAGTAAGACGGGGCGGAACTGAAGAAGTAGTACTGGCAGAGGAGCTGGTACCGGGAGATATCGTGATCCTCAATCCGGGAGACCGCGTTCCGGCCGATCTGCGACTGGTCGAAACCTCAAATCTGCGGATGGAGGAGTCGGCACTGACTGGCGAGAGCACGACGGTGAGCAAATCGACGGCAGCGGTGGCGGCGGGGAGACTACTCGCCGAGCGCCATTCGATGGTCTATCTCGGGACCATGGTCACGGCCGGACGAGCGATTGGGGTCGTCACGGAGACGGGAGGAGCGACGGAACTGGGAAGAATCGGGATTCTCGTCGCGGAGACGGCAGAGGTTGAGACCCCATTGCGGCAGCAACTGGATCGCCTGGGAAGGCAACTGGTCTACCTGGTGCTGGCGATCGGGACCATCATCTTTTTTGCAGGCTGGTGGAGAGGCGACGGGACGCTGGTCATGCTCGAGACGGCGATCAGTCTGGCCGTGGCGGCCGTTCCGGAAGGGTTACCGGCTGTGACGACACTGATCCTGGCCCTCGGAGTGCTGCGCATGGCCGGTGCAAATGCAATTGTGCGCCATCTGCCGGCAGTCGAGACCCTTGGCAGCGCAACGGTCATCTGCACGGATAAGACTGGGACATTGACCGAGAACCGCATGGTGGTGCGTGAGTTTCGACTGGGGGATGGTCGCACGATTGAGATGGAGAGGTCGGCGGGTCATGGCATCGCATTCGATGAGCGATGGCGGCGGACGGTCGAGGCGGCGGTGCTCTGCAATGAGGCCACCCAGGGTAGTGGCGGAGTTATGATTGGTGATCCCACCGAAACAGCGCTGCTGGAGTCGGCGCGCCAGGCGGGTATCGACATTGAGCAGCTTCGCCTCGGATATCCCAAGGTGGCTGAGGAACCGTTCGATGCTACGACAAAGCGGATGATCACGGTGCATCAGATTGTGGGTGGAAACGTGAGGGTCTGTCTGAAAGGTGCACCAGCCGTTGTTCTGGGAATGTGCAACCAGATCCTGACGCAGAATGAGACTGGTGCTGGTGCAGTAACGGATGAATTGACCGAGACGCAACGACTCGAAATTATTCGTGATAACGAACGAATGGCAGGAGAGGCACTGCGAGTCCTGGCGATTGCCGAAAGGATCGACCTGGGAGAGTCGACTGATCGGCTTCACGGCTACACTTTTCTGGGCCTGATCGGCATGCATGATCCGCCACGCCCGGAGGCGGCGCAGGCTATCCGACAGGCCTATGACGCCGGAATTCGAATCGTGATGCTGACCGGTGACCAGCTGAATACCGCGCGGGCGATTGCCCGGGAGCTGGGGATCGCGGAAGGTGGTAAGCTGGAAGCGTGCCACGCCAGCGAACTCGAGCTGGTAAGTGGACCGGACCTCTCCAGACTGGCCGGATGCGTCCAGGTCTTTGCACGTGTCTCTCCGGAGGACAAGCTGCGCATCGTCGAGGCCCTAAAACAGGCGGGCGAGGTCGTTGCCGTGACGGGGGATGGTGTAAACGATGCCCCGGCACTAAAACGTGCCGACATCGGAGTCGCCATGGGACGGCGAGGGACAGAGACGGCGCGTGAAGCAGCCGATATCATCCTCACCGACGACAACTTTGCAACGATCATCAAGGCTGTCGAGGGGGGGCGAACCATCTATGCCAATATCGCCAAATTTGTGCAGCTCTTGCTCTCGGCAAACCTGGCAGAGGTGATCTTTATCTTTCTGTCGATCACCCTCGGCCTTCCACTGCCACTCTTTCCACTGCAGATACTCTGGATCAATCTCTTGACCGATATCTTTCCTGCGCTGGCGCTGGCGCTTGAACCTCCATCGGCAGAGATAATGAAGAGCCCACCGCGGCGGACCGAATCGGCCATGATCTCCGGTTCATTCTTTCTTCTGATTGGATGGCAGGGGCTCATGCTGGCACTGATCTGTCTGGGATACTACCTGCTTGCGCTCGATAAATACGGACCGGGCGATCATGCACGCACAGTCGCACTTTTCACGGTCATCGGCGTTCAGATTGGACATGTCTTCAATTGTCGCTCGCGAATCCGCTCTGCCTTTGCGGGACTCTTCGTCAATCGACATATCTGGCTGGCTATCCTGCTCGTCACCATGTTTCAACTGATGGCGGCATACCTTGACCCGCTTCCGAAACTGCTCCACACGGAGTTGCTCGAATTGACCGATCTGGCGGCAATCCTCGGCTCGATGCTTCTTCCAATCCTGATCGTCGAGGTAGTTAAACTGCTGATGCGGAGGCGAAGATCAGATGGAAGCGGGCTACCGGAATAGATCCCGCCCTTTTGGTCGGATCAGGTCGGTGGCGCGGGAGTCGCCACGTTCAAATCGATGGCCACGCAGGATGACGACCGGGATGCGCGAAGTCTTCTTCATCAGCAGACCACTCGCTGCCGCAATCTCATCGGCGACGGCGAGGACGGTGGCGGAGAGATCCTTTCCGTAATCGTCCTTTTGACCCCGCAGATCCCTGAGTGGGAGAATACCGGCGAGTCCAATCGTCACATTGGTCAACCCCTCACGCCAGGCCCGGCCAAAAGTATCGGTGATGATAATGGCAACGGAGCAGCCGGTCGAGGCTTCGATGGACTCTCGAAGCTGCCGGGCCGAGAGGTCAGGATCGACCGGGAGAAGTGAAATCCAGTCATCACCGCTGACGTTTGAACGGTCAACGCCCGCATTGGCACAGATGAATCCGTGATGAGTCTCGGTAATGAGGACGTGGGAATCGTGGCGGATTACGTTTGCGGATTGTGAGAGAATCGCCTCGATCAGACGCGGATCGCGCCCCTGGCGGGTGGCGATCTCGGTCGCTTTTGCCGAGGGTGTTACCGTACCCAGATCGACCAGTCTTCCTTCAGCTTTGGAGACGATCTTCTGGGCGACAATGATGATATCATCATCTTCAAGCCCTGTACCGGCGGCGTCGATGGCCGTGAGGATGATCCGGGCGAGGTCGTCTCCGGGGTGGATCTCCCCAATACCCGGGACTGGTATTAATTGAATCGAATTGCTCAAGCGGAAACCGATCCCCTTGTATGCCATCAAGAATCTTGCGACAAACCTGCTCTGCGGCTCTCTGCCTGGTCAGCCTGCTCCTGTTGGCCGGAGTTCAGACGACTGCCCAGATACCTGAATCAGCCGTTATACCTGGCAGTGCAACGCCCCTCAACGGGAACGTGCGGCCCACGGTCACGTCCGTCGAGATCATTCAGCGGGTCATCGAGGAGAGCCGCCGCCGCGATACCCTTCTTCGACAGTACTCTGTCCGGAGCCTCTACCGGGTCACTTCCGATGATGGCCGGGTTCGGGCCGAAGTGAAGGCTGTTCTCAACTATCGTGCCCCGGGCTCCAAGGAGTTTCATATCATCGCCGAAAGCGGATCGGAGACGATTCGTAACCGGGTCTTCAAGCCGTTGATGGAGGTCGAGGTCGAGACTGCCGCCGGGCGCAGCCGCGAGGATGGTTCGATCTCTCCCGCAAACTATACTTTTCAGTTGCTCAATGAAGAGAGCATCGACGGGCATCCTTGCTACGTCATCGAGGCAACTCCGAAGCGGGCCGACAAATTTCTCTTCAGAGGACGGCTCTGGATTCACCGAACCGAATTCTCGATTGTCAGAATTGCCGGTCAACCGGCGCGTAATCCATCCTTCTGGATCAGCCGGGTCGAGTTTGTCCGCCGCTACCGGAAGATTGGCGAGTTCTGGCTGCCGGCGCACAACGAATCAAAGACCCAGGTCAAACTTTTTGGACGGAATATACTGACCATCGAGTATGACGATTATGAGATATCACACACGGCCAGTGATTCATAATTTGGTCGATCGGCCGGCGTCACGTGGCGATGTTCCCGGACAACTCTTCCTTTGTCAACGAGAAAGGCACCTGGCATCTGGAGTGGATCGCCAACCGGTCTCCCGAATCCGAAGCCACCGCCGAGGGCTGCTTCAAATCCACGCTTCCAGACCGTCAGGTTGAAGATCTCGCCAAGACTTGCCCGTCGCAGTCCGAATTCGCGGTAGAGTCTGGCCTGTGGGTCGCTGAATCGAGCTATCTCACCATCTCCCCAGCGCTCAAAGAATGGCGCAGCCTCGCTCTCCTCACCCATGTGAATGAACGCAACCTGCGTTCCCGTCGCTTCGATCGCCTTCCGACGTGCTTTCACCTCGGCGAGCGTCTCGCGACAGAATGTTCAGCCATAGTGGCGCAGAAAGACGACCAGGACCGGCTGGCGGTCGGACATCTCCCGCAGTGTCTCTCCATACTGATTGCGAACAGTCTCCATGCTCTCCATCTTCATCAACCTCCGGGTTTAATGCGTGAAGTTCTCTCAGGATACCGGCTGCAGCTCCTCACCGTAGTCGGACGAAAATCCTGACCAGATCAGTAGTATCAAGACCATCCAGATCAGATCCGAAAAGAGAAGGTGGATGATCTGTAACGGAATTGGGGCGTGCAGAAGCAGATTGACCAGTCCGATTGCAAACTGAAAGTTGACCAGCGCGATCAGCCAGCGTGAGAAACTGCGCGGCCAGCGCCCCTTTCGCCAGGTGCGAACGGCGACCGCGGTGATGACGAGCAGCATTGAGACGACACTGGCAATGATTGGATGGTAGATCCTCAACCTGACCAGCACGTGCGCCGTCGGTGAAAGGTCCTGCCGCAATCCCTCGGCAACCGAGGTGACGGGAAAGAGTGTTGCGCCAAGCGCGCTGATCGCTCCGCTTACGCCGACAACGAGGGTGGCAATGATGGCCAACAGACACAGAATGCGCAGTCGTCCCTGGCCGGCCAGTTTCAGGCGCTGTCCTGATGTCGCCACCCAGGCGGTCAGGGTCAGGCAACCGAGAAGAATGAACGTGTTGAGAAGATGGGCTCCCATCCACCACGCCCGCGCCACCGACTTGTTCAGAGCGACGTACTCAAAGAGTACCAGTCCTGCGCCGACGAGCGCTTCCGTCAGCATGAAGAAGATTGACAACGCGGCCAGAAAGCGGACTGGATTGCGCTTCTCATATGACCGCCAGGCATAAACGACCAGTCCCACCACCAGCAGAAGTGCCAGACCACTGGTCAGTCGGTGCGAAAATTCGACGATTGTCGCCATCGTCGGTGTTCGTGGAACCACCTCGCCATTACAGAGCGGCCAGTGACTGCCGCAACCTGCCCCGGAGCCGCTCGCACGAACGTAAGCGCCCCACATTATGACCAGCAGATTGTAACCAACGACGAGCCACGCATACTTGGAGAATCTGTTCATTATGAATACCTGATGGATAAGTACCTGATATCTACCTTGATCGTCCGGGTGGATTGGCCCTGATCAGGAAGTCGTCCGGTACGGGCCTTTTTAAATGGCAGCACCCCGCCCCACTCATCCCTCCGTTCACGCTCCCTGACTTGTCAATTCCGGCAACACTATCTGATTATACGCCCGGCGAGAGCGAAAGGTCGATCCGGCCCTTCTCAACCTCTTACCCAGCCTCGGGAGAGATTCTCTTCAGTACCTGCTCCGCCTCACTCCCAATGACCTTCCGCTCGTCAGCTCCTACTCGGTTCAAACCAAGCACTGCCGGTCCAAGCCTTGGATTGCCACGCAACGCCTGCTCATGCTCGATCAGAAAGTTCCAATAGAGGATGTTGAAAGGACACGCCTGTCGACCCGTTCGCTGCTTGGGATCATACTGACACCCTTTGCAGTAATCGCTCATGCGGTTGATGTAGTTGGCCGAAGCAATATATGGCTTGGTTGCCGTTCTGCCGCCATCTGCGTTGAGTCCCATTCCAATCACGTTTGGCAGGACGACCCAGTCAAAGGCATCGATATAGACGGCGTTGAACCAATCCGCTACCTGCCGGGGGTCGATCCCGGCCAGCAGACAGTAGTTGCAGATGATCATCAGCCTTTCGATGTGCTGCGAATATCCGTCAGCCAGAACCCGTGATACGACCTGCTTCAGGCAGTTCATCTCAGTCTCTCCCGTCCAGAAGAGATCAGGAAGTCTGCGGTGCGCCTGCCAGTGATTGGCATCCTCAAGCCCGGGCATCTGTTGCCAGTATTGCCAGTAGATGAATTCGCGCCAACCCAGAACCTGTCGAATGAATCCCTCGACCGAGTTGATCGGTGCCCGTCCAAGACGATAGGCCTCTTCGGCAGCTCTGACCACTTCGAGCGGTTCGAGCAAACCAAGATTGAGGTAGGGTGAGAGAAGTGAATGGAAGAGCGTCCCTGACCGGGTGGTCATTGCATCTTCGTATGGACCAAAGTCGACCAGTCGTGTCGCTATAAAGTTGTCCAGTGCCTCCAGCGCCTGCGATCTTGTGACCGCCCAGTGGAAATTCTCCACCTCTCCGGTGCCCTCTTCCTGCCTGATCTCGGCGATCACTCCTAGTGTAATCTCGTCCGGCTCCCACTCTGCGACCTCTGGAAGTGAGATCCCGGCTCGAAGCGGTTTACGATTCTCCTCGTCAAAGTTCCACTTGCCACCCGTCGGTGAACCATCCGGTTCCAAGAGAACCTGGAAATGACGGCGCATCTCACGATAAAAGTTCTCCATCACCACCCGTTTTCGTGGTTCCGGATCTGGACAGGGGTTGTGAGTGGAGATGAGAAACTGCTCGTTCGGCAGGATCTTCACCCAGTCATCACGCTGAACATCAGGTTTTAATAGAGAGGGAATGCGCTGCTGAAACTGGCGGGCTCTGTACTCGCTGGCCGCCATACAATAGAGGTAGTTCGGGCGGAGACGGCCAAGATGGGCGCGAAGACCGTCGGCAATCGAGTTGGAGCGGAGGTAGCTGACCCGGTAACCCCGGGCTCGCAGATCCTCGGCATAATGGCGCATGGCGCTTAAAACGAGGATCTGCTTGTGTCGATGGTAAGGGAGTCGACGACGTCTCGCCTGACTTTCGATCAGCAGAACTTCAAGACCATCTCGACCATGAAGCTGCTCAGCAGCACGCAGCGCCGGATGATCGACCAGCAACTGATCGCCGGTTATCCAGACTGAGGCCTCAACCCCCTGCGAGTCGATCTTAGAGCTCCCGCGGACTCGTGTACTGCTCATAGTGGCGGAATGGCTCGACACCTGGAACGAACTCGTACTTCGTCTCCGGAGCACGCTCTTCGAGCTTCACGACCTCTACTGCCTCGATCAGTAACCGGTCGAAACTCTCCAACGGACTCCCGTTGCGCAGACAGGCACGCACGTGCGTCCTGACAACCTGGTCAACTTTCGCTTTCTGCTCGGAGGTTAATTTGTTCAACATTTTAATCGTCTGATCAGATATCTTATTTGTAATCATTTTTTGCCTCTCTCCCTCTGCTCTTTTTCAATATTTAACAGGTCTCTTTAGAGTGAAATCTTCCGTCTCTTCTTTCAATTCTGGACAGTATCTGTGATCCCTGCACTCAACTCCTGCGCCAACCTGCCTCTGGTTCCCAGAGCCGAGTTACCACCCCGGCCCCTCTCACCGCTTCCTAGTCTCATCGTTAGCCACCCGGCGATTCGCCCCTTTGACCTGAATACTCTCGGCCCAAACACTGCCAGCTCAAACACCTTCGAACAAAACGTCTATTTTTTCACAAAGTGAAACTTAAATAAACGATAACATTTGCGAATTGGTTACATTTCTCCTACGTGAGTATTATTTACCCTGTTTTTGCGTGTCATTTTGACAATTGGACAGTTTTTAGGTCGCATCATCGGCTCCGTAGCGACCCGAGACCGCCATCAATACCGATGACCTGACCTGTCACCCACTGCTGAGCAGGGTCAAGAAGCCAGGCGAGGCCCGACGCGACATCCTCTGGTTCGCCGATACGACCGAGGGCGTGCATGGCGACGGAGGCCTTGAGTGACATTTCATTGGAAGTTATTCGCGAAGTCATCGGCGTCCGGACAAGCCCTGGAGCGACGGCATTGATGCGAATTCCCTTCGGAGCGTAGGTCGCCGCCGCCGAGAGGACAAGCCCCTCAATGGCCCCCTTGGCAGCTGCAATTGCTTCATGATTTGCCAGGCCGATCTGGGCCGCCGCCGAAGAGACGAGCGCGATCGATCCACCCGATGTAGCCGATGTGCCCGATGTGGCCGATGTGGCCGATGTGCCCGTTGTGCCCGTTGTGCCCGTTGTGCCCGATGAAGTCGAGGACATGAGGGTCTTGACTGCGGCTCGTGTGACGGCAAATGCACTGCCGAGATTGATGTTGACGGTCGATTGCCACTCCGCCTCGGAGGTGAGATGGAGTGGTTTGAGAAGAAGTGAACCAACGCAATTGGCAACTCCGTCGAGTCGACCAAACAGTTCGATGGCCTTCTGAAGAGTTGCCTCGGCATCTGCGAGGCTGGTTGCGTCGGCCTCCATCGAGCTGGCGTTCAATTCCTTCGACATCTCATCGAGCCGTGCCAGATTCCGGCCAGCCAGCAGCAACCTGTTTCGGCTGTCGGCAGAGAGTCTTCTGGCCAGTGCCGATCCGACACCTCCCGTGGCTCCAAAGATGACAAACACTCTTTCCTGCTGGTTACTCATTACGTTCTACCTGCGGATCCTCTCCGACATGGTCAGTTAAAAAGAGATGAGGGCAGGGAGGTTCTACTTCCCTGCCCTCGCAGACGACTTTCATAACTGCCAGATACTTACTTGGGCA
>CAIOZW010000023.1 GCA_903862855.1 uncultured Acidobacteriota bacterium
ATGGTCGCGTTCGAGGGTGAATAGCCCATCTCGAAATGTCGCTTCAGATCCTCCATCTTCCAGTTCTCGATATCGACCATCCAGCCAACCACCGGCCACTGGTAGGGGTGGGCGGTGAAGGCCGTCGCTCCAAGCTGCTCAAACAGGACCCCGAAGTTATTGGCATCGACCGATGTCCGGCGCTCCGAGGCGACGACGCCACGCTCCGACTCGACCACCTGCGGATCGAAACTGAGATTGGCGATCCGGTCGGCCTCCAGATCGAAGATCAACTCAAGCGCCGATCTCGGGAACCAGTCCTGGTAGACCGTCACATCCTCGCTCGTATAAGCGTTGTTCGCTCCACCCGCATCCTCCATCACTCGATCAAACTGCTTTGGCCCATATTTCTTCGCTCCGTTGAACATCATATGCTCGAAGAAGTGCGAGAGACCCGTCGTGCCTGGCCGCTCGTTGCGGGAACCGATCCGGTAGAAGATGTAGAGAGCGACGTTCGGAATCGATGGATCATCCTCGACGATGATCTTCATCCCGTTCTTCAGGGTGTGGGTTTTGATGTTGAACTGTTGCGCACTGGCGAATGGTGCCAGCAGGAGAAGCAGCAACAGTGTCTTCAGGATTTTGCTGACTGGTCTCATCTCGATAACCTCGTAATCTCAGGTCGATGCGATCAAATTTGGTTGACTTCTGATCGTAGCCGAGTCGTCAAAGATCACGCAAGTGATCTGGGTCGGTTCACGAACCGCCCATACATTCGTGTTATCCAGACAGATTGATGATCGCAACGATCTGTCGTGGTTATTCGAGGCCTGTCCAGGGGGCAGTTTGTGATCCGCCCCAAAATGTCCAACAAATGATCTGTCAGCCAGCGCCCCAACGGGGCGCCGCATACCAGCCCAGTGTGCAACCCTGGGTGCTCCTCGATCCAGTTAACGCTCAATTACTCCCAAGTCTTACAAAATTTTCCGACAAATGGAGGCCCGTGACCAGAACGATTTCTATTTTTGTCCAAAGTCCAACTCGCGTCTTCAGACGCGATTGTCCCAACCTCCATTACCCCGAACGGACAACTCAGACCCAATCTAATCACGTCAGAGGATACTCTGCCCGATTCTCTTGTTCATTGAACTGGGCTACTATAGAATCCGTAAAAATAAACAATCCTCTGTAGTAGCTATGTCGGCAAAATCGACAACCGAGACACAATTAACTTATTGAATGAACGACAGGAGTAGAATGCGAATGAGTATCAAGCTGATCAAGATCTTCCTGACTGCACTGCTCTTCATTGCAGTGGTCAGTCTCTCCATCAAACAGACCGGGATACACGCCAATTCCTCCGGTCCCCAGGCTTCACGAACCGGAGCTCCGGCAATTGGCGCTTACACTGCCGAGCTCAATTGTACCTCTTCAGGATGTCACACAACCTTTCCGCTCAACAGCGGTACCGGAACCTTCTCGATCTCCGGTGTCCCGACCTACTATTTCCCTGATCAGGAGTTGACCCTGACGGTGACGATGAACCAGGCAAGCCGGGGGGCATACGGATTCCAGTTGACTGCTCTCGATCCACAGGGTAACCGAGCCGGGACATTCACCTCATCCGACAGCCGAACCCAACTTATTAACGGGACCGGCAGCTTTACTGGCCGGCGATACATCCAGCACTCTTTCTCTGGCATATCGCCCAACGGAACCAACCAGGGATCCTGGACCTTCAAATGGAAGGCTCCGGCGACCGACTCAGGCAAGATCACCTTCTTTGCCGCCGGCAATGCCGCCAACGGTACGGGCAGCAGCGGCAGCGATTATATCTACACGACCAGCAAGAGTATCGATCCACTGCCCTATGCGGCCGTCTCGGCCGCAAGCTACAAGCCGACCAACGTCGTGACCAGCGAGATGATCGGGGCGCTCTTCTCGGTC
>CAIOZW010000024.1 GCA_903862855.1 uncultured Acidobacteriota bacterium
CGGATCTCCGCCCGGCCAAGGCCGATTCTGCTCACTGGCTGATCGATCGTGGGCGTATCGATCAGCCCACGAACATCGATTGTCTCCTCGAGCTTCACGTCGAGCCGCACATTGTAGATCGAGTTGTACCCGGAGGTGACGGTGATCAGACCTATTGGCCAGCCCGAGCCCTCCGTCAACTCAACCTGTCCAGTGTAGCTTCCCGGAGATAGCTCCAACCGGTACTCACCACGGTCATCCGTTCTGGTCGTTGCCACCGTCGCCAGACGCCGATCGAGAATCCTCACCTCGGCGCCACTGATCGGGCGATTGCTGATCCTCTCGACTACCCGACCGCTGACGGTCCCGGTGGGGATCTGCCCGCCGGTCGTCTGTCCAAGGCCATTCATCACGATCAACAGCCATAACACTGCCAGCAGAATCAGAGTTTCGATACGCATCACTTGATTCCGTCAGCCACCCTTACTCGACAGGATCTGTCCCCCGGGGGGGCTCCTTCTCGCCGACCTCATCACGCAGGCGATGTGTATGGGCCGCCTGGATGAAGCTGGTAAAGAGCGGGTGTGGGGAGAGGGGTTTCGACTTCAATTCCGGATGGAACTGGCAACCAAGAAACCAGGGATGGTCGGCCAACTCGACGATCTCGACAAATTTGCCGTCAGGGGAGAGGCCGGAGAGGATGAGCCCTCCTTCAGCCAGACGATCCTTGTAGGCGGGGTTGAACTCATACCGATGGCGATGGCGTTCGGAGATCTCTGTCTGACCGTAGATCCGGTTCGCCAATGAGTCCTCGCGCAGCTCACACTGGTAGGCTCCAAGGCGCATGGTTCCACCCAGTCGTTCTTCCCCAAGCAGATCGCGCAACTTGAAGATGACCGGGTCAGGCCCATCCGGATCGAACTCGGTCGAGTCGGCATGGTCGATTCCGCAGACATTTCGGGCATACTCGATCGTTGCACACTGCATCCCCAGACAGATGCCGAAGAATGGCTTCTTCTCTCGCCGGGCATAGCCGATCGCTCTGATCATCCCCGAGATTCCCCGCTTGCCGAAACCACCCGGGACGAGGATTGCATCGAGGTCTCGCAATTGCTCTTCCCACCGGTCATCGGTCATCAGCATTTCGCTCTCGATCCAGCGAAAATTGACGCGGATGCTGCTGGCGAGGCCTCCGTGAATCAGCGCTTCGTTGAGGCTCTTGTAGGAGTCCTCCAGACCGACATACTTTCCGACAATCCCAATGGTCACCGACTGGCGCTGGTTGTGAATGCGGTGCACCAGACTTGTCCACTGCCGCAGATCGGTATCCCCGAGTGGCAGCCGCAGCAGCTCGACGATCAACTGGTCGAGTCCCTCACGGTTGTAGACGACCGGAACCTGGTAGACCGACTTGACATCAGGTGCGTTGATGACCGCCTCCTGGGGCAGATTGCAGAAGAGGGCGATCTTGCCCTTGATATCCTCGGGAATCTCATGGTCACAACGGCAGAGCAGGATGTCGGGCTGGATGCCGATCGACTGCAGCTCCTTGACCGAATGCTGCGTCGGCTTTGTCTTCAGCTCCCCGGAGACTCCAAGGTAGGGAACCAGTGTGAGGTGGATGAAGATTGAATTATGCTTTCCAACCTCATTGCCCATCTGCCGGATCGCCTCGAGAAAGGGCAGGGATTCAATGTCACCAACCGTCCCGCCAATCTCGACGATGACTACGTCGACTCCCTCGGCAACATTACGGATGGCATCCTTGATCTCGTTGGTAATGTGGGGAATGACCTGGATCGTCTTTCCGAGATAGTCGCCCCGGCGCTCCTTCTCGATTACCGAGAGATAGATCCTCCCGGAGGTGAGGTTATTGGCCCGCGTCAGCTTTGAACTGGTAAATCGCTCGTAATGGCCAAGATCGAGATCTGTCTCGGCCCCATCGTCGAGAACGAAGACCTCGCCGTGTTGAAACGGCGACATGGTTCCCGGATCGACGTTGATGTAAGGGTCGAACTTGAGAAGGGTGATCTTCAACCCGCGCGCTTCGAGCAGCGCACCAATCGAGGCTGCAGCTATCCCTTTGCCGAGTCCGCTTACTACTCCACCTGTAACGAAGATAAATTTTGGCATAATGATCAAATTCGAAAAGGTAAGAGTACCCGTCTGTCCATCCCTTCGTCAACACAAGATGATCGAGGACTCAGCTCTTGAAGAAGAGCGCCTGCCTCTTCGCGCCGACCCAGCGAAAGAGCGGGGCGAGAGCAAAACCAAGCCCGGGAAAGATGTTGGTCAGTCTCGCGACCCAGCCGCGCCAGCGTGGAATGGTCACCTCCATCGGTCTTTTCCGGAGAGCCTGGTCGAGAACGACCCTGGCAATATCTTCAACCGTCAGGAGATGGCGCGAAGAGAAGAGCAGGGCTGCCGCGTCGACACCCTCCTGTGGATCGAGCAGCGGCGTATCGACCGCATCTGGTGAAATGGAGGTCACAAAGATGTTCCGTTCCCGCAATTCAAGCGCCGCCGCCAGGGAATAGGCCCGACAGGCGTACTTGGTCGCCGAGTAGACCGCAATCCCTGGAATCGGCGCCAGTCCGGCCATCGAGGCGATGTTGATGATCTGGCCGTGACCCTGTCTGAGCATCTGCCGACTTGCGGTGACCGTACCGTGGATGACCCCTTTCAGATTGATATCGACGTGGCGATCGACCGTCTCACTCGTCGATTGGTGAACCCATTCCGATTGCATATAGCCGGCGATGTTCATCACGACATCGACACCCCCAAAGGTTGCGACAACCTCTGCCATCGCCTCTTCCCAATCCTGCGGATCTCTGACATCGAGCCTTCGCAGGATCACTTGTCCATCGGGCCAGCCGCCACGCTGCGCCTCGAGCCGCAGCGTCTCGATGTTTATGTCGGTCGCCATGACCTGATGGCCCCGGCCGATCAGCCGGCTGGCCAGATGCCGACCAATTCCGCTCGCACAGCCTGTCAGCAGGAAACGTTCCGGTTCACCCATCTCTCCTCCTCACCCCGGCTATTCCGGCTGATCAAGACGCCGCTGCCGTGGAGTGGTCATCTCCCGGATCGCCTCAAATCCACGTGGTGACGATTCGCCGGCTTCAGGGGGAACGGCGAGGATGGCCTTGGCCTTGTTGTAATAAGCTTTTCGCTCCGCCAGTCCATTCTTTCCGCCATTGATCCGAATGGTGATCGTGACGATATCATCATGGTCGGCGAGTTGATTGAGCCCATTCGATCTCCAGAAGAGGCCGGCAATGGAGAAGGCGATCTGTGGTGTTGCCGCCAATTCAGGATTCGAGACCAGGTCGACCCCGAGCAGCTTTCCATACCGCTCATAATTGTAGCGGCCAGTGATCTGAATCGGTCCGCGTCCCTTGAAACGCTTGCCATCACCCTTCTCGGTATTACCAAGTTTGGCCGCAAGGTTGCTTGGAGGCTCGTATCGACGCTGCGCTTCGGTCGGCCCCCAGATCTCTTCCATATAGCGAAATTCACCCGATTCGTGCGCGAGCTGTGCGAGGAATGCCGCACTCCGCAGTGGTGTATTGATTTCGTACTCCTCCATGACCCGGTTGAGAAAAGGAAGGTAGAGGGTTCGTTTCGCCGGTGAGAGTTTTGGCATGATCTGCTTCAGTATCTCATTGGTGATGATCAAGGTCTGTCTCCTCTCTGGATCGGTTCTTACCGCCAGCAAAAAGGCTGGACTATCGACTGGACATCGAAATTATCCTCCAACTGTATTCCCGATGTCCATCATCAATCCGCTTTCCTTATTCCTGATTGGAAACATTGCGACAGTGAACGGTGGAGCGAAAATCCTCTCAAGCTCACGGTTTTGGCAGAACAGATGCAGCAAGGGAGTTGACGCTTCGATCTCTCCCGACAACGAAGACACCGCTTGCCGCGACCGGATGGGAGCAATCAGGCTGCTTTTTGAGGGAGCAGAGATCCGTCTCACTGCTCCGGTGCCTCCGATTCTGCTCGTGGGGTGACTGATCTTTCGTGATATTTGTCACGGTGGTGGTAATCGTACTAAACTGTCGGCTCACGCAGCGGAAACGCTGGATAGACCTGAAAGAATGATCTGAGACAGTCTGAAAGTTGAGTGGTCCGGCAGTGAGCGAAGTGAAGCAGTATCCCCTCTATCTTAATGGCGAGATGCAGATGACCTCGACGGTCAGCGAGGTGATCAATCCGGCAACGGGTGAGGTGATTGCCCGCATGTCGACGACCGATCGGAAGCGGCTCGCGGAGGCGATCGAAGATGCCGACTCTGCCTGGAAGAGCTGGCGAACCCTGACGGGGCGTGAGCGGGGTGTCTTTCTCAATCGTCTTGCCGATCTGGTCGACCAGCGCCGGGCAGAGATCGCCCGGACGATCACGCTCGAGAATGGAAAACCGCTCGCACAGAGCATTGGCGAGGTCGTCCTTGCTGTCGATCATCTGCGCTGGTTCGCCGAGGAGGCGCGGCGTGCTTACGGTCGTGTCATCCCCCACCAGACGAGTGGAAAGCGCAATCTGGTCATCAGGACTCCACTCGGGGTGATTGGAGCGATCAGTCCCTGGAACTTCCCGCTCATGCTTGCCGTGCGGAAGATCGCCCCGGCACTGGCCGCCGGTAATACGGTCATTCTCAAGCCGGCCGGCCAGACTCCACTGACAGCGGTTGCACTGGCCGAGTGTGTGGCGGCATCAGACCTGCCGCGGGGAGTCTTTCAGATGCTTCTCGGCCCGCCGGAGGAGTTTGGGCATGAGTTGCTCGAGAATCCGCTCTGCCGGAAGGTCACCTTTACCGGCTCGACAGCCGTCGGTCGGGTGCTGATCGCTGGTGCAGCGGCGACCATCAAGCCCCTCGCTCTCGAACTGGGCGGTCACGCTCCAGTGCTCGTCTTTGGTGATATCGATCCTGAACGGGCGGTGGAGGGGGTCATGATGGCCAAGTTTCGTAACTCCGGCCAGTCCTGCATCGCCGCCAATCGGATCTTTGTCGAGCGACGCATTTACGACGATTTCGTGGCGGCACTCACGGCGCGGACAGCGGCCCTGCGGGTTGGGAATGGGCTTGAGCCGGGAGTTGAGGTAGGACCACTGATCGATGAGCGTGCCCTCGGTCGGGCGCTTGGCCAGATCGAGGATGCGGTGGAGGGTGGTGCTCGGATCCGGTGCGGCGGGTACCGTCTGCCCGGCGGTGGTTCATTTCTGGCCCCGACCATCCTCACCGATCTGCCGCCCGACGCTGTCTGTCTCCGCGAGGAGACCTTTGCCCCACTCGCTCCGGTCATCCCTTTTGATGATGAGGAGCAGGCGATCTCCCTGGCCAACCGCTCGATCTATGGCCTGAGCGCCTACGCATTTACCGGTGATCTCTCCCGTGCCTTCCGGTTGATGGAGAGTCTCGAGGCAGGGACCATCAGCATCAACGATGGCCTGCCAACCACCAGCCAGTCCCCCTTTGGTGGCGTCAAGCAGAGCGGATGGGGTCGTGAGCTGGGGAGCGAGGGGCTGGACGCTTTTCTCGAGACGCGCCATATCTCGCTGGGCATTGAGGAGAGTCTCCCGCCATATTCTGGAAAGGAGAACTGATGAGCATCCATTTTGTAGTCCATGAAGAGGGTGATTCGGTTGGCGTCGTCGTGGTCGAGGGGGTCAGCGCCGGAGAGGTCTTGACCGGCTGGGTCATGGAGGATGACCAGACCATTAATGTCACGGCGCGGAACGATATTCCGCTTGGCCATAAATTGGCGATCCTCGATCTTCCCGCGCAAGCGACAGTGATCAAGTATGGCGTTGACATCGGGCGAACGATTGCGCCAATCAGTGCCGGCGAGCACCTCCACGTCCATAACGTCAAGACAAAGCGCTGGTGAGACAAGGATCTCTCCGGGAGTCATCGATGTATTCCTTCTCCGGCCACACATTCAGCGGTCTGCCCGACAGTCTGCCCGATCGGACCAGTCGAATCCTCGGCGGGGTGATTCTGGCGGCTGCCATTATCATCAGGGTCATTGCATTTCAGGGGTTCTCAGATTCCGATCCAAGATCTTATGCCGAGTTTGCTGATCAGGCCGCACGCGGCTCTCTCTATCAGCCGGCACCGGGTGACTGGAATACCTATGCGCTCCGTGTCGGAACCTATCTTCCGGCTGCGGTGGCGATCAGGCTTGTCGGTCTCTCTGAGGTCTCGATTGTCGCCTTTCCATTCCTGATCAGCATCCTCTCCTGTCTGCTCGCCTACTATTTTGGTCGTCGCCTCTTTGGTCAACCGACCGGTCTGATGGCTATGGCGATCAGTGCGATCGTGCCGATCGACGTGCAGTTCGCCTCGCTCCTCCATTCAGACGCGATTGCTGCCTTCTGGGCCAACCTCGCCCTCTTCATTCTCTGGCGGATTACGGCATCGAATTGGCGCAGATTGAACCTTGCCGCAGCTCTCCTGAGCGGACTTCTCTTCGGCATTTCGTGGTTGAGTCGTGAGTCGGTCGTCTACCTGATACCCTTTGTCCTCCTGCTGGTTCTTCTCAGGGATGAAGGCGGAAATGGACTGCGATCGTTCCAGCAGAGATTTCTTATCCTGACGGCCGTTGGAGCGGGAGCCCTGGCGGTGCTGGCTGGAGAGACCTTTTACTATTACCACCGCACTGGAGATCTCCTCTATCGACTCCACACTACCGAGAACAACTTTCGGGTCTGCGCCGCCCTCTTCTTTGACAGCAGCTCGGCTGTCTTCGGCTGGCAGGATGGTGGATATGCCCGCGCCCTGCTGAGACGAATACTATATTCAGGCCCACGAGACATTCTGCTCTCCCGACTCTACCTTGGCCTCCCGGCCCTCGCGCTGCTCGGAATGGCCTGGAACTTCATGGTCGGTCGGCGTCCGCGCCTTCTGGTCTACCTCTGGATGATCTCATTGCTGCTGATGTTCAACTTTATGACCTCGTCCTTCAGCTCTTACAAGCCACTGGTGATCATCGACCGGTATCTCTATCAGCTGATGCTGCCGGCGGTCCTCATCACGGCCGACTTGCTGGTACAGCTTGTTCACCGGGATCGATCCCGGGAGAGCCATTTTTGGGGAGCCTTGCTCCTGATCGGCCTGCTGGCCCTCAGTGGCAGGGGGATAACAACGATCACCAGCAATCGTGTCCAGGCTGTCGAGCGTCAGATCTCAAAGGAGCTGGTCGGTGGTGAGGCGCTCTACACCGACCACTACACCGTCTCGGGAATGATATTTTTTCGCGATCATCGACTTTCCGGTACATCGTCGACCAATCACTCCTGGGAGCGGGCGGCGACCGGGTCTGCTGGCGAGACAGTCTGGGAACGCATGGACATCGCCGATTTTCCGGTTGGATCATATGTTCTCGTCAATCCGGAGACGATCGATTTCCTGAGAGATCTCTATCGTTATGAGCCACCTTCTTTTGCCACCGCTCCACCGTCGAATTGGCAGGTGGTCAGGCAGTTCCGTCGCGCGACCCTCTATCGGGTTGGTGCGCAATAACAGAATCTTATACATTTCCGACTCCCGGTCGAGGCGGGGAGTGGTGGAGGGATAGACCATGGGGCTCGAGTTGAGCGAGAAGACATTTCCCGGTTACCGGCGCGAAAATGGCCGGGTTGGGGTTCGCAATCACGTTATCGTTCTGCCCGTTGATGATCTCTCAAATGCGGCGGCGGAGGCGGTAGCACATAATATCAAAGGGGTCTTGGCCCTGCCGCATCCCTATGGTCGACTCCAGTTTGGGGCGGACCTCGAACTTCATTTCAAGACGCTCATCGGGACGGGTTGCAATCCGAATGTCGCAGCCGTCGTCGTCATCGGCATCGAGGATGGATGGACGAGACGGGTTGTCGAGGGAATTGCCACCACCGGTAAACCGGTCACTGGCTTTGGCATCGAGGGGCATGGTGATCACGAGACGATCCGCCGTGCCTCGCACGCGGCACGAGAATATCTGCAGTGGGCCTCTGAGCTGCAGCGCGAGGAGTCTCCGCTGGTCGATCTCTGGGTCTCCACCAAATGCGGAGAGTCTGATACCACCTCGGGGTGCGGTGCCAATCCGACTGTTGGCAATGCCTTCGACAAACTCTATGAAAGGGGACTGACGCTTCTCTTCGGAGAGACGACAGAACTGACGGGGGGAGAGCATCTGGTTGCCGCCCGCTGTCGTACTCCGGAGATCCGTGGGCAGTTCCAGTCCATGTTCGACCGGTACCAGGAACTGGTCAATCGCCACAAGACCAACGATCTCTCCGAATCCCAGCCAACAAAAGGGAATATCGCGGGCGGTCTGACAACCATTGAAGAGAAGGCCCTCGGCAATATCCAGAAGATCGGACGTAAGTGTCTCATTGACGGGGTTCTCGACAAGGCCGATGTCCCGACCGGTCCTGGCCTCTGGTTCATGGACTCGTCATCGGCTGCGGCCGAGATGGTCACGCTCTGTGCCGCGGCTGGATTTGTCATCCACTTCTTTCCGACCGGACAGGGAAATGTGATCGGTAACCCCATTCTGCCGGTCATTAAGATCTGTGCCAATCCGCGGACCGTCAGAACCATGGCTGAACATATCGATGTCGATGTCTCGGGTCTCTTGCGACGCGAGATGTCACCTGACCAGGCTGGTGACGCGCTGCTTGAGATGATGCTGCGAACTGCCAACGGCCGGCTCACGGCTGCCGAGGCACTCGGCCATCGCGAGTTTGTCCTGACCCGACTATTTGAGAGTGCCTGATCCTGAGGTTGATCGATCAATGCCTGTTATTGCCTTTGAAGAGCTTGTCAGTCTTGCCACCGACTATCTGGTGCGCGCCGGTTCAGGGAGGGAGATGGCCTACTCCACTGCACGCGCCCTCGTCAGTGCCGAGGCCTCCGGTCTTCCATCGCACGGTCTCTCCCGTCTGTCACAATATGCCGACCACCTTCGCCACGGACGTGTCGATGGACAGGCCAGACCCATTGTCCGAGACGAACGACCGGCGGCTCTCCTTGTCGATGCGGCTGACGGCTTTGCCTTTCCGGCCTGCGAACTGGCGATAAAGACTTCGATTCTTCGGGCTCGTGAGTTTGGGGTTGCCTGGGCTGGTGTCTTCAACAGCCATCATTCGGGCGTCCTCTCCGGACATCTTCACGATGCTGGTACTGCCGGGATGATCGGACTTGCCTTCAGCAACTCGCCGGCGGCAATGCCGGCCTGGAATGGGCGAACTCCCCTCTTCGGGACAAACCCGATTGCGGCAATCTTTCCCCGTCGGGGTCAGCTTCCTCTGGTGATCGATCTTTCTCTCTCGGAGGTTGCGCGGGGGAGACTCTTGGTCGCCGCCCGTGAGGGTAGATCCATCCCTCTCGGATGGGCTGTCGATGCCGATGGTCAACCGACGACCGACCCACAGAAGGGGATCGAGGGAATGATGCTGCCCACGGGCGGGGTCAAGGGGGCGATGCTCGCGCTGGTAGTTGAACTGCTCTGCTGTGCCCTGACCGGAGCCCGCTTCGGTTTCGAGGCCGATTCGTTCTTCTCGGCAACTGGTAACCGTCCGCGGATCGGGCAGGCTTTTCTGATCATCGATCCTGGCGCTCTTGGCGGTGATGAACTCTACCACCAGCGCCTCGAGACTCTCATCACGGCCATGCTTGCCGATGAAGGCGTACGTCTTCCCGGTGCCGGTCGCCTCCAGCTTCTCCACCAGGCGATCGAGCAGGGCCTCACCGTTACGGATGCCATCCTGGCTGAACTGGCTGACTGACCTTCTCGCCAACACAGGGAATTCATCCGACCTGCTGCTTCACGAATGCCCGCCGAGACTCCACGCCGGAAGACTCGCCACTCGCAACTCTCGCCTCATTGAGGCGTTACCTGACCGCAAAAGTCTGAAGAATCGATCATCCTACTGGACAATAAAAGTGCGTGAATGGTTGGTATTCCCATTTGGCGTCTCGAGATAGAGATACCATATCCCTTTTCCAAGACGAACGTTGGTCAGCGTCAGCAGGCTTCCAGATGCGTGGGTGACAGATGCCGCTGGAATCTGTGAACAGTTGTTCGACGGGAAGCTGCAGGCAAAGACCTTCGTCAGTCCGACGACCAGGTTTGTCGCACTGATACTGCCACTGATCGGACTGGATGAGAGGGGCACCGCCGGTGTCCACGACACACTATTCAGCGTTGGTTTGATCGGTTCACCAGTCACATTGAAGAAGTTGAAACTGGTTGAAAGGCTCGAGACCCCGGCGGCTGTCTGAATATAGAACTGCCAACTGCCATTGGTCAGAAAGACGTTCTGGATTTTGATGGATGTCGTGCTGACTACCTCGATCTGCGACTGCTGGATCTGACTGCACTTCTCACTGGCAGCGTTGCAAAAGAAGACCGAAGTTCCTTCCGTAGCAAAGTTGGTTCCGGTAATCGTCCCTCTCAGAGAGGGATTGTCATTCGTCACATTTTCCCAGGTGAATCTCACAATGGTTGGCAGTGAGATCGCCGGTGGTGCGACCGTAAAGCTGCTTGACTTGTTCGACCTCCCGAGAGTCGTCTCCGTCTGGACGTACCACGATCCTGCCGCCAGCACGACATTGCTCACGTTCAGGCTGGTTGGATTTGTGACCCGCACGTTGGAGACATTCAAGCGACTGCACAATCCTGTTTCATTGCTGCAGAAATCGACTTGCGTTCCACCTGTCACAAAATTGGTTCCTGTGATAACTCCGCTGAAGGCCTGGTTGCCCAACAGATTGCTGCTCTGCCAGGAGATCGAACTGATCGTCGGGAGGAACAGGGAGAGGGCCGTCACACTGAAGACAGATGAATTGGCCGATTTGCCTCCTGCTGTAACTACATAAAAGTGCCAGTTGCCAGTCCCCAGTGATAGATTGGTCACATTGATCGAATTTGCTGAGATGACCCGCATATTGGGCGAACTTATCTTGTTGCAGGTTGATGCGAGGCAGAAGAAGAGTTCGGTTCCATTCACATCAAAGTTACTGCCGGAGATCGACCCTGAGAAAGGCTGATTAGAGGTCGGCGCCGGTGTCCACGAATATCCGATGATCGAAGGAGGTGAGAGCTGTGGTCGTACCGTAAAGGTGCTGGAACGGTTCGATGCCCCGGCGGGTGTATTGATCACCACCTGCCAGTTGCCGGCAGGGAGCGAGATGTTTGCCAGTTCGATCTGCGTCTGACTCATTACGTTGATACTGCTCGCCAAAAGCTCATTGCAGGATGTCTGCGTAGCTCCGCAGAAACGTACTTGCGTCGACCCGGGCACGAAATTGTTTCCGGTGATGACGGCATTGAAGAGTTGCGCTTCGATCAGCACAGATGGCGTTGTGGTGAAGCTGCTCAGGGTTGGAACCACCTGGTCGCCCCGGGTCACTGAAAACTGGGTCGATCGTGCTGATACCCCGGCAGAGGTCTGCACATAGAAGCTCCACGTCCCCGTCATCAGAAAGGTATTGATCAGTGTGATCGTCGTTGAGTTGATCACCCGCACATTTTCGAGCGGCTGCTGGAAGCAAGAGCTGGTACCATTGACACAGAAGAAGACCTGCGTCGCATTGGTGACAAAGTTGGTTCCATTGATCGTTCCGGAGAAGGCGAACCCTGTCACCGGGTTGACTGGACTCCAGAGATAGCCGGTGATCGTCGGTTCAAGTTGGTTACCCCCCCTGACGGTGAAAGCAGCGGTCCGTTCCGACTTTCCAAGCGATGTCTGAACATACATCTCCCACGTCCCGGCCAGCAGAAAGATTCCGTTGAGCGTCAGACTGGTCGGGCTGTTGACGACAGTCAGATTGGTTGGATGGGGGAAGCAGGTCTCTGTCTCTGCGACGCATAGGAATACCTGGGTTCCGGCAGCGGTAAAACCTGCCCCGCTGATCGTCACACTGGCGGCCTGGTTGGCAATGAGCACCTGCGGATTCCAGATCTGACTTGAAATCGTTGGCACCGCAATCGGAGTCTGGACAATGAATGGCAGAGATCGACCAGAGATTCCTCCCGGTGTCTGAACAAGGAACTGCCAGCTTCCACTCTCGAGACGGATGTTGGTCATTGTCAGACTTATACCGCTTGTGACCACATAGTTTCCCTCGGCAACCGCAGCACAATTGGCTGTTCCGCTCACGCAGATGGAGACCTCGGTGTTACCGACAACAAAACCGGTTCCAGTCAAAGTTGCCGCAAAGGGTTCATTGGTGCGCGGATTTGAAGGGGCGAGCGTAAAGCCTGTGATCGTCGGCGGCAAAAGTGCGCCATCGACGGAGAAGGGGATCGAACGGTTAGAGTTACCTGCCGATGTCTGCAGATAGAGCTGCCAGTTCCCGCTTGCCAGAATAATGTTGGAGATACTGACGGAGGTGCTGCTGGTCGCGTTTACTCCTGTTGTCTGCTGTTGACAGTTCTGGCTGTTCTCCGGGCAGAGGAAGGCCCGCGTGTTTCCAGGTACAAAGTTGACCCCGCTGATGACAGCCACGAAAGGCTGGAAGGCCGATCTGTTGCTGGAACTGAATGTTACCGTGTTAATCACTGGTAGCAAAGTGGCAGTGGTCACCTCGAATGGGGCTGATCTTGGTGAGACTCCGGCCGGAGTCGAGACATAGCACTCCCACGAGCCACTCTTCAGGATGATATTGCTGACGGTCAGGCTGATCAGGGTCTCAAACTTGATGCTCGCCGAAGTGACCGGTGCGCAGCGAACCGTCCCCGCCTCACAAAAATAGACCTGCGTTCCACCCTCGACAAAGTTGTTTCCACTGATGCTGCCACTGAATGGCTGGTTCTCGATCGGCCGCGCCGGATTCCAGATATAGTTGGCAATCGTCGGTTGTAATTGCTGCGCCTCGATTGTAAAAGTGTTTGAACGTGGAGATGAACCACCAGGCGTCTGAACATAGATCTGCCAGAGTCCGGCCCGCAGGCTCACATTGCTGACGGTCATGCTGCTCGGCGAGTTGACCGTGACGTCCTTGTCGGGCAAAACTGAACAGGTGGTCTGTGTCGTGATGCAGAAGTAGACTTTTGTCTCCTTATCGATGAAGTTTGCTCCGGTTAGAACTCCACCAAAGGGCTGATTCTCGGCTGGTATGGCCGGATTCCACGCAAAGCTGGTGATGGCGGGCGGCAGAATTGCCACCTCGACCTTGAAGCTTGTCGAGCGTGGTGAAGGTCCAGATGAAGTCTGCACGTACACCTGCCAGGTCCCGGCGTTGAGCGTCACTCCACTGATCGTCAGCCTTGTCTCACTGTTGATGGCAACACTGCTATTCGGCAACAGTGAACAGATCGAACTCTCGGCAATACAGAAGTAGACCTTTGTCCCATCGACGCTGAAACCTCTTCCGTTAATCGTCCCGTTGAAGGTCTGATTGGCGCGTGGATTGGCCGGTGTCCAGCTATAGCTGTCTATCAACGGCGGTGGTGGTGGTGTCATGACCGTGAATGGCTTCGTTCTTCCGGAAGCTCCAGCGCCTGTCTCGAGGTAGAGATTCCACACGCCACTGGCGAGCGCGACGCTCTCCGCCTCGATTATCGACGTTCCATTAACTTTCACTTTTGTCTTTGGATGCTCAATACAGCTCGAGGTTCCGACCATGCATAGGTAGAGTCTGGTTGCATCCGTATCAAATCGTCTTCCATTGATGGTCATCTTGAATGGATTACGATCAATCGGAAAGTTGATGTCCATCGTGTAGCTCTGGATCTCCGGCACATTATTGCTCAATGCCTGCAGAGCTTCGTCGATCTGAATACGCGGCTTTGACAGAGTATTGCGACTATCGACCACCTGCACTCCGGTTGAGATGAGCGCACGGAGAGCATTTTCGATACTGGCCGATCCAACTCGCTGTTTCAGCAAGGCCCATGAGGCTGAGACATGCGGAGTGGCCATCGAGGTTCCAGCCCAAGTCTCATACCCTCCACCCGGAACCGCGGAGGTGATCCCGACACCCGGGGCAAGGAGGTGGATGAATGGGGCACTGTTCGATTTGGAGTAGACTCTCTCTACACCTGATGGATCGAGCTCGGTCGCCCCGACACTGATGCTGCTCTTCATACAAGCCGGCATCCCTGTCGCATCAGAATATCCATTGTTGCCGGTTGGAGTGATCGTTGGGATACCCAATACTGCCAGTTGCTGAATCGAATCACTGAGGATTGAAGAAGCGTTGTCACAAAGCTCGGTATATCGCTGTCCGGACAGACCGAAGTTGACTGCGGCTATCCGGTACTGATTCCTGATATCATAGACGCGCTCCAGGGCCCGCACCTGATCCGTCAGGTATGACAAGACGCACGGCGCCGTCGACCCGCATAACTGTGCATTCTCAAAACGGGAATAGACGTTGAGTGAAATCAGCGTGGCGTCCTTTGCTATGCCACCCGCCAGGGGTTCACCCACTCCCGTGACCGTCTGACTGTTTCCGGCAATCACTCCACCCACCAAGGTTCCATGTTTGCATTCTTCGATCGGGAGATTGCAGTGAACTCCCGAATTGACGGCAGTCGTCGAGCTGGCCAACCCTGGACATAGAGAACTTGATCCGGTGGTTCGATTGTTGGTCGAAAAGCATCCTTCACTGACTACCTTGCCGGCCAGGTACGGATGGGATTTGTCGATTCCGCTGTCAACCACTGCGATGGTCTGGCCAGCTCCCGTGTAGCCACTCTCCCAGGCCTTGTTCACCCCGATCGATGGGACGCTGTTGCTGAGCGCTGGTGCGAGAAGAATATCCTCCTCGATGTCGATCATCTGAATTGATGTGCGCAAAGCCTCTATCCCGGACGGGGTAAGGCTGACAGCCAGGTATGGCAGGTACTTGAACTCCTTGACCGACTCCGCATCGTACCCCTTGATGTCAAGCAGCAGGCTCTTGCGAGCCCTCTCAATCAGTGCCCGCTGTGCCTGTATATCGACAGTTCGACGCAGGTTGCCCTCAGGTTGATAGGCAACCCGCAACCGGATGATCACCGGCACCTCTCCCTGCTGGACGGCCTTCACTCCCAACTCATTGAGACGCTGATCAGCGGTGGGATTTCGTTTGAGACTGGCTGCCTCCTGAATCTTCAACTGAAGCTGCTGCTTCAGCTCGGTTGGTGACTCTCCCTGCGGAGCCACTTCGATCTGTGCCCTCACGGTCTCCTCTGTCCAGCCGAACAATGATCCGAACATTATCCCCACCAATCCGACAAACAGGATCTGATGGATCATCTTTTTATCAAGCAATTTTTTGCTTCGGTTGAAAAGTCTTGCCGTTAAGGAGCGCGCTACACCAGAAGATGACTCTTTCATATTTTTTCCAGGATACTGCTCCGCTCCGGATGCCACTCATGGCTGCTGTGTGCATAGTCTGCTCCGGAAACGTAAAAAAATGCGTTACAGGGTGGGGCTGACAACCAGATCCAGGGGACTCTCTGCAAATTTTACAGCGAGTCCAACCAGCAGGATAGACTGTTCGGTATCGGGGACCGATGGGGGAGGCAGTCCTGCCAGATTGGGTTGGGGCGAGAGACGGTCCTGATTCAAATGTCAGGAGACTGCCTCTGTCTGACTCCGGCAAGCCCCATCTTCGACGATTGGAACGGTCAATCGAAGACGGTGGATTTGTCGGGCGGTTATGGGGGCCGTTGATTTACCGTTATCCGTCCTCAGTGCCGGTTCTTGAACCTCGAATCGGATCGATGCGTTCAGCTCAACCAGCCTGGTTAAACTCATCTCTGCCAACAAAACAGTCACGGGGAAAAGAGCAAGCGAGACAATAAAACGGGGGAACTGGATCGGTGAAGGATGTAAACGGGGGGCCTGCACAGAAATCCAACATCTATTTTGTTAAAAGATTGGACGATGTCAACATGTTTTCATACTTTAGGATAAAATGAGGTCGCCAAGCTCCCATTCCATCAATTCTCAAGCCCGGTCCGGTCTCAAAATTTCGGGCGAGGCCGATTGGCCTGACTCGTTCCGGCGGGGCAATCGCATTATCTCTCAGGATCTGCACGAGCGCGTTTTTAAGCGCCCCAACGGGGCGCTGCATACCAGCCCAGGGCAACGCCCTGGGAAAATTGCTACCCAGGGTTTCACCCTGGGCCTGGACTTTGGACAAAAGTTTAAATTGTTGCGGTCGCAAGCATCAATTTTTCAGTAATTTTTGCCTGACTCGGGAGTAATTCAGGGTAAACGACCACTTCGTCTCGTAAAATACGAATC
>CAIOZW010000025.1 GCA_903862855.1 uncultured Acidobacteriota bacterium
CCAGATCCCGCAGTCGACCACCGACCCGGAGTTCGTGGAACGGTGCCGCCTGAACAATCCGTTGCAGCGGACCGGTCAGGCGGAGGACCTGAAAGGCGCGGTCGCGTTGCTGTGCAGTCGTGCGTCTGACTGGATCACGGGCCACAACCTGCTGGTCGACGGCGGATGGAGCGTGTGGTGACAGTGGGCAACGATCCCTAACCAGGCATTTCGATCAACTGGCATTCCGCCCAAGGATCGAACTGATAGAGGCGCTGGTCCAGACGTGACGGTCTATAGAACCGAGAAGCCACTCGATTAGTTAGCGCTGCAGTATAAGAAAATGAACTATTAGAGATAAGTAACAGATCTGCTTGGCTCATCACAAACCAGTCAGTGTAGAACTCCGCACCAGGCACGAGCGGCAGCAGCTCATTGCATGTCACGACGGGATAGTCAAGGAATTGCAGCCGGATCTCCGGGTCCTCTGACGCGATGTATAGCACCGGTGTTTCAAGTGACTGCCAGATTTCCGCCAACTGCGTTCGATACCAACTGACCGGTGCGACCCAGTAGGTGTCGTCGGTGACCATGTCGCCCCGGCGAAGATGGAGCGCCACGATTGTCTGGCCGATGGCCCTGAGCTTGGCGAGAATTCCGTGAGTGATTGACTCAATCCACGGGGCAGGTTGGTAGAGGGACTGGTAGATGCGACGGTACGAGCGAAGCGTAAAACCCGACATGGGATAGTAGCCCCAAATGTTGTATTCCTCGAGCGATGAGATGAGACCTGAGGTCGTACCTACCCCGGCGAGCGCGCACGAGAGGTCGATGTCTTGCTCATTAATCGTCCGCGTGAACGGGCCGACATCTGGATCATCTAAGTCAAACAGGTACCGGCCGATCCAATTCGGCGTTCGCAACTCCAGACCTTGGTTCAGTGCCACCACTCGAGCAAATGCATACTGATTGAGCTGGTTTCCGAAGCGCCCGTTCGCACCGAGGGTCTGCATCTGAATGAAGGGCTGAGACTTCGCCGCTGGTCGCTGCACGGGAACTTCTGGGAAGCACTCACCAAGAAGGATGATCCCGCGTTGCGTCGCCGGATACGCGTGCCCGGGGATCAACTTCATCGTCTCCTCGAGCATGTTCAGCGCCGAGTCCCGCTGACCTCCGACGTACATGCACTTGGCAAAGTCCGTCCTCGCCATGACGTCCCTCGACCGCGCGTACCCGTCTCGAGCCGTATTCACGAGCTCATTCATCATACCGTCTCGCAAAAGTCTGAGACAATCATTAAGGGAGGAGTAATAGGCTTCGGATTGATAGTAGATCTCTGACATCTCCAGCATGCTCCGACAGGGATCGATGAACTGTAGCTCGCAACTGGCTCAGGCAATCAGTGGAGCCAACTGAGCCGTGGACGGAGTTGTACCGCTTGGCCCGGTCAAGCGTGGGCTCGGCAATCGCGCAAGACCCTGAATCTTTTCGAACTGGAAAGCTACCAGCTTCACCTAGAAACCGAAACCAGACGCCTACAAGGACCTTTGCGGCTCTCGGCGCTCATTCACCGATGTCGGCGCGTTGGATACGCCACCATCACAACGATCTGGAGACTGAAAGTGGCAGATAGAGGCATCGTCTATATCGTCTGGGGGGATCAAGTCCAGCCAGCGCTCACGCGATCGCGGCTCTCGGTTGAGAAGATCCATCCTGAGCTACCAGTCCACGTCGAGATTCTCCGGCCGGAGAGTAGCTTGCTCGACAAGTCGCGAATGCATCGGTTGACCCCGTTTGAGGAGACGCTCTTCCTCGACAGCGACACGGTCGTGCTAGACAGACTTGACTTCGGGTTTGAGATGGCAGCCCAACATGGTCTCGCCGTCTCGATTTGCGAATGCCCTTGGGCGCGACGATATGGCGGACTTGACGGTGACGTCGTGGAATATAACACCGGCGTCATCTTCTTTAACCAGAAGTCATACCACGTGTTCGACGCGTGGGACGCCTGCGGTCGTGATATCGACTCGTCAATCCTGTTTTATCAAGGCACGAATGTAGTCCGCATGCCGTTCAACGACCAAGCAGGATTCGCCAAGGCTATCATCGACACCGGATTCAACCCGTATGTCTTGCCCTACAACTGGAATTTTCGGCCAATGTGGCACCGGACATTCTGGGGGCCAATCAAGATCTGGCACGACTACTCGGATCCCCCGGCGGAGGTCGTTGCATGGACCAACAACCAGGCGAATGCCGGCGCGATCATCCAGTTCGGGGACCTGGGGGCGCACCGGGCAGGTCCCTCCGCCGCAACCCGCGGCTAGGGCCCTACTGGCCCGTTATCTGGGCGAATGACGGTCCAAAAGACGATCGATGCGTATCGGGTGTTCGTGTTGGATTGACGTATCGGTCGTCCTTGAAGAAGACCGACGTGCACCCTTGAAATAAATACTGAG
>CAIOZW010000026.1 GCA_903862855.1 uncultured Acidobacteriota bacterium
CCTTCCGGGTGACGAGATCCTGAAGAATGCGATCTCAATGGAGAGGCGTTATCTGAGAGATGAGCTGGATGGCAATGCCGCACTTGCCCGGACGATCGCCCGGCTGTTGGTCCTGAATGCGACGGAGACAACCCTCGCCAGTGAGGTCGAGTCTCACCATCTGGCAATGGCACGCGTTCTGAATGAGGATGGTGGAACGGTGCTCGAAGTAGGCCGTGAGATTGGCGGAGATCTGACGCCGGCCGTGCTCAGACGTCTCCCCGATATCTCGCGCGAGCTGACCGGCAGCGGGGTCTTTCGTGGTGAGCTCACGGAACCAGACGAGAGAATGATCTACCTGGTCAATGGCACATTACTCCCGGATTCATCACCGCGGCGATTTCTGCTGGTCGTGCGTGCCCTGCCGACCGATCTCTCGACCAATCTGATATTGATCCGGGAGGAGGAGCAAAGGTACGAGGCACTGAAGGCGAACAACAAGCTCTATCGAAGCACCATGCTTCAGACGCTCGCACTGTTGACCCTGCTTGTTCTATTTATCGCCATCTGGATGGCGATAAATGTTTCGCGAAGCATTGCCGAGCCCGTCCAGCGCCTTGCCGAGGCCACGACGCGGATCAGAAGCGGTGAGCTCGACTTTCATGCCGCCGTTGTCGGAGACGATGAGCTGGCAACACTGGCCCGGTCCTTCAATGAGATGACAACCGAGCTGGCCGAGAACCGGCGCCGCCTGCAGCAGTCAGCCGACGACCTGCAGGTGATCAACCGGCAACTTTTCGAACGTCGCCAATATATTGAGACGATTCTGCAGAGCCTCTCGGCGGGAGTGATTTCACTCGATGAGACCGGCAATATCACGACGATCAATGGGGCGGCGCTGACATTGCTCGAGATCGACCGTACCCAGGCCGATGATCAGCTCACGGGGCGCTCGCTTGAGCTCCTGCTGCCGGAACAGCAACGAGAGGAGCTGCGACGGCTGATCATTCAGGCCGCCCGCTACCGCTCGGTAACCCGAGAGGTTCACTTTACGCTGGCCAATCAGGTCAAACTCGATGCAGCGGTGACGGTTACCGCACGACTCGATGGTGAGGGAGAGATGCGGGGAGTCGTAATCGTCATTGAGGATCTTTCAGAACTGATCGAGGCGCAGCGCCGTGCAGCGTGGAGTGAAGTGGCGCGGCGTATGGCCCACGAGATCAGAAATCCGCTCACGCCGATCCGCCTCTCGGCGGAGAGGCTGGCTCGGAACCTTCTTGGTGAGACAAATAGTGGTCTGCCAGGCGAGGGTCGGCTCTCCGATCGACAGGTAAGAATGGTTCGCGAATGTACCGGGATGATCGGGACGGAAGTCGCCACCCTGCAGCGAATGGTCGAGGAGTTCTCGACCTTTGCCCGTCTGCCGAAGATAAGCCTTGAGCCGACTTCACTCAATGAGGTGGTCACAAAAGCGCTTCGGTTGTATGATGGAAGACTGGCTCAGGTCCAGCTTGAATGCCGCCTCGACCCCCAGCTGCCATCTCTTCTGCTCGATGGTGAACAGATGCGTCAAGTACTGGTAAACCTGCTCGACAATGCACTCGAGTTCATTGCTCTTTCACCCGATGAACAGCATCTCCTCATCAGCACAAGAGTGATAGCGGAACGGCGGATCATCGAACTTCTTGTCTCTGATACTGGCCCAGGTATTCCGGATGAGCATCGGGAGAGGATCTTCGAGCCCTACTTTTCGACGCGCCGTCGTGGAACAGGGCTGGGGCTGGCAATTGTCAGCCGGATCGTCGCTGAACATCATGGACGTATTCGCGTCCTCGGGAATCGGCCGCATGGAGCGGCATTTTTGATTGAACTTCCACTGATCGATTGAGTTATGGCCTATTCGATTCTGATCGTCGACGATGAACCTGGCATCCGCCAGTCCCTGTCGGGGGTACTGGAGGACGAAGGATTCGAAGTCTCAACCGCGGCGAGCGGGGAGGAGTGCCTGAAGGCATTTGAAAGAAACCTCTTCTCCTGCGTGCTGCTCGATGTCTGGCTTCCGGGGATCGATGGACTGGAGACACTGACCAGACTAAGGGCGGTCTCACCCGATGTCTGTGTCATCATGATCTCTGGTCACGGGACGATCGAAACGGCCGTCCGGGCAACACGACTCGGAGCCTATGACTTCATCGAAAAACCCCTCTCTCTCGAGAAGACCCTCCTCGCCGTCCGCAATGCGCTTCGGCAGCGGGAGCTCGAAGCCACCAATGATGATCTTACGGAGCAGCTGCGGTCAGGCTACGCCATGATCGGTGAGTCGGTGCCCATGCGCGCACTTCGCCAGCAGATCGCCTATGCTGCACCAACAAATGGCCGGGTCCTCCTCCAGGGCGAGTCAGGGACGGGCAAGGAACTGGTCGCCCGGGCTCTCCACGCCCAGTCACGCCGCGCGACTCGCCCCTTTATCGAGTTCAACTGTGCGGCAATTCCCGAGGAACTGGTCGAGTCTGAACTCTTTGGCCACGTCAAAGGCGCCTTCACCGGCGCCACACAGGCCAAAAGAGGCAAGTTTGAGCGGGCTGATGGTGCAACTCTCTTCCTCGACGAGATCGGTGACATGAGCCTCAAAACCCAGTCCAAGGTGCTGCGCGTCCTCGAGGAGCAGCATTTTGAACCTGTCGGATCGGAATCTTCAATCACGGTCGATGTGCGTGTCATCGCCGCCACCAACAAGCCGCTCGAGGCCGAGATCGAACGTGGCCTCTTCCGTGCCGACCTCTTCTATCGTCTCAATGTCATCCCGTTCGAAATTCCCCCTCTTCGTGATCGACTTGAAGATATTCCCGGTCTGGTCGACCATTTCAACCTTGAGTTCTCACGGATCAACCGACGCGAACCAAAGCAGTTTACCCCTGATGCCATTGAACGGATGCAGAACTACAACTGGCCCGGCAATGTCCGTGAACTTCGCAATACGGTTGAACGGGTCATCATCATGCATACTCATCGCCTCGTCGTCGCTGATGATCTTCCCATCCTCGGCGCTGAGATACCACCCGCCTCCAGCTACAATTTTGACTCATACCGCGAGGCTGCCGAAGCCTATGAACGCGAATATATCCTCCGCAAACTAGCCGAGACCGATGGCAATATTACCCGCACCGCTGAAATCATGGGGATCGATCGCAGCCACCTCTATCGCCGTATGAAAATTCTCGATGTTCAGCGATCCTGACTCTCCCGTTAAGCTCGAACAGACTTGCATTTAAGTTCGTGTCTTTTGTACACTCACCGTTCGTGTTAACTTAACACTAAGTAAGGTGAACGCCCGACGAGAGGATTGAAGCGAAGAGAGACCGTGAAGTTGTGGGACTGGGATTATCAGCAGAGCGGAGAGTTGTTGGGGGAGGTATCATGACGACAGCGAAGACAGCGACGTTGGGAGGGATAGAGGCCCATCCACTCGACAAGTATCTGGAGCTTGGCGAGGATGAGATCAGTGAGCGGATCAGTGTGGCAAGACGAAGGCTTGGAACACGTGCCGTCATCCTGGGCCACCATTATCAGCGTGATGACGTAATCTGCCACTCCGACCTGCAGGGTGACTCCTTCAAACTTTCAGAGCAGGCCTCACAACGACCAGAGGCAGAGTATATCGTCTTCTGCGGTGTCCATTTCATGGCCGAATCGGCCGATATTCTGAGTGGCCGGCACCAGCAGGTGATCCTGCCCGATCTGGCTGCGGGATGCTCGATGGCCGATATGGCCAGTCTCGACCAGGTTGAGACGGCCTGGGAGCAGATGCACTCGATTGGCATCGATGATCTGCTGCCGGTAACGTATATGAACTCCACGGCGGCGATCAAGTCTTTCTGTGGGCGCCAGGGTGGGGTTGTCTGCACATCATCCAATGCACTGCCACTCTTCAAATGGGCCTTTTCACAGAGCAGTAAACTCTTCTTCTTTCCCGATGAGCACCTCGGTCGCAACACGGGGCTCAGGTATGGTATTCCACTGGACGAGATGGTCGTCTGGGATCCGCGACTCGAGTTGGGAGGAAATGACGTAGAGCAGTTGCGGCGGGCACGAATCATTCTCTGGAAGGGATTCTGTTCAGTTCACGGACGATTCCTGCCACGGCACGTCGACGAGCGTCGTGCGGAGTTCCCGGGGATCAAGGTGATCGTTCATCCGGAATGTCGTTACGACGTGGTCGAGAAGGCAGATTTGAATGGATCGACCGAATTTATCATCAAAGTGCTGGCAGAGGCCCCGGCGGGCAGCCGCTGGGCGGTTGGGACCGAGGTCAACCTGGTCAATCGACTGGCCAATCTTCATCCGGACAAGCTGATCACTCTTCTCGCACCTGATCTGTGCATGTGTGCGACCATGTTCCGGATCGCGCCACAGAATCTACTCTGGGCACTTGAGAATCTGGTCGATCACCATGTCGTCAACCAGATCAGGGTCGATGAGGAGACGGCGCGATGGGCAAGAGTCGCACTTGACCGCATGCTGGCCATTCACTGAGCCATCAAGAGAGATCGTGGAATATCATTGACCACTGGTGCGCCAGAGGTACTCAGCGAAGAGAATGGCGAGAAGGAGATCCATGAGGGCCGGGAGGTAAGCCTCACGGGTCAGGCGTCCCTGCTGGAGAGCAACGGTGTTGATGCTGAAGTAGAGCAGTTTCGAGATGACCCCAAGCCAGGCGAAGTCACGGAATCGAAGCGGGTCGAGAGCGATCATTCCGTAGGCGAGTCCCCAGGTGGCAACGCTGGAAAAGAAGGATCGCGCCAGCCAGATAGCCGCTGGATCAGCGATCCGCATTCGCTGAAGTACGACCTCCGGTCTCCAGAGGAGAAGAGCTGCCGCGACAAGATTCCAGACTGCCGCAAAGCCAAAGAGAATTCGATCATAGATCACCGTTCAGATCCTCCTCACCTCAACAATCCTTACTTACAGAGCCAAAGTCGGCCGCGATCCTCCTGCGGGAGATCAAGGTTCGTCAGGCCAATCACTGTTCCGATCGATCAATTCGTCAGGATAGAGAATAAAGATCTCCCCGTTCTCGACTCTGACCGGATAGGTTGTCACGCAGAGATGTGGAGCAATGGTCGACTCACCGGTCAAAAGATGAAAGTCGAAACAGTGCCAGGGGCAGAAGACCTTCTCCTGGTCAATGAATCCCTCGCTCAAAGGAGCGCCGCGGTGGGGACAGAGGTCATTGATGGCAAAGTAATCATCAGCCTGCCTGAAGATGCCGATCACATCCTGGCCAAGCCGGATCTGCCACCCTCCCTGCGCGGGTATGTCGGATGTCCGGGCAACCTTGAAGTAGCTCATCGATCAACTCCATCCAATCTGGTCAAGATGTTGGTCAGTGGGGGTGGCGCAGGATGAGAAGCCCGCGATTTTTCCACTTGCGCAAATTCGAAACTTCGATAATATACACCAACCACCCCAAAAACGGGTCAGCCACCCGCAGCTATGACCTCCTTTGAACCCGGATATTCCCTTGAGGAGGAATCTATTAATGAACATCAGACGTCTGAGCGCCACCGCTCTCTCCATCTCTCTTCTCACTCTGTTCATCACCACCGTGAGTGGACAGAATCAGGATCCGTCGGGAAGTAACAGTGCTCCCGTGAGGACGACCACACGCAGCGATGCTGATATCCAGAAGTGCATCCAGGGCAAACTGGCCGGTTCGGAGAAACTCCGTGACCAGGACTTTACGGTCAATGTCAGCAACAGTGAAGCCATCTTTACCGGTACCGCACGAAATGCCGGGAGCAAAGGGGCGGTAACGAGGATTGGACAGAGCTGTGGCGCGGTCAAAGTTGTCAACAACATCACCGCTCCGGCGATTCCCCGCCCCGCCAAACCGACCACAAAGGTCGAGGGACGAACCAGTCTCTAGGCAGGGGTGAAACCGATCCCTTACCATCTACCGTGATGGTGACTCCATCATCACGGTAGATGAGAGTCCCATGGGCTGATCGATTCATTAATGCGCAATTGGGTGACTGTTCGATTTTCAATCGGGGTTGTCACTCATATAATTGCGGAATGCAACTGACAGACCTTTTCAATCTCTCCCTGGTCGGCCGCTCGGCCGTGACAGCGCTTGAATATGACGATGCCGAAGGGCGCATTGCCTCACTGACATTTGGCGAGATCGATCAACGAAGTGATCGGGTGGCCAGACTGCTCGATGCACAAGGATTTGTTCGTGGAGACCGTCTGGCGATCTTTCTTGCGAATCGGGTAGAGTTTATCGACCTTCTCCTCGCCTGTCTCAAGCTGGGAGTGATCATCGTCCCCATCAACATCCTCTACCGCGAGAGGGAGATTGCCCATATCGTCAGTGATGCCGAACCAAAAGCCGTCGTCTCGACTCAAGAGTCACGAAGCTGGTTTCCAGATGGGACAGAATTTATTGATGTCGAGGAGATCCGGGTCGCGGCAGAGCGCGGGCTCGACGGACCATCGGTTCGGTTGGCACTCGATGGTGATACGCCAGCCGCCATCGTCTACACGTCTGGAACCACCGGTCGGGCAAAGGGCGCCGTACTGACGCATAACAACTTTGCGAGCAATGCCATCAATCTGCTGACCTGCTGGCGGATCACCCGCGAAGACCGTTACCTGGCCGTACTGCCACTCTTCCATGTCCACGGTCTTGGAAATGGATTGATGACCTGGCTGATCGGCGGGACATTGATGCGACTGGTCGAACGATTCGACATCCGCCGTGCTCCGCAGCTTTGCGAAGAGTTCCAGCCAACCCTCTTCTTTGGAGTACCGACGGTGTATGTCCGGATGCTGGAGATGTCAGACGAGGTCGCCTGTCGGATCGGACCACGGGTTCGCCTTTTCGTCTCCGGCTCAGCCCCCCTGCCGGCGCAGGTGCTGACAGCCTTCAGGGAAAAGTTCGGTCATACGATTCTGGAACGGTACGGCATGAGCGAGACGCTCATGAACATCAGCAATCCGTACGAAGGTGAACGGCGGCCGGGCAGTGTCGGCTATCCGCTGCCCGGTGTGTCGGTAAGAATCGTCGATGGTTCAGGTAGTGATGTTGGTGATGAGACGGTAGGTGAGCTGCTGGTAAGGGGTCCGAACCTCTTCTCAGGATACTGGCGCCGCGCGGATGCAACGGCCGAGGCCTTTCTGCCGGGGGGATGGTTTCGAACGGGAGATCTGGCTGAACGGTCTGCTGATGGTTACTACACCCTGCGTGGAAGACGGACTGATCTGATCATCTCCGGTGGCTTCAACATCTATCCACGAGAAATAGAGGATCTGCTGCTTGAACAGCCGGGAGTTCTGGATGCCGTCGTCTGCGGACATCCGGATGAGCGAAGGGGAGAGGTACCGGTCGCCTACCTCGTCACTGACAGACCAATTGACGCGACTTCGCTTGAAGATTCCTGTCGCCAGGCACTCGCATCATTCAAGGTGCCGCGCGCATTTATCCGTGTCGAAGCACTGCCACGGAATGCGATGGGAAAAGTTCAGAAAAACCTGCTTCCGACGATCCAGCCTTGATGAAGTGCCGGATCGTCGGGCCAACGGAAACCGTAAGAACTGACTCATTATGAACGCCGCCTTACTCTCACTCTTTGCCCTGCTCGCCGCGATCATTCTCTCGATGGTCTCACGACTGAATGTCGGCCTGGTAGCTCTTGGTCTGGCCTGGTTGATTGGGGTCTTTGTTGCCGGTATGACAAACGAGGCGGTGATGGCTGGTTTTCCGGTCTCGCTGCTGCTGACGATCGCCGGAGTGACCCTTCTCTTTGCGTGTGCCGAAGAGAATGGGACGCTGAAGGTGCTCGCGGCGCAGGCGACGAGGCTCGCCCGCGGACGGCGCTGGGCACTGCCGATCCTCTTCTTCCTCATTACGGCCATTCTGTCGATGATCGGGCCTGGATCGATCTCAAGCGTTGCACTTATCATACCCCTCGCCATGGCGATAGGCGAACGGGCCCGACTGCCGTGGCTGCTGATTGCACTGATGGTCACCAACGGAGCCAATGCCGGCAATCTCTCACCATTCAGCTCGGTGGGAGTGATCGCCAACAGCCGGATGGCGGCGGTTGGCCTCGGAGGCCATGAGTGGCGAGTCTTTCTGGCCAACCTGCTCGCACACGCGCTTGTCGCCACGGCCGCCTTCCTGATCTTCGGCGGACTGAGACTGACCGGGGAGGCTGAAACACCGTCGATGATCGAGCGGCCCCGCATGGAACGTCCGCACTGGCTGACGATCAGTATCATTGGACTCTGGATCATCGGCGTCGTCTTCTTCAAGATCTCACTTGGGTTGAGCGCCTTTGTTGCCGCGACCCTGCTCATTCTGTTACGGGCCAGTAATGAAGTTGAGGCGATCCGCCTCGTACCCTGGAATGTTGTGCTCATGGTCACGGGAGTGGCAACCCTGATCGCCCTGATGGAGAAGACCGGTGGACTCGAACTCTTTACGACTCTTCTGGCTCGACTCTCTGCACCGTGGAGTGTCAATGGAGTCATGGCCCTGATTACGGGTGTCATCTCAACCTACAGCAGCACCTCTGGAGTCGTCCTGCCAGCCTTTCTTCCGACGATACCCAGTCTCCTTCAGCAGATTGGGGGCGGAGACCCGCTGGCACTGGCCCTGAGCATCAATGTCGGATCGGCACTGGTCGATGTTTCCCCCCTCTCAACCCTTGGGGCCATGTGCATCGCTGCGGTCAAGAACCAGGAGGATTCACGGCGTCTCTTCCACCAGCTCTTCATCTGGGGACTCTCGATGACCATCGTTGGGGCAATCATCTGCCAGCTCTTCGCCGGCTGGTTTGCGCACGCCTTATCCTAGCCAATTCCACCCATCCCACCGACCCGGTCGGAGAATGAATTTTCCTGACATTTTTTTGGGACCTGCGGCAAATCTTGAAAGTTCAAAGCGTCTATAGAAGTGGAAGCAGGCGCTTCCAGAATGTGTGAGATTTGCGTGCGGCACGTCACTCGTGAAGAACGAATGATGGTGCCGCTCTTTTTTTTGCTTCAGGCCTTTGTATAAAAACTGTCGAGCTTGACGGAACTGGAGCTGGTTGGTGAGGCTCCGGAACGCTTGAACCTCCCTCTCCCTCCTGCCATTCGCATTCCTGTCTGCCAGACCAGCGATCCCTCTCCAACCCCCGGATTCAAGGTTGACGTCAAGCTGCCTCCCTGTCGATGATGATCCCAGAGTGAAGCCACTGATATGACTCACCGTCTGGCCGGTTGTGTTTGCAGATTACCCATTCAACGATCGACCACTACAAAAAAATATGACCGTGGCTACAAATAGCGGCTCTTCGAATCGTCGATATATGTGGAGACGCGAGTTTCCAATTGTGTGTTTACCTTGAACTTGCGGTGTCCCCCAACCCCCATTGGGGGCACCGCCTTTTTTCCTCTCTCTCATTCATCAGTGGGTTCGTGGAGTACTCCACTGGCGAAGAGGAGTTCGAGTTGTGGATCCTCGAGTTGCAACAGGTCCTTCAGGACGCGTCGGGTCTGTTGACCAAGCAGAGGGGCGGCCAGGCAATGCCGGCCAGGCGAGAGAGAGAATTTCACCGGAGCGCCAGTGACACGATGTTGTCCGGCGTGCGGGTGATCAAGGGTCGGGAACAACTCCCGTGCGGCCGATTGTGGATCGTGCAGGACTTCAGTAAATGTTCTCACCAACGCACACGGAATTCCGGCAGCATTCAGACGCTCAATCCATACGGCGGCTGGACGCTGCCGGAATATCTCTTCCAGCAAGGTATCGAGACTCTGCCGGTTCTCGACCCGCTTCGAATTTGTCAGGTAGTCTGGATGATGGGCAAGATCAGACCTGTCCAGTGCATCACAGAGCGCCTGCCACAGCCTTTCACTTCCAGCCGCAATCGCCAGACTCCGATCAGAGGCCGCATAGCATCGATAAGGGACAATCGTCAGGAACGAAGTGCCCATCGGTCGCGGATCGATCATCGACCCCAGGAAAGTAGCAAAATTTGAGCTCATGGCCGA
>CAIOZW010000027.1 GCA_903862855.1 uncultured Acidobacteriota bacterium
ACCTGCGAGGAGATCGGGATCGACCTTCTCGGGCCCGACTCTACACGAGACCGGTTCATCGGCCACCTGCCGGTCCTCTCACCGCAAAGTCCGGGGATTCCCCCGATCGAGATCACACCATTAGTCGCGATGGCACCGCCCACCCAGGAGCTCCGCTTGAGTGCCGAAGTTTGCCAGACCTGGTGGCTCTCGATCAACCAGTTGCTTGAAAGGGGCCTCTCGACCGAATACCGCCACCATTCCGGCAGTCTTGTCCGCAAATGGCCTGCCTACGAATCTCCGGGCGGACCCGTCTGGGGAATTACTGAACGGATTCTGACCACATTTCTGGCTATCTTCAAATAGACCGACGGAAAGCTGAACAACCATGCAGACAGAAGAGAATCACGATCAACCGCACCTTCAACGTCACTTCGGGCCACTCCAGGCGACGGCTCTCAACATGTCGAACATGATCGGGATCGGGCCCTTTATCACGATCCCTCTCTTGATGTCGGCCATGGGCGGACCGCAATCGTTGCTGGGATGGCTGATCGCGGTGATCATCGTCATCCCCGACGGAATGGTCTGGAGCGAACTGGGTGCGGCGATGCCGGGTTCCGGTGGAAGCTACCTCTATCTGAGAGAGGGTTTTGGCTCGCGGACCTTCGGCCGCCTCATGGCCTTTCTCTTCATCTGGCAGTTCATCATCAGCGGCCCGCTCGAGATCGCCTCGGGTTATATCGGCTTTGCTTCGTATTTCAGCTATCTCTGGAAGGATATGCCGGCATATGGCACCCGACTGATCGTCCTCGTCATTGGGATTATCAATATCATCCTGCTCTACCGTCAGATCAGACACATCGGACGAATCACGGTCAGTCTCTGGGTTGGGACCATGATCACGACTGGTGCCGTGATCATGACCGGGATCTTCCACTTCAATCCGGGGATCGCCTTCGACTTCCCTCCCGGATCCTTCAATTTCTCGATGGGCTTTCTGCTTGGCCTCGGAGCGGCATCACGCGTCGGGGTCTATGACTATCTGGGATATTACGATATCTGCTACATTGGTGAAGAGGTTCGCAATCCGGGGCGGACGATTCCCCGCTCGATCATCATCAGTGTGATTGCCGTCGCCCTCATCTACTTTTCGATCAATCTATCGATCATTGGTGTCGTGCCCTGGCGAGAGTTTGTTCCGGCAGCCGAGAAGCCGGTGTCCCAGTTTGTCGTCTCATTGATGATGGAACGGATCTACGGCCCGAAGGTCGCATCGATCCTGACCGTCATGATCCTCTGGACGGCCTTTGGTTCCGTCTTTGCGCTGCTGCTTGGATATTCGAGAATCCCCTTTGCCGCCGCCCGGGATGGCTACTTCTTCAAAGTCTTTGCCAGACTCCATCCGCGGGGAGGCTTCCCCTCTGTCTCGCTGGTGACCATTGGGGTCATCTCGATTGTCTGCAGCTTTCTCCCACTCGGGATAGTGATCGATGTGCTGATTGCCACACGGATCATCGTCCAGTTCATTGGTCAGATCTTCGCATTGACACTTCTGCGGCGCCGGGCGCCGGAGATGGTCCGGCCCTACCGGATGTGGCTCTATCCATTGCCGAGCCTGCTGGCCTTGTTTGGCTGGGTCTTTGTCTTTGCGACCTCTGGCAGCAAGATCATCCTCTTCAGCCTTGCCGCACTTGGACTCGGGGTGCTGGGATACCTTGGATGGGCCTATCGAACCTCGCTCTGGCCTTTTGCGACCGAGTCGGAGCAGTCCTGAGATGATCAGACGAGAGAAACGGTGATCGAGCGGACGGAAGGGCGATCGGAACGAAGAATTGAGCATTCCCTGACTGGCGTGTAAAGCTCAGGGGATAATGAGGTGGCCGCGCCACGATGAAGATCTGAGCGGAGAATCCCCTTTGATCTTCATCGAGGCGCAGCGACGGGATCAGGCAGCTTTGGCGGCAGCAATTCGCTTTGCGGCTCTGGTCCGCTTCAACTGCTTGGGGTTCATCCGCGTCTTTCCACTCGTGCCACGGCTGATCTTGCCACGCTTTGAGCGTTTGTCTCCACGACCCATATCTGTTCACCTCCTTCATTTGAGATAGTCGACCGGCGCAGGCCCGGTTTAATCATAAAATCTTCAATTATGACCAATTGTCGACAGATGATAAGCTCCATCGGTCGTCACAACCAACCCGTCATCGCACAGTTTCTCAAGGTGTGCGATCACCGACAGCTCAGCCAACTGGTGCAGTGACGTCGCGACATCGGTATAGATCCGGGCAACGATTGTCGCAGGATGATGGCATCCGGCCGCAAGCGCGTCAAGGATCTGCACCTCCCGCTGCTGACGGTGAGCCAGGTATTCCTCAATCCTCTCGCGAGGCGTTGCGACAACCGGACCGTGACCTGGGAGAAGCGCCGTCAGGTTGGGCAGCTCGAGAAAGCGGCGCAGGGAGGCGAGATAGTCGACCAGGCAACCCTCTGGAGGGGCGATGACGACCGTTCCAACCCCCACGACACAGTCACCGGTGATGAGACTCCCCGTGCGTTCCTCATGCAGGCTGAGGTGACCGCGCGCATGGCCAGGTGTCCAAAGAGCACGCAGTCGCCACTCCAGACCGGTACTCTCTTCACGCAGAAGAATGAGTTCGCCATCCTCGATGTATCGATCGACCGGCACCTCTCCACCAATCGCCTCGGCCGTCAGCCGATGCGCGGCGACGGGAAGTCGATAGCGACGGACAAGGTGTTCAACACCGCCGATATGGTCAGGATGGAGATGAGTGATGATGATCTCCCGCAATCTCTTTCCTGCAGCTATGAACCGGTCTAAAATGCGATCGAGTCGTTCCTGCTGGTCAGGGTAAGGTGAACCGGGATCGATGATGACCAGTTCGTCTCCTCCGACAATGAGGCAGTTGGTATGGGTTGCCGGTGGGATAGTCGGGGTCCGCAATGGACAGATATAGATTCCATAACGCATCTCGACCCGCGACTCGAGGTGATCGCGCTCGTCCTGGCCAACTTCGTGCATCCGCGAGGTAAACCCGTCACTGCCAGCAGCAAGGGCCTGGAGGGCGGCGATGATCGGTGTGACAATGACAACTTGACCATCGACCCATTTGAGAAGTGCCTCGGCCGGGCGCAGCCATTCACCGGATTCGAGCTCACCTGGAAGAACGACGGCCTGCTGCCCTTCGGGAAGCCAGCAGGCATAGAACCTGGTGTCATAGCGCCGCGCGTAGGCAGCGGGTGTAACCCAGCGTGGTGCCTCATCCAGCAGCGCACTGTCCAGCTCAAGCTGCTCATTCCGTAGAAGCTCGCCAAATCCGATTCTGCCCAAGCACAAATCGTCTCGAAGTCTGCTGAGCCGGTCTAGTGAGAGACGCTCAACGCCCCGGGCTACAAGAACTCCTGTCTCTTCAAAGAGCTCACGAATCGCCACCACCCGCATCACCCCATCCTCAAGCCCTTCACTGTTGAGGAGAGGGATGTGACTGTCCTCTTCATCACGCTGTCCACCCGGGAAGGCATGGAAGCCAGCCAGAAAGTTGAGTGTAGGCGATCTTCTCACCCAATAGACGTGAGGATCTTCACGATCACGTAGAAGGATCATTGCTGCAGCATCACGAGGGATGGCCGGTGGTTTATCGTGAAGATTCATCGCTTCCCTTTCACTCTTCGCCTGTCCAAACTGCCACCACCCTGCTCATCGCAATGATCTGAGCAGTCTCACCAGCTCACTGACGATCTTCTCCGAGGCCTCGACCTCGAGGTAACTGCTGCGAGCCCGCCAGGTCTCGTATCCACCAAGTCGATGCTGCTCAGGGGTTGGCAGGTATCCATTGTAACCATTGGCGAGAGAGATCGTGAAATGGCCCTCGAATGGGGAACGACTCTTCAATTCGAGACCAATGATGGTGAAGACTTCACAGGGAATGGCTGCCAGACTCAACTCACCCAGACGGTGAACCTGCAACCGGACCGGCACCTGATCGGGATAGCGATCGAGCAGCAGCGACTCCCTTGCATAGATCGCCGGTTGATCACTGAACTGCCCATCGCTGCCACGCGGACTCTTCTCGACCAGCTCTCTGGCGCGGGCAAGCTCTGGTGGCGTCGCTTTGCGCACCCGCAGCTTTAGATCCACCTCGGCACTCGCAAGGGGAAGGTGGCGATGAAAGTGCAAATTATCGTAGGCTGTCCGCGTCGCCACCGCCACACTCTGGGCCACCAGCTCCAACTGCTCGCCAGGTCGCTGATCCTTGCGGGCCGGAGCGGCATAGTTGACATTATTGACATCACCACTCGTTCCATTCGACATGATCCCGACGAAGGAGGGCTTGCCAATGTAACGATCTCCCGTCGCCTCCAGCAGCCGTGTAATCCGCTCAGTGAAGACACCAAAGTAGTCGGCAGAGATCGCCGGGTATCCACCAACGTAATGGAGACTGTAGTTGGCAAGCAGAGCCAAAGGACGCTGATCACTGAGTGACCGCGCGGCGATGATTGTAATCTCCGGATCGGTCGGGCCAACCGGATGGCTCACTTCGGGATTGAGGAATCCGGGGTTCATTCTGGCCCGGTCAGCGCGGCCACCAAACGGATTGGAATAACTGAGACCTGGCTTCATCAACCAACGGCGGTTGAAGAGCTGCGACGGCTCAGAACCCTTTCCCCAGGCTACCTCTGCCGGCTCCAGATTTCGGTGGGCCTGGACGATACTCCGCGCAATCATTCCAGGTAACAGGGCCAGATACTTTGGATCGGGATCACTCTGAAAGACCGGCGTCATGGCCGCCGCCGAATGGGTGTGGGTCGCCGAGATGAGCATACCGGAGGTCGGGACTCCGCTCTCACGAGAGGCGAGCTCTTTCGCCTTATCGACGATCTCTCGCGGAACCATGCAAGAGTCGACAACCGTGATAATCAGTTCGTGACGGCCATCGTGAAGAGCGAGGCTGCGGGCATAGAGCGGATCATGAACAGTTTTCGCAAAGGCTCCGCGCATTCCGCCATTGACTGGTGAGGGCAGATCCGGCGGTGTGATCGGCTCGGCGTGGGCGCCCGCCCTGAACTCGAGCGTCGCCGCCGATACGGGGAGAACCAGAATGGAGATGACGGCGAATAAAAGTTGTCTCATTATGCCCTCTTTTTGAACAGTCCCGGGCTGACCATTGATAGTGTCCAAAATGTTCACAGATTATCCACGCGATTGAATAAAACTATCTCTGCCCTGCTCTTGGGATTCGTATGCTACTCAATTCATCCTCCCATTTCAATCTGGCCTGACATCTGCTTATCGACGTTGGTTGTCCAGAATACTCTATGCTCCTAACGCATCCATCTCAATTCGATCACTGCCCGGTCCTGCCTGGCAAAACTGCCGAATAGATTACCCCGCTCCCCCCCGAGCAGATCGATTCCCATCCCGATGCTCCAGTGATCCCCGAACGATTTCACAAGTCTTGGCCGGAACATGTATTGTCGCTCATTGAGCCCGGTCAGAATGAAGAGTTCCGGTCGCAGTGTCTCGCGCTGAAAATTGGTCCGCACATAGAGCGACAGCAGTTGATTCCGGCTAGGGACGGCAAGTGGAAGGCTCGCGCCAATCGTCGCCTGCAGAAAGTACTGTCCGCTCACCCACAACCAGGGGCGGACAGAATAGTCGAGTCCGACGACTCCTGAAAACTGGTCGAACTTTGCATATCCTGACCAAGGTCCTGCAGCGGCCAGACTGGCCGGACTGATCGCAACAGGACGCTGGCGACTCACCCCAGCCTCGAGTCGCAGTACAAGGGAACCGAAACTGTTTGCCGCTGTTCCTCCGAGTACCTCCTTCCGTTCATGCCGTGGCTCAATAGGCAGAAGCCCTGTCCCCGCGAGGTCCGGTCGCGAGCCTCCCTGATTGGCGGCCAGGTAGGGCGTCGGGAGATCTTCCCAACCACGGAAATAGTTGGCCGTCAGATCCCATCCGCGCAGGTTTCGACTGTAGCGCAGCCCTCCCTGCGAGCTGCCAAGTCTGTATCCAGGTCGTCGCGTTGGGAGAACCAGTGGTTGTAACGGCGTCGGCATCAGTGGAGTGGGGTTGAGTGGCAGTCTGGAGAGGGAGAATTCGTCATTACCAGTCGGGATTCTGCCCGGAGCGAAGTAGGGTACCCAGAGAAACTGGAGCGCTCCGCTGCCAACTGGAATGTCTGCCCGCGCCATCCAGAGGGGACGGCGCGAATCGAGAAAGTCCTCGAGTATGAACTCACGGTAGTCGAGGGGATTGATGACGTCGAGAACACGTAATCCGTCGGCCTGCCCCCAGACCACCTGCTGCAGGCCAAGCTTCAGGTCGATCTTTCCAACCCGTCCATCGAGCAGCGCTTGCCGAGGGTCGAGCCAGAGGCGCTTTGGATAGCCGAGGCGTCCGACTGGATCGTAGTGGGCCCGGCCCTCGAGGGTCAGTGACCAGGTATCGTCGATCCGGTAGATGCCTTTCGCATCGACATAGGTGCGCGACATCTGCACCTGGCGAGGATTGTCGGTTCGCAAAGCGGTACGATTACGGATGGTCAAAGACCAGAGCCAGTTGGAGGGCTTTGAGGTCGAGTCCTTTGGAGGATCAGGCAACTCACCAACTTGCGAATCCTGCGACACCTCAATTTGGCCCCCCGGAACTGTCCGGGGGGCTGGGGTGGTGGCGCTGGTCTGACTCTGCGCGATGCCGTATGGAGCGATGCTTACGGCCAGCAATAATATGGAGAATGACTCTCGGAACATCGAAGAGAGAATACCCGATCGTCAGCCAAAAGTCGCGTCGTTGCCTCCTCCGGTCTGGCCTGGAGGCCGAAGGTAATCGTGGGGTTCCCGTCTGGTTAGTGTCCAGTCAGGCAGCCAGTGGCGTAATCGGTGTGATTGGTGGAGAGACCGTTCGTGTCTCGATCGAGGGTTCAGTGATGAGCGAGGCGAGATCCTCGGCCTGGCGAATCTGTCCCTCATCCCAGGCCCTCCAGAATTGACCGATCTTTTCGTTAGCGCTCCGCTCATCGCGGTAGGTTCCGAGATAGGTCATGTTGCCGGTTCCGAGACTGACGCAGGTGCGGTAGAGTCCGGTTCCATACTGTTTGATGACGACAGCGATGATCTGATGATGGCGTGGCATTCTATCTCCTCCCTGGCGGTATATGGACTTGTCATTTAACGAACTGACCAAAATCTTTTCGGGTCTGTCGGTGTGGAGTATCCTGTCATCAAGCTCTGCAATCTTCCGACTTGAATTCCGGTCTGATTGCTGGTCTAACTACTGGCATATCTTCTGGCCTAACTTCCGGTTTATTGTGATTCGTTTATACTGCATTTTCGGCTACTCCTTCCAACGACCGAAAATATACCGAAATCTTTCAGCAATTACAAGAACTTTTTTGCTAGTCGACAAATCTTTTTTGAGGGTTCTAACTATTGTCGGTGGGACTTGTGGGACTTGTGGGACTTGTGGGTCCTATGAGTCCTATTGGTCCTATCTGACCCACACTATTTGACAATTGGGCAAGACAACCAGGCTCAGGTCGTTTGTCGTTCGAGACCGGCGAGCGAGCCGGTTGATGATCCAAAGGATTCAGTAGCAATCTCGAGGCGCTGCAGCATCGAGACGAAGAGATTTGAGAGCGGAGTATTATGATCACGGCTGAACGCGAGGTGCTGGCCATGCCGAAAGCCACCGCCGGCGAGAATGATCGGCAGATTGGTATTGTCGTGGATATTGGCATCACTCAAGTTGCTGCCAAATAGAACCATGGTCCGATCGAGAAGGCGTGCGTCTCCCTCGCGGCGAGCCGCAAGACGATCGAGATGGCGGGCGATGGTCGCCATATTCTGACGATCAGCCGCTTCGAGTTGGCGAACTTTGACCTCATCCTGACCGTGGTGGCTCAGACCGTGATACCCCTCGGTGGTATTGCGCTGCCCCTCGAGACGAAAGACAGGAGTCTGGAAGGCATCGAGCATAAGGGTGACGATGCGAGTGGAGTCGGTCTCGAAGGCCAGTTCGGCCATCCGCAGCATGAGATCGAACTTTTCAAAAAATAACCGCTTCTCCTCGAGTGGCGCCGGGGGCTGGTCAGGGGCGGTCGGCCGGGGTCGCTGCTCCCATTCGCGAAGACTCTGAAGGCGGCTCTCGACTTCGCGAATCGACGTGAAGTACTGATCGAGGCGTTGCCGGTCAGACTGACCGAGACGGGTGGCAAAGCGTCGTGATTCGTCGCGCAGGGTGTCGAGAATGCTGGCGCGACGATCGATGCGCTGCAGGCTGGCCTCGACCGAGAGACGATCCCCTTGTCCGAACATCTTCTGGAAGAGGACGAGGGCATTGTCTTCAGCCGGGATGAGGACACCATCACGAGTCCAGGAGAGGCTGCGATTGGCCTTCTCGATGTTCACTCCGAGATTGAGCGAGGGGATGCGGGTCAGGTGGCCGATCTGCTCAGCCGCATACTGATCGAGCGAGATCGTATTGCGGAAGCTCGCTTTGAAAGCGCCACGAGCAGAGGTGAGAAAGCTGTTGTCGGTGCTGTGCCCTCCGGTTACCCCTGGATGGGAGAGTCCACTGAAGACGGTGAAGTCGTCGCGGTGAGCGGCGAGGACACTGAGATAGGGTGAAAGCTGGTAGTCCCGCCCATTGGCTGTCGGAAAGAACTGTTTCGCAAAGAGGCCAATGTTGTTGACAATGACCAGCAAGCGGCGGGCCGGAGCCGTTTTGGGTACCGAGGCCAGGCAGTCGAGTGTGGGAAGAGCGAGCGCCAGGCCAGCCGAGCGCAGAAAGGCGCGACGCGATGCTGTAACAGGTGTTACTGTTCTCATATTCTTATCGACATCCTTTCGGTCCAAGAAAGATTCGGCTCTGGACAAGGCCAATCAGCAGATCGCGGACACGATAGCCATTGGCGGCC
>CAIOZW010000028.1 GCA_903862855.1 uncultured Acidobacteriota bacterium
CAGCGCCCCGTTGGGGCGCATCAAAACGCGCTCGTGCAGATCCTGAGAGATAATGCGATTGCCCTGTGAGGATTGCTGACTTAACAGTTCAATGTGGCGTAGAACGATACAGTAATGGTCAAGGTCAATGGGTGCTGCCGGGTGAGTCTTCCTCTGATTCGAGAGGAGGGGCGCGAACAGCCCCTTCTTCGCGTCTTCGCGTGAGGCCACCAGGAACTCTCCAGCGCGAACAGCCCTTCTTCGCGTGAGCCCACCAGTATCTCTCCTGATAGAAGATAGACTGAACCGGATGGCTTTTCTTCGCGTCTTCGCGCCTTCGCGTGAGGCCGCCAGGAACTAACAGCCCTTCTTCGTGTGAGCCCACGAGGAACCCTCCAGATGTATGAAGGACTGGATGGCCTTTCTTCGCCTCTTCGCGCCTTCGCGTGAGACCACCAGGAACCCTCCACTCAGAGAAGAAAAGAGGCTGGGTGGCCAGAACTGCGATTGTCCCCCGCGGATCAACGGACTGACAGCCACCTCACGGATCAGCTGAACGAGTCACATTTCTTGACACCCGTTGAGACGCAAAGTATTATCAAAAACTTGTATTCATTGATAAAGCAGGTAATTTTGCTCACCTGCTTTTCGACAAATATCCTGTGCAGGTAATCCTGCCAGGAGCCTGTTGCAAGACGATCAGTATTCTTCAACAGACTATTTCCCTGGCCCGGACGGAACCCTATGCTCGGTGAAGTGATTGGGAGTGTGAGTACGCGGATTCTGAACGCGATCGTCCGGTCGTTGATCAGGCTCAATCCCAACCCGAATATCCTCTCTTTGATCGGGCTCGGCATCAATCTCTGGGCAGCGCTGCTCTATGGTTACGGCAGGTTCTTCGCGGCCGGCCTGGTCATGATTCTTGCCAACATCTTCGACATGCTCGACGGCCGGGTCGCCCGTGGCACCGGTCGCGTCACTCGTTTTGGCGCCTTTCTCGATTCAAGCCTCGACCGTCTCTCCGATATGGTCGTCTTTCTTGGCATAATAATCTACTACACACGCGACACCGAGCACCACAGCACCCTCTATGCCGCCCTCACCGGGGCCGCCCTGATCGGTTCGGTCATGGTCAGCTACACAAGTGCGCGTGCCGAATCTCTTATTCCCAGGTGTGATGTCGGATTTCTACGAAGGCCCGAACGGGTCGTTCTTCTCATCCTTGGCTCAATCACAGTCTGGCCAGAATCGACCAGCCCCTTTCTGAACAAGATGCCGGCGACGATCTGGCTTATGACGGTGCTCTCTTACTGGACCTTCTTTCAGCGCCTCTATCACACCTGGCAGCAGCTCAGGGAGATGGAGAGCGGGGACAACCTGACGGCGCGAACTGCGAAATAGCGGGAAATCTCTTGCGAATCGATGGATTTCCTTTTACAACTGGAGTATATGGGCAAAAAAATTATCACTACCAAGATGGTCTGTCCCTGTTGCGGTGAAGACCGAGAAATTGCGGCGATGGCATGCGACTCCTGCGGAGCCCGCCAGGTCGGTCCGCCACTTGCGCAACCAGACAATCTTCTCCCCAAGCTGGGACCGGCAATGATCGCCATTGGTTGCGCAGTGCTGGTATTGGTCATCTTTCTGGCCGCCTGGATCTTCAGTAACGACTCGAAGGTCGGCCGGGTCATTCTGGTGACGATGATCGGAGACGGTACCAAATTGACCCGCAGCCTGCTTGCCGCCGATCCGAAGCTCCCGCTCTATCGAATTTTTGCCTACGACGCCTACCGGCAAGCCTTCTATCTCTCCATAGCGCTCATTCCCCTCTCGCTGTTCGGCATCTGGCAGGCCCGCCGTGTGCGAAGAATGATCAGCAGCGCCCCGGCCAGGTTCGGTGGAGCGAGAATGGCCCGGACCTCGCTGATTCTCTGTTCACTCTGGGTTCTCATTCTGACGACTGTCACCGCGCTCAACATTCCTGGCGCAATCGAGCGTGGACGTGCCAAGCGAAGGGCGGCCACCCGCGCGGCGATGTACCATTTTCATCAGGAGGGACTCCACAAGTTCTATGATGAATATGGAAGCTACCCGCAGGAACTGAGCGACCTGACGAGGGTCAATGCCGAGATGACCACGCAGGTCGATTACTGGGATCGCCAGTTCTCCTATCGCCCGGTCGGACAGGTAGCCTCAAAGGGTAGTGGAGTCAGCTTCACGAATTACCGGCTTGTTTCAGCCGGAGCGGATGGACGGTTCAAAACCAGTGACGATCTGACCATGACCGATGGGGTAATCATCGAGGGACCTGTCGAGGATGACCCGCGAATCAGTGGGATCATCAATGAGCAGTAGTCACTATCCGGTCTTCCGGAAGTTCGTAGTGTGAGGTTCTTGCGGCAACAGTTATGATTCAACAGAGTTGGTTTTCACGCCTCCTCAACCGCCTGCGGGGGCGTGATCCGGTCGCCGAGTATTATGCCTGGCTTGTCTCTCACGGTCGGGTGACGGAAGGTCGGATCATCGACCAGTTCGAGGTGGATGATACAGTGGCGATTTGTTACCGATACTGTATCAAGAACGTCGACTACGAAACCTCGCACAATCTCACAATAGAGCAGCAGTCGCAATTTCACCTCTATGTTCCGGGGGCGAGTGTGAGTGTCCGTTACGATCCAAAACGTCCGTGCATCTCGACAGTGACTTGAGGGTGCACCTCGGGCTGGAATCATCCAAAGCCTCTTCCCGTCATCTCAACAAACTATGTTCAGACGAGTCCTGATAGCCAATCGCGGAGAGATCGCCGTCCGGCTGATCAGGGCATGTCGTGATCTTGGCGTCTCGCCAGTGGCCGTCTATTCTGATGCCGACCGCGATGCCCTCCACGTTCGCCTCGCCGATCAAGCCTTCCATATTGGTGAATCCCCGGCTGGTTCCAGTTATCTGCTTGGAGACCGGATCATTGCCGCGGCCCGGCAGGCTGGGGCGGAAGCGATCCATCCCGGATATGGATTTCTCTCTGAACGGGCATGGTTTGCCCAGGCAGTCAATGAGGCCGGACTGACCTTCATCGGGCCTGCGCCGGCATCGATCGAGCTGATGGGCGAGAAGACCAGCGCCCGGCGAGCCGCTGAACGGGCTGGAGCACCGATCGTCCCCGGAACGCGAGAGCCGCTATCAAGCGAGGATGAGGCCAGGCGAGTCGCCGCCGCCATCGGCTATCCGGTCATGCTCAAGGCAGCGGCCGGAGGCGGGGGCAAGGGAATGCGCGTCGTTCACGATGACGCCGAACTTAGCCAGGCCTTTCGGCTTGCCGGCGCCGAGGCTGGCGCCGCCTTTGGAGACTCGGCAGTCTATCTGGAGAAGAACATCGAGCGGCCACGCCACATCGAGATCCAGGTCGTCGCCGACCATTTCGGTAATGTCATCCACCTTGGCGAGCGCGAATGCTCGATCCAGCGCCGTCACCAGAAGGTCATCGAGGAGTGTCCGGCCAGTTTCAATGACCCTGATCTGCGCGAACGAATGGGCGCCGCCGCCATCAGCATTGCCCGGGCAGCCAACTACCAGAGCGTCGGGACGGTCGAATTTCTGGTCGATGAGTCGCGGAACTTCTATTTTCTCGAAATGAATACCCGCCTGCAGGTCGAACACCCGGTCACCGAACTGGTAACCGGAATCGATCTGGTGCGGGAGCAGATCAGGATCGCCGCCGGCGAGCCGCTCTCGATCCGCCAGGAGGATGTCCGTTGGAACGGTTCGGCTATCGAGTGCCGGGTCTATGCCGAGGATCCCGATCGCCAGTTTCTTCCCTCCCCGGGCCGGATCACCCTTCTCCGCACACCCGCCGGACCAGGAATCCGCGATGACAGCGGTGTCTACGAGGGATGGGAGGTCCCCATCCACTACGATCCAATGATCTCCAAGCTCGCCGCCTGGGGAGCGACACGTGAGGAGTCGATATCCCGCCTCCAGCGTGCCCTCGACGAATATATCGTCGGCGGTATTCGGACTACCATTCCCTTCTTCAAGCGCGTCCTGACCGATCCCGATTTTATCGCCGGACGCATCGATACCGGATATATCGCGCGGATGCTCGCCGATCAGCCGCCCTCAATCTCCCGGGAGGAGATCGAACGCGATCTCGATAATGAGGAGTTGGTCGCCGCAATCATCGCCGCTCTTGAACATCTCCAGGCCAGCAGCCAGGTACGCCCGCAGGCTGGCGATTCTATCAGTAAACAGAGTCAATGGCGGCTCGCGGCTCGCCAGGCGATCCTCAGTAAGTGACCTATGACCCGTCTTGAGATGGAGATAGATGGCCGAAAGGCCGAGACATTGCTCGAGATCACCCCGGATACGCCGACACCCGGCGCGACCACGGTCCGGATCAGCGTCGACGGTCGGAGCAGCGACGCTCTCGTCAGCCAACCCGAACCTGGCCGGTATCTCGTCCGGCTTGGCAATACCATTCTCCGCGCCGATCGAGACCAGATTAATGGTCAGCCAGGGACAGGAAGCAGGTCGATCATCGTCAATGGGCGCCGGATCGAGGTTGCCGTGCGTGATCCACGCCGTCGCCGTGGCCCAGACTCGCCGGCCGGCGGTCTGGTCGAACTGACCTCGCCCATGCCTGGCAAGGTCGTCGCCATTCTTGTCGAGCCGGGCGTCGAGGTCGAACGGGGCACCGGCATCATCGTTGTCGAGGCCATGAAGATGCAGAATGAGATTCAGGCTCCCCGGAACGGACGCCTCTCCGCCATCCGCGTGACCCCCGGCCAGACTGTCATTGCGGGAGAGCTCCTGGCGACCATCGAATAACCCGGCAGCCCTCCTCTTTCTTTCATAGCTGTTTCTTTCATATCTGGCCTTCAAGACCCGGAAGTTCTCTTGAACTTTGAATGCCGCTCTGCTATTTTGTCGTTTCTGGTATTAAGTCTGGTCTGGCTGATGGTCAGCCGGTTTGAAAGTCTGTTCTGGTCGTCAGGTATTAATCTGTCATCGACTTTTCGGTGGGATTTTGCATAATTGACCTCGGTCATCGGGCTGACTCCCCCCTCTGATCTTTACAGTCTCTAATGCCCAAGACTTAACCAATCCAGATTGCCACAAGGCAAAGGTGTCTCAGGACACCAAAACAGAAGTTTTCTACGCAAGAATCAGGAGATGTAACTTAGAATGCCGTTAGCAAAAGAAGCAAAGATCGACATCATTGCCCACTACAAGACGCATAACCTCGATACAGGTTCACCCGAGGTTCAGGTAGCACTGCTGACCCAGCGGATCAATGATCTGACCACCCATTTCCGGGCGCACGTTAAGGACAACCACTCCCGGCGTGGTCTTCTGAAGCTGGTCAGTCAGCGCCGCAGCCTTCTCGATTATCTCAAGCGGCGCGACATCAACCGTTACCATGATCTGATCGCGCGCCTCGGGCTGCGCAAGTAGTAAAATCATCGAGTTGAGCGTGTGGCGTCTGGCGGGACGCCACCGCGGTGGTCATCAAGCCGAACGTGACGGCGCACAGAACGAGTCCATCGGCGGATCTTCCAGTCAACGCCACCTCCCTTTTTTGGGGAGGGTACCTCCGCACTCGGGGATTTTGTTAAGAATCCAGCAATATTTATCACCAGCCACCTCTGGCACGCTGCTAAATCGTCTCAGCAGTCGTGATCGGGGGTGGCTGTCGCTATTTCTACGTCCATATCGTTATGGCGTGTCGACAGTCGGGAGTCTGGTGCTTTCGACCATCGGAGTCGACCCGCTTTGTTGTTGTTGAGAGGAGATAATTCAATGTTCCTGAAACAGGGTATCAATCTTGGTGGACGCGAGTTCACGATCGAGACCGGCCGGATCGCCAAGCAGGCTGACGGTGCGGTTCTCGTCACCCAGGGTGAGACAGTCGTGCTGGTCACCGCCGTCTCCGCCCGCAATCCCAAGTCGGGAGTCGACTTCTTTCCACTCACGGTCGACTACCGTGAGTATGGCTACGCCGCCGGACGAATTCCGGGAGGCTATTTCAAGCGCGAGGGGCGCCCGACAGAGAAAGAGATTCTCACCTCGCGCCTCACCGATCGACCGATTCGCCCGCTCTTCCCGGATGGCTATGCGCACGAGACGCAGGTCATCTCGATGGTCATCTCGGCCGATGACGAACACGATCCGGATGTGCTCTCAATCACCGGAGCCTCAGCGGCGCTCTATCTCTCTGACATTCCCTTCTACAACCCGATTGCCGGCGTTCGCGTCGGTCTGGTCGATGGCAAGTATGTCGTCAATCCGACCTATGAGCAGCTGCGCAACTCGGTTCTCAACCTGATCGTCGCCGGCAGTGAAGAGGCGATCTGCATGGTCGAGGCCGGGGCGAAGGAGGTCAGCGAGAGTGTCATGGTCGAGGCCCTGATGTTTGCCCACGGCGAGATCAAGAAGCTCTGCCAGCTCCAGCGATCGATGTATGAGGCGCTGCAGGTCCAGAAGCGTGAGTACACGCCGAAGCCGGTCAATGAAGAGATGCTGCGTGAACTCGAGGAGAAGTTTGCGACCGACCTGCGGGCGGCGCTCGATGTCTCGACCCAGTCGAAGATTGCCAGCTATGCGGCGATCGATGCACTCAAGAAGCGGGTCATCGAGAGCTATCCCGAGGATGTGCCGGCCCAGCGGGCCGAGGCCGCCGAACTCTTCGATCGATTCAAGGAGCGGATCTTCCGCGACGACATTCTCAACAATCGTCGTCGTCCGGATGGACGCCGTTTCTCGGAGATCCGTCCGATCTCGATCGAGGTTGGCTGGCTGCCGCGGACGCATGGATCGTCGCTCTTCACCCGTGGTGAGACCCAGGCGATGGTCACCGCAACTCTTGGAACATCGCAGGATGTCCAGTATGTCGACAGCCTCGAGACGGGTGAGTACAAGCGCCGTTTCATGCTCAACTACAACTTCCCGCCCTTCTCGGTCGGAGAGACTGGCCGAACCGGCAGCCCGGGTCGCCGCGAGATTGGCCACGGCGCTCTGGCCGCACGCTCGCTCGAAGCGGTCATGCCGGCCGAGGACCAGTGGCCCTACACCGTGCGAATCGTCTCGGACATCACCGAGTCGAACGGCTCATCATCGATGGCCACCGTCTGCGGAGGTTCGCTCTCACTGATGGATGCCGGTGTACCGATCCGTGCCGCCGTCGCCGGTGTGGCGATGGGACTGGTCATGGAGGATAAGAAGTACGCGATCCTCACCGATATTGCCGGCGCCGAGGACCATTATGGCGATATGGACTTCAAGGTCGCCGGGACCCGTGACGGTATCACCGGTCTGCAGATGGATATCAAGGTGACCGGGCTCAATCCGATGATCCTTGCCGAGGCCCTTGAACAGGCCCGGAAAGGTCGCCACTACATCCTCGACAAGATGGAGGAGATGATCACCGAGCCGCGCACCGAGATGAGCAAGTACGCACCTCGAATCGTCACCATCCAGATTCCACCCGACAAGATCCGTGACGTCATCGGACCAGGCGGCAAGGTCATCCGTGGCATCCAGGAGAAGACTGGCGCGAAGATCGACATCACCGATGATGGACGCGTCTCGATTGCCACGGCGAGTGGTGATGCAGCAGAGGCGGCCATGCAGATGGTACGCGATCTGACCGCCGAGGCCGAGCTGAACAAGACCTACCTTGGGACCGTCTCGCGGATCGTCGATTTCGGAGCCTTCATCGAGATCCTCCCCGGACTCGATGGGCTGCTCCACGTCTCGGAGATCGCCGACTACCGTGTCCGTGACGTCCGTGATGAGCTGAAGGAGGGTCAGCAGGTTCTCGTCAAGTGTATCGGCATCGAAGGGAACAAGATCCGTCTCAGCCGCAAGGTCCTTCTCAAGGAAGAGAAGAGAGCCAAGGGCGGTGACAATCCACCCCGTGATGAGGAGTAGTCTGATGCGCCAGACCACCAACATCGCTCTTCTGATCCTGGTCCTGCTGGCCGGCCTTGCGCCGGCCGGCCGGATTGCCGCAACTCAAAGCCAGGCCCCGGCGGCGCCCAAGCCGCTGCGGGACCCGCGTGAGGTGCATCTCGCCAATATCCGCCAGCTCACCTTCGAGGGAGAGAACGCCGAGGCCTACTTTGCCAAGGATGGGCGCAGGCTGATCTTCCAGCGGACGAGCAAGGCCGATGGCTGCGACCAGATCTTCTCGATGAATCTGGATGGCTCAGATGTCCGGATGCTCTCCAATGGCCAGGGGAAGACGACATGCGCCTACTATACGCCAACCGGCCGCGAGATCGTCTACGCGACCACCTCGCTCGACAATCCCGTCTGTCCACCCAAGCCCGACTTCTCCCTCGGTTACGTCTGGG
>CAIOZW010000029.1 GCA_903862855.1 uncultured Acidobacteriota bacterium
AGCAGCTCCTCACGCCACGCCTGCCGATCGAAGGCCTGCAACTGCTCGAAACTCTCGCGTGAAAAATCGAGACCATTCCACTCGATGTCATCGTAACGTGGCATCCACCCGATCGGGGTCTCCCGCCCGATCGCCCGGCCATTGGCGCGGTCGACAATCCACTTCAGTACGCGCATGTTCTCGCTGAAACCCGGCCACATGAAGTTTCCATCCTTGTCCTTGCGGAACCAGTTGACGTGAAATATTCGTGGCGTCTCGCTCAGGCTCCGCTGCATCCGGATCCAGTGGCGGAAATAGTCGCCCATGTGGTACCCACAGAATGGAATCATGGCCATCGGGTCGCGACGGACCTTGCCGAGCGTCCCGGCCGCCGCGGCGGTCATCTCCGACCCGATCGTCGCCCCAGTGTAGACTCCACCACTCCAGTTGAAGGCCTGGTAGACCAGCGGAATGGTCGAGGCGCGCCGCCCGCCAAAGACGATCGCACTGATCGGCACACCTTCCGGATTCTCCCAGTCCGGATCGATCGTCGGACACTGGCTCGCCGGTGCCGTGAAACGAGCATTTGGATGGGCCGCCTTTGCTCCCGTCTGGCGGGCGATCTCCGGCGTCCAGCGATTCCCCTGCCAGTCCGTACACTCAGCCGGCGGCTCGTCGGTCATCCCCTCCCACCAGACTCCTCCTTCCGGCGTCAGGGCGACATTGGTAAAGATCGTGTTGCGCGACAACGCGGCCATCGCGTTCGGATTGGTCTTCACCGATGTTCCCGGAGCAACCCCGAAGAAACCGGCCTCGGGATTGATCGCCCGCAGTCTTCCCTGCTTGTCCGGCTTGATCCACGCAATGTCATCACCAACCGTCCAGACCTTCCATCCATCAAAACCCGCCGGTGGAACGAGCATCGCAAAGTTGGTCTTGCCACACGCACTCGGAAATGCCGCCGTCACATATGTCTTCTCACCCTGCGGATTCTCGAGACCGAGGATCAGCATATGCTCGGCCATCCAGCCCTCGTCGCGGGCAATGTTCGAAGCAATCCGCAGCGCAAAACACTTCTTCCCGAGTAGCGCGTTGCCACCATATCCCGAACCATAGGACCAGATCTCGCGCGTCTCCGGATAGTGGACGATATACTTCTCCTTCTGACACGGCCACGGGACATCAGCCTGCCCCGGCGCGAGCGGCACTCCGACCGTGTGCATACACGGCACAACCCGCTTCTCGTCCTTGTCGATCTCGTGATAGACCGGAGTCCCAATCCGCGCCATGATCCGCATATTGACCACGACATACGGAGAGTCGGTCAACTGCACACCGATCTGCGAGAATGACGATCCAACCGGCCCCATGCTGAATGGCAGCACATACATTGTCCGCCCGCGCATGACACCGTTGAAGAGCCCTTTCAACTTCTTGCGCATCTTGAAAGGGTCTTCCCAGTTGTTGGTCGGCCCTGCCGCATCCTTGGAGAGTGAGCAGATGAAGGTTCGATCCTCGACACGCGCCACATCACTCGCGTCTGAACGCGCATAGAAGCAGCCCGGCCAGAGATCCTCGTTGAGCTTTGTGAAGGTGCCGTTGCTAACCAGCAGATCGCAAAGCTGGTCGTACTCTTCCTTTGAACCATCGACCCAGTGGATGGCGTCAGGCTGTGTCAGACGGGCCATCTTCTCGACCCATTTGAGCAGATTGGTATTCCGGCTCAGGGGGGTCGAGGGATCTCGCCCGTTGGTCATTCTGTCCTCTCTTTGATTATCGATCTTGTTCGCAAGTGATCTTTCCATGGTAGGTACTCCGTTCTCCTGGCTGGTGGAGCCGACTCTGCGACCCCTTCGTTGATGGGTTGGATGCTGAGCTCCAACATTCTTCTGTCCAAGAAGTGATTATACCAAACCGGATGGAGTTTGACCGAATCGTTTGTCACCTGTGAAGGAGGCTGGACGTGGGTGAGAATGGATAGCGTAGCGAATTGGTGGCGATCACTTTACTGGCTGTCTGCCGGCAGCCCAGTCAACGGCCTGCCGGACCATTTGTGAATACCGGGGATTGAGATGGGCCTGGCGGTCATGCCCCAACTGGAGATAGACGACGCGCGACCTCTCGTGTGGACCGATCCAGGCGACGGGCCCATCACTGGTCGAATCATCACTCCGCAGCAGCACCTTGACCCGCGGCGAGATCCAGAGATTACGGTAGGTCTCATCAACGATCTGGAAGTCACCAATCCCCCGCGTCACCGGATGATCCGTGACGACGCTGATCTTCTGCCTTCGATCGTGAATGTAGCTCGAAACACGCCCCTCGAAAGGCTCGAAGAGGTAGCGTCCACCTATCACCTCTTCGACCCACCAGTTCCAGTCGACATTGGCACAGACGGCGTGGTGCAATGCCACCACTCCCTTGCCGCTCTCGACAAAGTTGCGCAGATTGCGCTGCCGATCTTCATCCATCGACCGCACCATGTCATAAAGCACTACGACATCGTAGCGCTGCCTGATGTCACCAGCAAAGGCGGCCGGATGCGGATCGACTGTCACCCGCCATTCCGGACGATTGAAGAGGCTGTAGAACTCAAGGTCATGAAGGTGGCCGCCCGTCACTAGCAGGACACGCACCGGCGTCTTGACATTTCCAGTCGCTTCCAACGCGGACTCACGCGAGACCATAACAAGAAGAAGCAGGAGAAGGATGAAGAACGGCTGGGCCATTCGCAACCAGATCGTCGATCTCTTCACGGTCGGCTGTCTGTTGATCATTCACCCCCCTTCCACTTTGCTGATCGACCAGCCACGCGGCTGGTGTCGTTATTATCGCCCTGCGAGAGGTGGTCAGAGGATACCTCTCGCAGGGCACACGTTCTGTTAAGGCTACTTTCCAGGCTGCGGAACGATACGCAGATATGGCTTGAGCGCCTTCCAGCCACCTGGAAACTTCTCTTTCGCCTGCTCATCCGAGACCGCTGGAACGATGATGCAGTCATCTCCATCCTTCCAGTTGACCGGCGTGGCCACGCTGTACTTCGCCGTCAACTGGCACGAATCGATGATCCGCAGGATCTCGTCAAAATTGCGCCCCGTACTCGCCGGATAGGTGACCGTCGCCTTGACCTTCTTGTCCGGACCAATGATAAAGACTGAACGCACCGTGAAGATGTCGCTCACCTCGGGATGGATCATATCGTAGAGCCGCGCGACCCTCTGATCAGCGTCGGCAATCACCGGAAAGTTGAGTGCCGTCCCCTGCGTCTCCTCGATATCCGCCGCCCAGCGCTGGTGCGAATCGGCCTTGTCTACGCTCAGACCAATCACTTTCACTCCGCGCTTGTCGAACTCCGGCTTGATCTTCGCCACGTAGCCGAGCTCGGTCGTGCAGACCGGTGTAAAGTCCTTCGGATGCGAGAAGAGTATCGCCCACGAATCCCCAATCCACTCGTGAAAGTTGATCGAGCCCTCGTTAGTCTCTGCTGTAAAATCCGGTACTATCTCTCCAATTCGTAATGACATGTTGATTCCCCTTACTCAATTTTGATTGTCTGGTCTACTGGCACGACGATCACTGACACCAAAAAATTAGACGCTCCAAGCCAAAGAGATCGGCACGGAGCGTCTTCTCGAGGAGAATACTTTTCCAGCGACTCTTTAGCAGTTATTAACGTGGAGCAAGTTGTCGTAAATCGCCACGCAGTATGTCAAAGGTGATTAAAGCCATTGAACGGCATATAAAACAGAAGCCCCTCGCGTCTGTGACAGCGAGAGGCTTCTGAAAAGTCGTCTTCCCGGCTGTTTAGCGCTTTGTTTAACGTGGAGCAATTCGCCTTAAATCACCACGGAAAAATTACAGGTTGTTTATACGCATCCAAGCCTGGTCTGTCAAGAAAAAAGTTATCTTTGCTCATTTTTTGTCATCAGATCGACACAAGACTCAATGACCTGCCCCACTTTGAAAGCGCTCGTTAAGGTCAAGTGGAGCGCGGCGGCAATCAGCCCACCTCGACCCATCCCCCGCTTCGCGCACTCGCAAATACCGCATCGATCACCCGCATATTCTGCAGCCCGTCCTCGAGCGGCGTCGGAACCGGCGTATCATTGATCACTGCCAACGAGAAGAGATCACCCTGGATGGTATATTGATTGGCGGGGGGGAGCACGATCTCCTCCACCTCGCCAGCCAGATCGATGAAGAGGCGCGAGGGTCGATCAGGCATCTGATTGAAGGGCACCTCGATCTCGAGGCGTCCCCGGTCACCAAGAATCTGGACACGCTGGTAGGGCGCGAGCTGCGTGCTGCAGGTGAAGGTCGCTGTCCGCGGACCGAAATCGAGAATGGCCGAAGCACGTCGATCGACCTTGAAATCCGGATCGTTCTCGATCAGACCCAGCACACGGCGCGGCTCGCCATCAAAGATGAACCGCGAGAGGGAGATGCAGTAGCAGCCAATGTCAAGCAGTCCACCGCCACCGATCCCGTCCATGTTGCGCACATTCCCCGGGTCCGTATTGAAATATGAGAAGAATGAGTTGATCGTCAGGGGCTGGCCTATCCTTCCCTCCGCGACCAGCTGTCGCGCCCGCTGCCACTGTGGATGGAGACGGTACATAAAGGCCTCCATGACCTTCAGGTGAGGATGGCGTCGTGCCGCTTCGAGCAGCCGCGCCGCATCTGCCGCGTCGAGACCGACCGGTTTTTCGCAGAGCACGTGCTTGCCCGCCTCGAGTGCCGCAATCGAGAGCGGCACGTGCAGATGGTTTGGCAGTGGGTTGTAGATGACATCGATCTCCGGATCGGCCAGCATCGCCTCATAGGAGTCATGAACCCGGGGAATGCCGAGCCGGGTTGCGACCTCGGTCGCCTTCTCCCGATCCCGAGAGGCGATCGCCGCCACCTCGGCATACTCACAATCCTTCATTGCCGGGACGATCTTCTGTTGCGCAAAACGCGATGTACTCAATACTCCCCAACGCAGTCTCTTCATGTCATCTCCTCTGCCTCTTCACAGGCCGTCACCAGTGGGTTCAAACGAAAGGTTCAAATTGAACGGCTTCCAGCCGGCCTGCCAGTCGAGGTATTCAAGCCCGCTGAAGCGCTTCTTGTAGTCATAGAATGATGGTTCGACATAGGCGTAACCGGGGTAATAATATTTCAGCCCGAGCTCTTTTGCATAATCGATTCCACGCAGGATCATGTATATTCCAAGACTGCGCGATGATTCATCCGGATCGAACATGGCATAGACGGCCGAGGCTGCCTGCTGGCCAAGATCGAGAAAGCCGACGGCTATCACCCGGTCATCGTGGCAAACCGTGAGTCGATCGTTCCGGCAGGGTATGGTCGCCGGCTGCGGCGAGAGAAAATCGTAGATCGAGTCAGGGACGTTGTCGGCAAATCGATTCTTGTGTCGCGCAAAGAGATCTTCGACGACCGGATCGATGGCCGCCGGACTGATCAGCAGCTCAGTATCGCGGTTGCCGGCGAGAACTCGCCGCTGGCTGCGCGAATGTACAAAGTTGGCCAGACGTATTCGCAATGGCATGACCCGCCGTATCGCGCCCTGATCGACCGCGAGCGAATAACGAAAGAACTCGGTGCCAAAATGGCGCCAGCCATTCGCCAGCAGATGGTCGAGCTGGGCGGGAGTGACCTGATTTCGATGGGTGTACTGATTGAGATAGACCATATGTAACTTCTTACGACTGGCCGGTGACGCACTCGCGCTGGCCACCAGACAGTCAGGTGGGCCTGACCAGGAGCCAGAGTTGTCGATGCTAACATACCTGATGCTGGGGATCGTCCTCGGAACAACCGCCGGAATCTCTCCCGGGCCGATGATGACGCTGGTCATCGCCCAGTCACTCCGCTTTGGAGTTCGCGAAGGGCTGAAGCTGGCCATCGCCCCATTGCTGAGTGACCTCCCGATTGTCGCCATAACCTGGATGATCCTGAGCCGAGTGGCGGAGGTTGATCGCCTTCTCGGAGTGATCGCCCTTACCGGCGCCGGCTTGCTGCTGGTCATCGCTGCCGGAAGCTGGCGGACGGAGAGTTCGCTCCACACCGAGGACGAGGCGTTGCCCCCGCGTTCCCTGCTCACCGGAGCGCTCGCCAATCTGCTCAATCCGCATCCCTGGCTCTTCTGGCTGACCATCGGCTCACCCATCCTCGTCGAGGCGCGGGAGACTGAAGGGCTCACTGGCG
>CAIOZW010000030.1 GCA_903862855.1 uncultured Acidobacteriota bacterium
CGACCTTGAGCCACGAGATAGTCATCGCCTCAAACAGGGAGGTGAACCGTCCGCTTGGCTCAGCCCACGGAACGTGGGCTTGGCGAATTCCGTGGTTCGGGCAGTCAACCCGCGGGACGCCGGCCTCGATCATGGTGACATCCCCACAGGTATCAAGGTGTCTCCACTTTCGCTGTCGATGATCGTGGGTGGGGCACTCCTCGTCACATTCTGGACACCTGAACCTCCACAGTGGTTGATGGGTCAGTTTCAAAGTGACCTTCATCTCTTTAATCTGGAGATCCACCTTCTGGACGCTCCAGGGAGCACACAGGCCAAGCAGTTTTTCATAAAGTTCTTTGTCTTGCATGACCGGAGGATCTCATGGATCCCCCATTTTTTCACCCCAACCCACACAAAACCCGGAAGCCCCAGATTGGGAAATGGGTACAGGTTACCTAACCAAATGGAATGGGAGTATGCCGCGCGAGCCGGTTCTTCTACACAGTACGCCTATGGTAAACAGTTGTTGCCTGTAGTAGCAAATTATAATACCAAAAGGTTAGGCGATGAGGTGATAACGAACAATTTGTTATATCCGCCGGGTAAACTGGGTATTGCAAATGCTTGGGGACTATTTGATGTACATGGCAATATCCCGGAGTACTGTAGTGAAAGATTTATTATAGAAGCAAGCTATGTTTGTGGTGGAAGTTTTCAGTTAGGTCCTGCCTTTAGTATGGTTTCATTCCAATTACCAACTAAAGTTGAAGAAAGAACCCCCCCTATTGGATTCAGAATAGCAAAGTCAGTTCGAAATTCATCCCAGAATTGATGACGCATTGGAATGTATGGTCAACCAGTGTCGGTTAATTTTAACTTGTCAAGCAAGATTCAGTATTTTCTACTAAGATAGAGATGTGGCTGCGTTCATTTGAAGAGAACCCAATCAACGGCCCCAAAAGTGGCTAATCACTTTAGTTGAGTTGATTGTCCTCAAGATAATCGACTTGCCCGTTTCTCTGACGATGACGATCCTTTATTTGGGATCAGCCTATATCGTCAACCACGTTCGCGATAACCGTAGGGGCAGGCCTTGTGCCTGCCCACGTTTTGACTGAACGGGTATAGGGGCAACCACCAGGTGCCCCTACTCGATCCGGTAGAGGTGGGTTCGGGTCCTGATGAAGAGCGCACCATCGACCGCGGCGGGAGAGGCGAGCGCCCCCTCGTCAAGGGTATTCTCGGCGACGAGGTCAAAGCTTCGACCGGGCCGGATGACCGTCGACTTGCCTGCCTCATCGATCAGATAGATCTTTCCATCCGCGTAGACCGGCGAGGCCGAGAACTCTCCGCCGATCCGCTTCATCCAGACCAGCGCCCCGCTCTTCGCCTCGAGGCAGCTCAGAATCCCGGTATCGCCGATCATGTAGATCAGGTCATCGATCAGCAGGATCGATGGCTTGTTCGAGACACCGCGCTTATATCTCCAGGCAACGTGACTGCCGGTGATATTGCCGCTCCCACCGGTCTTGACCGCAAAGAGCTGGCCGACCGAAAAGCCTGTCGGGAAGAAGATCATTCCGTGGCCAAGCACTGGACGGGTGCTCGCCGAGAACTGCTCGTGCTCCTCGACCCGCCAGAGCTCGCGCCCCGTCAGTGGATCATAGCCATAGGCCGCCCGCGAGCCGAGGCTGATCATCTCGAGCCGGCCATTGATCGTTGCGACGTGCGGTGTCGCAAAGGCTTTGCGATAATCGCCCTCCGCCGCCGGGACTCCCTTTTCATTCAGATCGCGAAAGTCGACCGTGCGTCTCGTCTGCCAGACGGTCCGGCCGGTTCGTTTATCGAGGGCGATGGCGAACTGGTGGTCGCTGCCGTCATAGTGCATCAGCAGCAGGTTGCGGAAGATGATTGGCGATGAACCGGCACCACGAAAGTGGTTGCACTCGATATCCGTCCGCTGCCAGATGACCCGGAAGCTCTTCGTGTCGATGCAGGCCGTGCCGGGTGAGCCGAAGGTGATGTAGACGCGACCATCTTCGATCACCGGTGTTGGTGAGGCATAGCTGTTGAATGGATGGGCGTACTGGGGAGTCGCGACCTCGAAGAGCTTCAGGTCACGAATGATCTGCCCGGTCTGGCGATCCAGGCAGAGCGCGAAGAGCTGCCGGCCATCCTTCGATGCCGTTGTCAACCAGATCTGGTTGCCGTAGATCACCGGCGACGACCAGCCACGATCGTGGATGGCCGTCTTCCAGACAATATTCTCCTTTTC